>SOKL01000325.1 GCA_004376265.1 Candidatus Thorarchaeota archaeon
GGATACAGTATTGAACATCCATTATTAGCCAGCCCAATTCTGACTCTAAAGACAAAAAGACGACAAGCTAATGTTGTATTTCGGGAATCACTGGAGAAGATGCTTGCCCGAACTGAGGAATTTCGCAAGAAGTTCAAGCAAGCGGTGTCAGATCACAGTGTCGATTAGTCCTGACATTAGCCCTTGGGAGGTCCCTTCAGATGTGGGAAGCTTTTGTTCATCATGAATCCGTAGAGTCAATCATGAACGATAAGGGTCTGGCGAAAGTGGGGGACAATTTAATTAATTTCATCTATTCTCTGGCAAAATCTGTTGTTCTTGGACAGACGACCGGTGAGAAAGTAAGAGACAGTGTACTTGCAAGAGCTATTCGTGCAACAGATGTATACAACCATATTTCTCGCAGAACAGACGCAGGAAGAGCAGCCGACGCTTACGAGGCTATTATGGCCTATCTATGGATGACTGGAAAAATCACCATCCAACAAGCCGTAGAATCTCTTACAAATACACTTCACATTGATTCCAAAACTAATAGAAAGAAAGAGGGAGAGGTAGCAGCACTATCGTTCCAGTATCTATTAGAACAACATATTGACTCGTTACCTTAGATCGTTAATTTGGTTGTTGTCATAACGCTTAATTGAACTCGGCACAAACAACGAAGAAGTTGATACTCAATGGAATTCTGTGACAAATGCGGTTCAATGATGGTTCCATCTACCCAAGATGATGGTACACGAGTTTTGAAATGCCGTAGTTGCGATTTTACAAAGAAAATCAAAGGAAGACTAACTGTTTCTCAGAAACTCAAGAAAACACCTCGCGACAAAATAATCGTTGTAGATGATGATTCTATTCCTATGCCCGTCACAAGAGCCTCTTGTCCCAAATGTAACAACAACGATGCTTACTACTGGACAGTCCAAACAAGACGAGGAGATGAAGGCGCTACAGAGTTTTATAGATGCACAAAGTGTAAGCACACCTGGCGTCGGTACTGACATATTTATAGCCCTCGAATCGTAGCACCCTGTGCAACTTATGCCCAACTCCTCATACTAACACAAATGGTGTAAAAATCTTGGCTGAAGAGAAGAGCTATTCCCGTCGCAAACCGTCCAAACTCATGAGAATACGAGATCTATCCGCAAAGATAACCGAACCAGTTAGAATAATGGGGATAGTTGTCGATTCTAGTCCTGGTTCCGCAGTTATTCAGGATATATTTGATGATGTAAAAAAGGCTAAGAAAATTCAGGTCAGCGTGGAAGGAACACTGGAGATTAAACACAAATACATGTTAATCGGAGAAGTGACCGAAAAGAAGATCGAAGGTGGTAAAGAACTAAGATTGAATGCCACCATCGCTCACAATATCGACACATTTGATATTGCACTTTACAAAGAAGCTCTAGAAATGGAGGAACAGGTTACACGTTCAATGATTGGCTAGGTCTTCTTATTGATTTGATAGTAATAAAGAATCAAGTCAATTCACTGAGAGGTACATTTTAAATCAAAAACTCATTCAGAGAACCTAGTTCAAATGCTGGAGATAATTGTATGTTTCACGCAACACTTGATAGTACTAAGACTTGGAAGCAAATTATAGACTCTTTAGCGACGCTTCTTACAGAGGCACACTTTCGTGTGTCTGAATCAGGAATATCACTACGTCAACTAGACTCTTCTAAAGCCGCTATGGTTGATTTGGCCCTTCCCTCTGATATCTTCCAAGAGTACTCGTGCAAAGGTGAGCATGATATCTGCTTGGGTATTGATGAGCTTACCAAAATCAGTAAACGTATGGCAGGAGATGAGCATCTCGAATTCAACCTTGATGAAGAAGAGAATCGATTTGAGATCAAAATGGTTGGTCAAGCGGATAGAATGTTTAAATTGCAACTATTGAGACCTCCTGAAGACCAGACGAAGAAACCTGGAATTGAATTCGAAGCAAAAGCTGAGATGTTAGCCGACACCTTCAAGCAAGCAATCAAAGATATTGCGGTTGTTTCCAGCCACGTAAAGATCAGTGCAGAATCTGACAAGCTCACATTTTCAGGTGAAGGGGACACAGGTGAAGCCAATGTTTCTCTGACAACAAAAGGTGATGCACCAGCACTCTTCCAATTGGAAGTTTCAGGAAAATCTGTCGCTATGTATGCGCTTAACTATTTGACCGAAATATCAAAAGCGATTGCAAGTGACAGTCTGATGCTTCAGTTCACATCCAACAAACCACTGCTCTTGGAGTATTCCATTGCAGAGGCAGGAAGTATAAGCTTCGTTCTAGCACCACGTGTGGAACGCAGGGCGGACCGTGGATAGAAACATGTCGAAACAGAATCAGAGTTTCACAAGTACAGTCTTGAAACTGCGATTCATGTTCCATGAATACTACAAATCCAATCCCGATTCCGTTGACACTCCAGAAAAGATTCACACCAAAGAGTTTGGTATTCAGAGTTGGGAACACAATTGGTTCTGCCCTAAAAGACGCACTCGTGATGAATCAGGACATGAAACATCATATGGTTGTGGTCAATCAGGAAAATCCTTCGAACCAGTCACAAAATGTCCCAAATGTGAATCACCAGAGATTCAAACAACAATGTGGAAGCGACACGTTGGTTATCTTAATCATGACGAGCTCTTGAAGGCTCTCATGGCTATAGCACCCCACAGTATCTACCATTCTGCCGCATTTTACGAGATTCCCGTGGCTCGTCATATGAACGAAAAAGAATGGATTGGTGCAGAACTTGTATTCGATATAGACGCTGACCATTTAGATATCCCTTGTGCCAAAGACCATGACGTGTGGAGATGCAATACAGATAGTTGTCATAAAACAGGTACAGGACCAGCTCCAGATAGTTGTCCCGACTGTGCTGGTAAGAGCTTCAGGACAAGAAAGTGGGTCTGTGAAAAATGTCTTGAGGAGGCAAAGAAGCACACAGTGAAGCTATACGATGATTTCCTCGTCAATGACTTTGGATTTGACCCCAGTACAATACAACTCAATTATAGTGGTAATAGAGGGTATCATGTCCGGGTTCACGATCCCCGCGTTTACTTACTTGATTCGAATAGCCGAATCCAGATTGTACATTATATCATGGGTCTAGGTCTCAACACGGAGAAAGTAATCGTTTCGCAAGGAAGAGTGAACAGAATCCCAGATCGTTCTTTTCCAGGGTGGTCTGGAAAAATGGCAGATGCAATAATCGAGTTTGTACGGAATATTGACGCATACTCTGGAACTGAACGATGGGTCAAACCTCTCAGAGAAGGGAAGATTGCAGCTCTGGACGGTCTTCTCAGGAAACCTCCCATTTTGAGTAAAGAAGCCAAATCTATTGGATTGAAATCTTGGCAAGAAATCGCTGAAAAAGCAGCTGAGTTCTATGGAGGTGAGATTGACCGTCCTGTGACACATGACATCCATAGAGTCATCCGATTAATTGGTAGTCTAAATGGAAAGACTGGATTCACGGTTCCGGAAGTGACGCGTGATCAGCTGAATGATTTCAATCCATTTAGAGATGCTATTGCATTCGATAACGGACATATGAAGGTCAAATTTCTATATAGTAATCCAGGAGTTCCACGTTTCAAGATTGGTGACGAAGACTATGGACCATTCCATGGTGAATCTGTTGAGTTACCATCGGCCGCAGCAGCATTCGTCCTGTGCAAAGGAGTTGCTACCATTGAGTGATTTAGAATATACTGACATAGAAACCACCTGGAAAAATGAGCTTGAGAACGAAGGGCTCCAAGATTTAGGTGACCTCCGACTAAGTAAAATGGTATCATATCTTTCCGGTGTGCGTTTAGCATTAGCATCTATTGATGCCGAAGAACGCATCCAAGCGGACATCATGACACAAGAGGCACTGAATATTGAGTTCATGCTAGAGGATCTTCTCAAACTCAGAAAGCAGAAGATTTTGAAATCTGCAATATCCGAACAGCGACCCCGAGGTGACATGACCCTTTCTGAGGAAGAATTCTATAACCGATTTCAGAGAGCTCTTGACGGTCATACTGAGTTTATCAAAGAATCTTTGGCTGGATCCCCTTCACCGACAAAGAAAAAGAAGAAAAAAGTCACCAAGAAGGAAGTATCTGAACCATCTTTTGATTCTGACGTTATTGACTATGTAACAGTCAGGTTTGTACGTGCCATTGAAGAGTCTTTCATGGGACTTGATGAAAAGACGTATGGGCCCTTCAAGAAAGAAGATATCGTAATGATTCCAGCAGCCAATGCAAGTCTTTGGCTACGAGATGGTACTGTGGTTCGTTTCATTCTGGAGGAGGATAAGTGATGACAAAGGAAGCCATTGTTACAGAGCTTGCATCGATAATTGATTCTATCGAAGAAACAAGAACCAGACTAGGTATGGATTATGACAAGTTCCAAATTGCTCTCACAAACACACTTCGTCTTTTGAGTGACACTAGTCCCACACTTGTTAGACTAAAAGGTGATACAGAAGATCTCAAAGGATATCTGGTCAAAACAAGCACAGAGATTAGACAAACTGTATTGCAACCGTTTGATCAAATAAAAACAAGAATGGAAAAAGTACTAGGCTTGATTAAAGCTACTTAGTACAGAAAATCCTAAGTGTCCGTTGAACATTATTGCAACCATGTCATTTTCCCGTTCATGGCTCTTCTTCATAATTGGTGTCTTGTGTGTTGTTCTAGCTGCATCTGGAGTTATACTTAATCTCCCAAGCTCTTGGGGTCTGCTTGAGATAACTCTGTATATGGGTTTCGTCACACTTGGAGTGGTTGGTATTTTACGCTTAATATATTTCAGAGGATTAGAAGATTAGCCTTCCGGGCATTTTTTTGGCTAATATGTCGAAACTTTTAATATGGGTCACAGAATCGCTCAGGCATCTGCTGAAAGCAAACTAAGCTTATGGTGCGTATTATGGCTGAACCTGATGAACCAGTTGGACCCCCAATCACATTGGTTAACCCAATTGATATGTCGAAACTTGACACAAAGTTTCGTGAAGAAATCCAAAGTATGCCAAATGGTGAGGAACTATCCGCCTGTTTTGCGTGCTCGACCTGTACGGCAGCATGTCCTATTGCCAACATCTGGGAGTATAAACCTCATCAATTGATTCGAATGATATTATTAGGTATGCGAGAAGAAGTGCTCTCTTCAGATGAAATCTGGCTCTGTTTGACTTGTTTTCAGTGCCAAGAACGATGTCCACAAAAAGTGCGGGTCACTGACATCTTCTTTGACTGTAAGAACTTAGCTGCTGAAGATGGGAAAGTACCTCCCAATATTGTTGGTCTTGGTAAAGAATTGCTGGAGAAAGGTCAGCTATACATAGTCACTGCTGATTGGGAACGTGAGGATATGGGTCTCGAACCAGAAGTACCTGGTCTTTTGGTTGACCCAGTGAAGAAAATTCTGACGGAAACTCGAACGAAAAAGCTCGTGGAGGGTGGTGAGTAAGGTGCCAGTATACAACTTGTACATGGGTTGTAGCGTACCTGCAAATTATCCAAACTATGAAGCAGCTACGATTAAAGTTGCAGAAGCATTCGACATGCAGCTAGAATACATGGATGGTGTTGCTTGCTGTGGAAGTCCTAACCTTCGTGCAATAGACTATATGGGATGGCTTACTGTAAATGCGCGAACCTTGGCAATTGCAGAAAAGAATGGCCATGATATTGTCACACCTTGTAATGGTTGCTTTGCATCACTCAAAGACGTATACCACTTTCTCAAACATGATGATGCCTATAGGAAAAAGGTCAATGCTGTTCTAAAGAAAGAAAGCCTTGAGTTCAAGGGCACCATAACCCCTCGTCATTTTGTAGAAGCACTGTATACGGATATCGGTGTTGAAGAGATAAAAAAGAAGATCGTAAAACCTCTGGATGGGGTAGGAATCGCAATTCACTATGGTTGTCATGTTCTGCGACCTGTTGATGTGACTGAATTCAAACCTGAATATCTAGACGCGTTAGTAGAGGTTACTGGTGCTTCAGTAATAGAATACCCACTTTGGAAGCAATGCTGTGGGGCGACAGTCTTACCAGTTAACGAATCTTTGGCTATACGTTTAGCACGTGACAAGCTGAAGTCGATGAAAGAATACGGTGCAGTGTTTATCACAGTAGTCTGCCCTGCTTGTGGAAATCAGCTCGATTTGCAACAGCTCGGTTTGAAAGAGTCGTATGGTGAGGAATATAATTTACCAGTGATTCTGTACCCTCAGATTCTTGGACTTGCCTTAGGAATGAATGAGGAAGAAGTTGGACTTAGTATGAACAGGGTTCCGGCAGACCCGATTCTTAATCATTTGACTAGCTGAGGTGAATGAAGGAGTGTCCAAACCGGTTCTCATCATCGGAGCTGGCGTTGCAGGGATGACAGCCGCCGTTGAGCTAGCAGACTCTGGAATGCAAACAATTCTTGTCGAGCGTTTGTCCACAGTAGGTGGTAATGCACTTGACCTTTACAAAGCATTTCCAACAGACGACTGTTTCTATTGTTTTGAGGGAAATCGTAGGCGTCCTGGAATACGCAAATGTTTCTACAGAAGTGCACTAACTGACCAACCCAATATTGACCTAAAGATGAACAGTGAGGTTGACGAAATATCAGGCACTCCCGGTCAGTTTTCAGTGAAGCTCAAAGTTGGTGCTCAATATGTAGATCCAATGAGATGTACAATGTGTGGTTTGTGTATAGAGAAGTCGGATGCTTTTCGTCTATTATCACCACAATGTCAACCCCAGGCTGTCGTCTATGACCCTTCAAAGCAGGATGATGGTGCTAAACAAGCTGAAGAAGAATGCCCAACAAAAGCAATTGACCTGAGTGCCCAATCCACTGAAGAAACAATCAAAGCGTCAGATATCGTCATTGCTACTGGCTATCATGAAATGCAGCCAACAAATGTGGATGAGTATAGTTATGGAAAACATCCCAATATTGTGACCCAACTTGAACTGGCACAGATACTCGACCCGCTTGGAAAATCTGGTGGTTCGCTCGTGAGACCGTCTGATGGAAAACCTGCAAAACGTGTATTGATGGTTCAATGTGTGGGAAGTCGAGATGAGAATTACTACCCCTATTGTTCAAAGATATGTTGTATCTTTGCTCTCAAGCATGCAAACATTGTCACACAGGAAAGAAATGCTACTCAAGTCAGCGTTGTATACATGGATATTCGGACATATGATAGATATGAGAGGTACTACAGAGAATCTCGAGAATCAGGAGTGGAATTCGTTCGCGGACGGGTTTCTCTTATTACACCCCGTGAAGATAACACTCTAGACATTGTTGTCTATGATTCATTGCTAGACAAGTATCTCAAATTCTCAGTTGACCTCTTTGTGCTATCATCGGCTCTAGAACCTCCAGCTGATAGTAACAAGATTATCGAAAACTTGGGACTAAAGTCTGTAAGCGGCTTTATTGGTGCTGCAGATCCCGCCTCAGAGAATGAAGTTGTAGTTGGTGACCATGTATACGCATGTGGTACCGCTTTGGGTCCAGCAGAGATTCCCGAAAGCGTTACACAAGCACGTGCAGTAGTTTCCAAAATACTACAAAGCAGGAAGTGAAACTGATAGATGGATGACAGTAAATCAGCAGTACTCATCTGCACTTGTGGGAAACAACTCCAGCTGAAATACGATTCTTTGGAAAATGACGTTGGAAAGATGAACCTAGCATCATCTGTGACTGTTCATGACTTGGTCTGTCAAGAAGATGGTCTTACAAAGATAGCTGAATTGCTTAAGGCCAACAACCGTCATCTTGTAGTTGCTGCATGTACCAGCCAGAAGATACAACCCCGAATCAATCAGTATCTAAACTCAAAGGGAATAGATGATTCACAGATACAGTATGTGAATATCCGTGAACATTCAGCTTGGGTCCACAAGGAAATTGACGAGGCAAGTCAGAAATCAACAGACATGATCCGTGGTGCATTAGCAAGGTCCTCGAAATCACATCCCTTTGCATTAGAAAAGAAAGAGGTGCCCAATCATGTCACAGTCATTGGGGGTGGAATTGCTGGCATAGAGTCGGCTCTTAGTCTCTCGAATCTGGGCTATAAGATTACGCTGCTAGAGATTGCAGAAGTCCTCGGAGGTCATGTAAAGGATCTTCCAGTTGTGGCTCCCACCAGAAAATCGGGGAGAGAGATACTCAACGGTCGATTAGAAGCACTCCAGAGTGACGATAACATCACAATAATGACCAAGACCAGAGTCAAGTTTGTCACTGGGGAAATGGGTGATTTCACAATTCATTACGCCTCGGATGATGAAGAAGAGCTAACCCTACCAACTTCTGGTATTGTTTTAGCGACAGGGTTTAAGGAGTTCAAACCTGTAACCATGGAAGAATATCGCTATGGCAAGAATCCCGATGTACTCACGCAGTTTGAACTATCGTGTATCCTGTCTGAAGGTAAACTGGCTAAACCCTCTGATGGAGAATCAGTGAAAGAAGTTGTAATGGTTCAGTGTGTGGGGAGCCGATCTGAGGATTACAAGAGGGACTGTAGCAAGCTCTGCTGTACTTTTGCCATCGATAACTCGCTTGAGATTCTGGAAAAGGTTCCAGATGCAAATGTGCGGATAGTGTACATGGATATCCGTGTACCATTTGAAAATGAGATGATCTACAAAGAGTCCCGAGAGAAAGGTGTTGACTATATCCGTGGTCGGGTGAGTATGACCTGGGAATATGAGGGTCAGACTTTCGTTCAAATCTATGACTCTCTGTTGAACAAGTATCTTGAGATACCTGTAGACCTACTTGTTCTCTCATCTGCTATACTGCCACCTGATGGAGTTTCCGAGCTTTCAGAAACTTTGGGCTATGCTGTTGAAGAAGATGGACATGTGAAAGAGCTCTATGGAAAACTAAGGCGAAACGAGACCCGTCGGCGGGGAGTTGTAGCAGCTGGAGGTGTCACAAGACCACAGTTTGTCTTCGAGGCTGTCACAGACGCACAAGCTGGAGCACTCATCCTTCACAATGAACTACAGGGAGGAAATATCGAGTCTGTAGCACGTGGAGCAGTGTTAGATGTGGATGACTGCGTTGGGTGTAGTCTTTGTGCTCAACAGTGTCCCCGTGGCGTACCTCTTATGGTTGAGCAGACTGAGGTGGAGGAAGTCGATGAAGACCAAAAGATTCTCTTCAAGGCCGCTCTTGATATATTAAACTGCCATTGTTGTGGAGTCTGTCAAAGCCTTTGTCCATCTGGAGCAATCAATCTCAATGTTCTTTCAAATGATCAGCTCTGGGCTGAAATCGATGCGTTGCTTGAAGGTGCAGGTCCAGAATATCCCATCACTCTCTGTTTCTATTGTGAAGAATGCTCCGTTTCAACGATTGATATCGTTGGAACTCAAAAGATGGAGTATCCTGCAAGCACTCGTTTCATTCCTGTTCCATGTGCAGGCCGAGTGAGCATCATAGATATTCTAAAGGGCTTTGAAAATGGAGCCAGCACAGTCATGATTGCCGCCTGTGAAAAGGATCGTTGCCATATTGGAGGAACTGGGAATGAGATTGCACAAGTACAGGTAGACGTGGCTCAAGACATACTGAACGCCATTGGTTGGAAAGGTCAGCGAATAGATATGTTCAGGATGTTCAGTGCGGAACCACAACGATTCACTAATGCAATCAATGAGATGGTGAAGCGTGCCAAAAAGTTAGGACCGACACCAGTCCATAAAGGAACTGCTGGCAAGTGGATGGAGGTGAGCGAGTGAGTCATTCTACATCTGAGAAGACCATTGCGCCAAAGAGACAACGTATGTTGGATATGGTCCTAGCACTAGGTGGTCTCAAAGAAGAGTCTGCAATTCCATTAGGTAAAGTCAAGGAAGAACTAGAAAATCTAAAGACCAAGCTAGCACCCCTTACTGATTCAATTCTCGCGTTTCCTGACTCTTATTTTGGAGAATTCCTTCAAGCCTTTGAGAAAGCTAATCTAACATCTGAAATTAATGACAAAGGTATTCTCCAAGAGGCAATATCTAATCTCGAACAATCTCGGTCAATTACTGAATCTGAATCTTTGAAGGGTCTACTCGAACTACTTTCGGACACTCTTTCCAAAATGACAGTAGTAGAAGAAACCCAAGTCAGTATAGACGTTGACATGGGAGCTATCCTCTCCATAATATCGGATTTGACATCTGAGATTGAGTTGGTTATTATTCAATTCGAGGAGACTTCCAAAGCAGAGGCTGAATCCGCCAGTTCTGAACTAGTCACTCTGATTGACGCCCTCAAAGAAGCAACAGAGAAAACAGAAACTGACCCAGACCTTGCTTTAGCTGAATTTCAAAAAATAGGCACAAAGACTCGATACGGTTCCGGCCTGAGAACAACAGCACAGGTAAAGAGAGGAAAACGAGAGGAACGAATAGATGATGTCCGTTTTTCAAAGCTTGTCAAAGAGAACATCCTCAACGAAGTGCATCGTGGCATAATCATGTTCATTCTTGGGAAGATGGGTTCAAAGACTGTTGTTCAGGCAGGAGAACTCATGAACATTTCACCCCAGATTGTGCAGAATGCACTCGTGACAATGATTCAGAGAGGAGAGATAGAGATGGTCAGCCTTGAGGGTGACGCACCTGTCTTCTCAAAAATGCTTACAGAAACTCCAAACTCAACTCTAGTCCTGAAGAGGATTGTTCAACAAGTTCGTGGAATGACAAAGTCTTTGGAAGATGATGAGGTCAATACTGCGAGTTCATCACTTGAAAAATTACAAACACTGCATGAACGGCTACAGATACTTGGAACTTATGATGAAACAGCGCTCTCTGAAAGTCTGAACAAGCTGAGAGAAACAGTTGATAGTGCCACCGAAGCTCTACTTTCTTCGCAGACATCTGATGATGCAGAGAATCTCAGACTTCTGGTTTCTGCAGGGCTTGAAGCCTTTGCTAGATTCCGGTTGAAAATCACTCTAGAGAAAGGTCCCAATCTTGTATCGGGAACAAATGTCTACGGAGAGAAATTGGATCCTGAAGTCTATCAAACTATGATGGACACCTATCTTGAGAATGAACTTGAGAGAGGCACAATTTTGATTCTGATTCGAGAACTTGGAGCACTGGCTGTTAAGGACCTTGGTGAAAGGACTAGTATCCCTCCAGACAGAATTCTCAGACATCTCCTCAGAATGAAACGCGACGAGCTCCTTACAACAGCCGGGGAGAGTCATGGCTACATACTCTATGATGTACCGAGAACCCCCTCTGAGGCAGAAATCATTGTTCAGACAGAATGCAGTCTTGCCCTCCAACTCTCCGAGGCAAAAGCTGAGCTTGTAAGAATTCTTGGTGATTTCAATGCCCAAGACATTGGTAAGCTAGCCACTTCATTGGAAACTTTCGCTAGAGCTCGTGACAAATTGGTCACAATCAAAGTAGGTGGCGCCATTGTTGATGAGTCTGCCCTCATAGAAGTGGAGAATAAGATACAATCTGCAGTCATGCTTGCTTATCGGACTCGTGCCAAAATCCCAAGCACAAGACCAAAAGTGACTCTTGAAGACCTTGTAGATGTAGATGTACCATCGGTATTAGATGAGTACAAGAGTCAAATGGGTTACGCACCCCTTCTAGGCTTTGGTACAGTGAACTGGGAACACTCGAAATGTCTTGGTTGCAAGTCTTGTGAACTCGTCTGCCCCGAAGATGCAATAGAGCTAAAACCACGGATTGAGATATCAAACTTCTTTGAAACCTCCGATGAGGCATTAGCCGAACTACCAACAAACCGTTCCTTATTCTACAAAACTCTACAGAATCTTGCCACAGTGAAACCATCGAAGGATATCCAGCTAAAGAAAGAAGCCCCTGGATTTGGTAGTGTCGAAGTTGATCTCTGGCTTTGTGTGGCATGTCGTACTTGTGTTAGACGATGTCCTGGGCCCGAGAGAGGTGCTTTAGAATTGGAATTGAAGTGGAACTTACCTGAGGTTGTGAAGCATATCACATCAACTCCTTAGCAACTGACTTATACAACATAGTTAGTTGATAGGAACTGCACAAACCTACGAGGGACCATAATGATTGACTTTAGGTTTACCAATGACCAAGTTGAGCTTCAGAACAAAACGAGAAAATTCGCTCAGGAATACATGATTCCCTATGCACATTATTATGATAAGAGTGGAGAATTCCCCCTTCCCATTATTCAGAAATGTTGGGAAGAAGGACTAATGAACCTCTCTATTCCAAAAGAGTATGGAGGTCCAGAGCTAGGATCAATTGAACAATGCATTGTTGTTGAAGAGATGGCCGCTGGTTGTGCAGGCATGACCACAAGCATTTACGTCAACTCATTGGGTGTAGAACCCATTCTACTTGCAGGAACTGATGAACAGAAAGAGAAGTATCTTCGACCCCTTATTGAAGAACTCAAATTTGTCAGTTTCGCGTGTTCAGAACCAGGAATGGGCTCAGACGTAGCTGGAATTCAGACACGCGTGAAGAAAGATGGAAGCAACTACGTGTTGAACGGGTCGAAGTTTTGGATTACCAATGCACCGCATGCTGATTATTTCACGGTCTTTGCTAGTTTCGATCCGAGCAAGAGACACAAAGCACTTTGCGCTTTCATTGTTGATGCTGACACTCCTGGAGTCAAGATTGGGCGTCCTGTTGAAAAAATGGGACATCGAGCATCTACTACGTCATCCATTATGTTTCGTGATGTAAAAGTACCAGAAGAGAACATTCTGGGCGATGAAGGAAAAGGCTTTGGTATAGCAATGCAGACCTTCGCAATGACACGTCCCTCTATCGCAGCTTTTGCAACAGGACTTGCACGTGCCGCAATGGAGTACGCACGAAACTATGTCAACAAACGAGAAGTGTTCACAGAGAAGTTGCGAGAGTTTGAGGTGATCCAGTTCAAGCTTGCTGAGATGTTTATGAAAATTGAAGCATCAAGAGCACTCTATCTAAAGGCTGCATGGACTGCAGACAATGCTGGTGATGCAACAATCCCAGCGAGTGTAGCCAAGGCATTTGCTACAGATGTTGCTATGGAAACCGCAAGTGAAGCTCTCCAAATTCATGGGGGATATGGATACATTGACCAATACCCACTTGAGAAGCTGTTCAGAGATGCCAAACTTTACCAGATATATGAGGGTACAAGTGAGGTCCAGCGTCTAATACTTGGCCGTCATGTGCTTGATAGATATGAACCCGCAATGGAAAAATTACCAAAATGGTATAACAAAAAACCTCCAGATTTCTGAGATATTATGGAGATTTAGCGATGATTGTTAAAAAACTGAAAGACCTCGAAGAAATCGTTGGACTTGATGACACAATAATTCGAGAGATGCTGAATCCCAAACATGACAAGACATCTCTCCATCTTGGGTACAGTCTAGCCCATGCAATTCTCTCAACAAAGAAAGCATCACTACCTCATAGATTCAAGTCTGCCTCAGAGGTGTATTATATTCTCAAAGGTGAAGGCTTGATGCATATTGACAACGAAACTGAAAGAGTAGGTTCTGGAGATACGATCTACATTCCACCTCAGGCAGTCCAATACATTGAGAATACAGGTAATGACAATCTCGAGTTCCTATGTATCGTTTTCCCAGAGTGGGAACCCGATGCTGAGGAACTCGTCTAATGTGAAGATAGACGGCGCATCATTACCCAAAACGCGGGAAAGCCACTCAAGTCTTCAATCCGACAGTGGTACGATTTCTCTCACCCGAAAGAGCTTTCTTTTTCGTGTCTAATATTATCGAACTTATACTTCGACACTCAGCTCGACCGCTTGCCAACCTGCCCTAGTGTTGTGTTTATCGCAGGATTATTATTGGTTGGGTTCATAATCTTGCTCAACACAAAGAGCCCAGACTCTGGCATATGGCGCCTCTTGAGTGGCTTAACTATAGTAAAGTAGCAATCACTAATAAAACCTGAGTTATCTGCACAAATCCTTGTTATGTTTTCAAAATAATCATAATGTGAAGATAGATCATTATTCCTAATGCGTCACATGCACACAAGAAGATTCATGAATCCAATCTTCTACAATAATGTATCATAGTTGGAGGGTTTTGAAATGGCTGAAGGAAGTTTCAAAGCAATTGCCATTGGGACACTTTTGGTAGTAGCAATATCTTCCACAGCGTTCTTCTACATCTCCTCTCTTTCTAATGATTCAGACATTACAAATTCATTGGATATAGCATCTTTAAGAATAAGTGGAAATTCCACGGACATACTATATCCCGAACTCATGGATGCTTCTTTTGTCTTTCAAGAAGGCAATTGGATAATTAGTGCAAGTTTTGTTGACGACTCAGAAGGTTGGGAAAATCCAGAAATCTATGACAGAGAATTCTCAGTGACCCCAGAAGAGGTCGAGATAATCAATCTGAGTCTTCATGAGGGATTGAATGGTACACATCCCTTAGAGATCTCACCTTCTGTGTTATTAGAGTCCAATCCACACATTGGATT
This sequence comes from Candidatus Thorarchaeota archaeon, assembly GCA_004376265.1. Taxonomy (GTDB): domain Archaea; phylum Asgardarchaeota; class Thorarchaeia; order Thorarchaeales; family Thorarchaeaceae; genus SMTZ1-45. The sequence goes on from SOKL01000325.1 coordinate 14,557, forward strand.
TGACATTGAAATCACTTACACTGATGGCTCTTGGATATATATCACAACTTTCCAAACGGCCGAAGGACACATTATAACAAACAGTGGTACAGACACTATCGACAATAACCTGTTGAGTGGGACTGTTTTACAGCCGGTATCAGCACTAGATAGTTTTGTGACAGCTATTCACGCTTTATTTTCTAATCACCTAGATATGGCATAAGAATACAGGATTTGACTGTTATAGAGAAAGTTCACTCAACCTCTTCTGAAACCTGACACAGGTCGGTGCATGCATCCGAACAAATAATTAGAAATAGATTTATTGCAGCCGTCTGATATGGATGTTAGGGGGGACTGTTATTGAATCAAGATTTGGTACGAAATATCTCTAAACTCGGTAGAAGATATTTCAAGGATTACCTTGCTAAAAAAACCCCACGACCATCATCTCTCAGAAAACATTGGTGGAAATCATACAATTTTCTAGCAGGTGTTATCTTTTATCAAGGACGCTCCAATTCACTTTCAACAATAATTAAAGATCTCGCTAAAAACTCAATACAAGATTATTTTGATACCAAATCTTCTTCTGGCATCACAAATGCATCAGATGATGATATCACTGAAGCACGATTTGCTTTTCAAAACTCAGAAATCAATGGAAAAACCTACAAGAGACTAACAGATGTTGAGATGCTTTTTGGTGTCATGGATAAAAAAGGTATTATAACGAAAAAAGGAGTCATCCATATACTGAGAGATATTCCTAAAGGAAATATCATAGATTATTCGATTCGTAGCATAATCCAAGGGAATGTATCATCATTGTATGACAAATTCCATTCAGTGAAAAGCATCGCCCATAAAATTACATCAATGTATCTTCGTGATCTGGTTGATTTATTCTATGATGAAGTAGGAAAATCTGCTGAAATTCGCACTAGAGTCGGTCAGAGTTATCTCCAACCTATAGATGTCTGGGTTAGAAGGGTTTCTGGAAAAGCAGGAATAATTGTCACGGGCAGTAAACCATTATCTCAAGCCCAAACCATAGTTGATGCGTGCAGACAAGTATCTAGATCTAGAAGATTTGCATTAAGATATAATCAAGGAGCTTGGTGGCTAGGAGAACATTCGTTGGACTTGGCCCTTGAATATCTTGCAGAATAATCGAGATATGAATGTTTTCTAAAACTTAACACAGGTCGGTGCATGCATCCGAACACATCAATCTTAGGCTGTATCTGGTACTTCAATGGTCGGTGCATGCAGCCGAACACATGTATTTGTCATAATATCTGCACATCTGAAAGATTATATGTCACATTTATTTCTGCGGTCTAACAAGGCTCTTGGATGGACAATTGATATGCCGCCAAAAGACATGAATCTCATAATTCTGGGTTGTATGCAATGCATGTACGCTGCATCGGACCTTGCGGGAACGATGAAGCTGCAGTACGATATCGCGAGCAGGATAATCAGAATGCCTTGTACTGCTAGACTGGACATCAACTTCATTCTCAAGGCACTACAAGAAGGGGCTGATGGGGTTCTTGTCATTGGGTGTCACCCAGGTGATTGTGCATATAAGACTGGAAATTTGGGAGCTGAGCGGCGAGTTAGGTTTGCTAGAAAATTAGTCGGTCAACTTGGCCTGAATGAAGACAGAGTGAAGATGGTCTTTGTAAGTGCTGCAGAGGGTGACAAGTTTGCGGCTGAGATTAACCAGTTTGCTGATGAAATAAGAGAGATCGGACCTAACCCAATCAGACTGTGATGTTATTGAAGATTAGTATTGATGATTACTTTCTAAGCGCAGTTTGTATAAGCCTACAAGCTGAGTGAATACAGGGGAAATCGTTCATGTCAAGGAAGGGTGAATATGGCGATACTACACAGCGATGTGCCTTCTGTGGAAAGCCTGAAGTCAGCTGGTTCTGGAGCATCAGCTCCCCCCTCAAAAACCGACATTACTGTTCTCTAGAGTGCTCAGCAAGAGACAATCAATCCGTGAATCTTGTATGCAGTTTCTGTGTTCTGCCAGTGAGCATACTACTAAGTGCTGGTCTTGTCCTTGCTCTCATCTCATGGAGCGAAATCGATGGAGTCTATCTTATAACATGCGGGATTGTACTGTTATTCCAGATTCTCATTTTCTATACTGTGTATATAGGTCGTAGACCTTGAAAACCGCACTATGATTCCCATTCAAGAATGATACATGATCTTCTAGGATATGATACAAGGGAATCACTTACTTGTCATTATGAAGTTCGGACTTAGGAGCAACCGGCGTCAAATGTCAGCTTAAGTTGATAAGTTCGCAGCATAGGTCAACCAGTTCGCAGATGAGATTCGAGAGATTGGATCAAAACCAATTCGATTGTGATGACCTATTCATAGTCGATTAATATTACAAATTAGGGAATGCAAAGCGGCCCCCAACACTAACCATTAAGAGGAGGTTGTTTTGACACACTAAATCATACATTGGTCAGTGATAGAGGGTGGACGAGGGTTCTAAGGAAAGCAGTTGGCTGATAATCAGAGAACCTATAATCCGTAATGTATTCATTTTGATATTAGCTCTTGGATTTGTAGGAGGGTTACTCAGGTTCCTGTTTCCATTCCAGATTCTCAATCTTGGAGGAACGGAAACTATCATTGCATTGGGGAGCTCACTGTCTTCTATTGGGCAAGTCATCGGACTGATCCTGTTGAGTAGACTCTTCTCGAGCCAAAGAGTTGGGCTAATTGTTAGTGGTGTTTTATTCACATTCTTCATTTTGGCAACAGGATTCTCTACAACTGCTGAACTGCTTCTCTACTCAAGGATTGTTGAGGGAGCAGGAGCAGGACTCTTGGCCATTATAATCATTCGGATTTCTTCAGGTTTTGAGGAATGTCGTGGGGAATCAGTGGGAACATTATTGGCAGGAGTATTCCTGGGTTCTGCACTTGGTCAGGGGTCAGCGGGAATAGTTATCGGACAACTTGAGGTTATGTATTCAATGACTCAGACAGAGGCAATCATGTTTCTTGGAGTTGTAGTGTCGGTTGTCTTCGTTCTGCTTCTTATCCTATTGATTCCCTTCATCCGGGAGATTGATACCATTTGTGTAAGCACCTCGGATAGAAATCATGGTCACAGCCATACCAGATTGCTCTTACGGTCATTGAGGTCAAAGAATCTCGTTATTCTCCTAGCTATCTACATCCTCTACGACTTCTCACATGGGATTTACACGCCTGGGCTCTCCATCATGATTAACAATAACGGTATACCAATCGATCAAATTGGATTAGGATTTCTTGTCGGTGATGCTGTGTGGGGTGCTTCTCAGCTGTATACTGGAAAACTGGTTGATAGAACGGGAAGTTTGGCTCCTCTAGCACTCAGTCTGGTTGCAAAAGGAAGTATAGTTATTTTCTATCCATATGCAGCTTCATTCATGATTCTTACATCCCTCTTGGCTATGGCCGGACTGTCAGAAGGATTTCTTGAGCCTGCAAGAAATGATGCAGCTATGGAGTTTACACCTACAACAACAACAGACCATAACCATAAGCACTATTTCTTGGGACACGCTCCGGGTAATCCGTTTTCTATTTCAAGTCATGATCATGAACACATACATGAAACAGGTTCTGATGAGATTGTATCTATTCTTCAGACCTTGGGTATTCTTGGCTTTGCTGTGGGATCAAGTGGTGGTGGGTGGTTATTGACTCAAGGTTTGACATTAATCGATCTTGTTTTCATAGGAGGAGTTTTTCTTATCATTGCAGGAATTCTGTCTGGTGGGCTACGACAGTCTCGTGACTGATATCATAGATTTAGTCCAAACCCTGCCGGATGCAATCAGTTCATATGAGAATAGGAACTAGAAATGGTAACAAAAGGATGAATCTGAATAAGCTTGTCAGTTAGAGTAGGTCGAGGGGAACCTGAAAATATTACCTACTAGAATAGAGTTGCAACCTGTATCTCATTTATTACTGAATCAGCAATAGTCAGAATTGAATAAGAAAGAAGAAAGAAGGGGCATTAAGAAAAATGGCAAAGAGCCCAAGACAAAGAAACACATTGAAAGACAGAGTTCGAAGAGCATTCAAACACAATGAACTCTGTATAATTGCATTTGACGCATTAGAAAGTGACATTGAGGTACAGACAGTACTGGAAGATAGCAATCGTATGGCAATAGATCGGATGGGGTATTCTGACCACGGTCATATTCACTCGCTGATAGTATCACTTAACGGAATCAAGCTTCTGAGGGAGCTTGGAAAAGGAATTCAAACCTCAATAGTCAAGGAAGACACAGGTACTATCAAAGACTCTGAGTTGGTTGTGCTGTTAGGATGTTATCTTCATGACATAGGAATGGTCGTTGGCCGTCCCAATCATGACGAGTTCTCAGTGATAATAGCTATGCCAATTTTAGATAGGATTTTAGCTAAGGTCTATCCGAAAGACAGACACAAACAAGTACACATCAGAGGACATGTTATGCATGCTATCTATTGTCATGACAAAGTAGCAGTTCCGATGACTGTTGAAGCTGGAGTGGTAGGCATTGCTGACGCCCTAGATATGACAAAAGGTCGAGCTAGGATTCCCTTTGAAGCGGGAAGTGTGAATATCCACTCAGCCTCTGCGATGGCAATAGAGCATGTAAAAATTCGAAAAGGCGAATTAAAGACGGTGAGAATCGATGTCACTATGAATAACGCATCAGGAATCTTTCAGATACAAGAACTACTTGAAGAGAAAATCCGTAACGCAAAATCATTGATTGATCACATAGAGCTTTACGCAATTATGTCTCCAATGGAAGATAAAATCATAGAAGAAGAGCTCAGAGTACTCTAGGTCCAAGAAACCTCATATTAACGGAGGATTAACTAATGCAGTATAAACTGCATCTGTCTATTGAAAACTTACATAAGCTTCACGAGCATGCTGAAGCAAATCTTCCCACTGAGGCTGCAGCGTTCTTGTTTGGTGACATATCAGAGCATTCTATAACTGTTGATTACATCGAGTTGGTTCTAAACGAATCTACTTCGAGCATTACAACTTTCAAAGTGAATCCTGAAGAACAATATCGGCTCTTAGTAGAGGCTGAAGAACGCAATGAGGAGCTTGTATGTATATTCCATTCACATCCAGCACCTCCCTTCCCGTCCACCACTGACCGTCAAAATATGAAACTCAATCCTGTTGTGTGGTTGATTGCTTCTAAAGAAAATGGAAATTGGGAGAGTCGAGCCTTTCTGATGGTGAATGACGACGTGGAAGAAGTAATGTTGATTCTATGTTAGCGTCGAAGCCCTTTGATTGTTCCCGAAGTCCGTTTTGGTTCGAACGAAACCAAACTCTTCCCAATTGATCCAATCAAGACTGCAGAAGTAATCACTTTCTCCAAGGAGGATAGAGTGCACTGCAGAACACCTTCACCTTTTTCTTGGTCAAAGCTCACCAGATATAATTTAGAATCTGCTGCACTAATCTCTCCATAGAGCGATAACAAATTTTTCCATATTGCATTACTGAGCTGCTTTTCATCATCAATAGTAGGTCCATCACTATGAAGGTGGAATGACAGATAACGTCTACGACTCTTTTTCATTCATTACCACCTCTTTGAATTATCTCGACCCCCTCACCAACAAATTCTGGACTGAGTCTTCTTTGATTCCTTTCCAGAATCTCAAACGGAGTCTTACAAACAACAATTTCAGCAAACTTGGAGTCCATTCCAATTAGTGATCCAATGTGTCGCATTGCCATGGCTGAACGCATATGCATTGGATGATTGGCTCCACTAGAGAGAACAACTGACATTCCTGCATCAGTTGCAGTTTCTACCGTTTCTCGAAAAGCTTTGATTATCTTTGATCGATTTAATCCAACCGAGTTTAGAATTGGTGCAAACTGTATCTCAAGACAAGTACCAGAAGCTGCTGCAAGACGAGCAGTCGAGTCACGAAAACGGTGTTTCAAAGATGGTTTAAGCGTAAGTAAATCAACTCTCTTGTCCTCAGCAGCCCAATTTACTATCTCAATTGTGGTCAGTGGAACAGCTACAATCATTGACTGCTTTCTTACATTTGCAATCTGTTTCTTGAAGGAGTTCAAACCCCGTCCGGACATATCAGTTCTCTTTAGTATAGAGAAACCATTCTCCAACTCAATTATTGGACCGCCCTCAATACCCTGTGCTGTGAATCCAGTGAGACCGATTCTTGATGCCATCTCAATGAACGAATCTAGACCATTGGGATCTGAAACGTACACCCCAACATCAATTGACGACACTAGTCAACTCCTCCAACCGCTTGAAGACGTTTCTCAAGCATAATCTTTGCATCTTCCTGTCTACACTTTGGATATTGTTTGATGTCTATTCTAACACTGATTACATCAGGTCCATCAGCCAATGCTATCTTACCCAGAAACGCCGCCTGCTTATCAATCCTGAGAAAGAATAGACAGTTCACATTCAACCGGCGCAAGAGTGAATTTTGTACACGCCTGCGGTCTCGCTCATCAAAACTACTGAAGATATAATCTAGAGTAGCCTCACACCAAGTCTTCTTTCCGAGCTTGGCTACAACTATTTTCATATCATCGCCTGAATGACCCTCTACATCAGTAATGTTCAATTCAACATCTTTTCGAAATTCTTCAGGAATGAGATTGAGAATTGCAGTTTCAACTCTTTCTGGTAGCTCGGTCGCTCGGGAGTATGCTCGTGCTTTTATCTTTGCAACGAACGTCATGATTTACCCCACAGACACGTTTAAACTACTTGCCAACGTTGCCCTTGGCACCAAGAGATGGTCGAATCTTTTCAGCACCGCGACCCTTCTTGCGTAGACCTCTGCTTCGTTTGCCAGCAGAAGTGAGTCCTCTATTTTCTCTACCTTTCTGGACTGAATCACAAATCCAGTTAATGTTGGGGTCGTTGAATATTACTGCATGATCTGGATCCACCAGAATGACTTCATGCCACACCCATTTGTGATCTGAACCAATCCAGTAGGAGTTTAGTACTCGTAGGTTGGGGAATTTCCTACCCACACGCTCCTCAGCAATCCAGCGTCGAGATTTCTGTGGTGTGAATTTTGAAACACCCATGCGCTTTGGTTTTCGGCCCATCTTTGGTCTAGGCCTTTCACGAGGTCCACGACCTATTTTGATTCTGACAACTATGTACCCTTGTTTCGCCTTGTAACCAAGTGATCGTGCCCTCCCAAGACGTGTGGGACGTTCAAGTCGTACTATACTTCCCTGCTTTCTCCACACTATCATTCTGCTTCTGACTAAATCAGAACGCTCTTGCTGACCTTCTAACCAAGTGTCATTCATATGCTTGTATGCCGTTGGCATTTTTTCCCCATCCCTTGCAGTTATCTAATTCGCTTTGTTTGTGGTTCAGCCCTTTTGGGCCACATCCCGTGCGGACGCATCCGCCAACACAAAGGAAATGGTAAGGTTCTGGAATGTATCCGAAACCTATGCGTCACCGAGGATATTCGCTTAAAGGTGTAACGCTCTAGCTCTTGATCCTATTTCAGACCGGCTATGACCTTATCCGCAGTCAATTCGCCCACTCTTATTTGGGCTTCTTTTGTAGAAGACGATAAATGTGGTGTAGCTACAAGTTGAGGATGTTTGACAAGTTCCCACTCAAGAGGTGGTTCTTTCTCAAAGACATCTAGAGCAGCACCTGCTATTTCACCATCATTGAGCGCATTGAGTAAAGCTCTCTCATCTACGACGCCACCACGAGCAGTATTCACTAAGAAAGCGGTCTTCTTCATTAGGGCGAATTCCTTTGATCCAATCATCCCCTTTGTCTGAGGAAGTAAAGGTACATGCAGCGAGATATAATCAGAATTCTCAATCAAATCATTGAGATTGGATCTCTTTACGCCCATTTGGTTACATAATTCATCGATGTCTATTACATCGTAAACCAAGACTTCCATATCAAAAGCTTTGGCTCTTTTTGCCACTTCACAGCCAATCCTACCAAAGCCAATTATTCCCAAGGTCTTATTCCAAAGCTCTGTGCCAGTGTATTTTTTCTTCTCCCAACGCTCGTCTTTCATAGAACTGTCAGCTTGAGTGACATTTCTAGCCATCGAAAACAATAGTGAGAAGACCATCTCTGCGACGGATACTGTCGGTGCCTCAGGAGTGTTCTGAACTACAACTCCTTTATTCTTTGCAGCTTCCTGATCGACATTATCTAATCCAACACCTGCTCTGACTACGAGTTTCAATTTATCAGCGGCCTCTATGACATCTCTTGTTATTTTAGTGGCACTTCTGACGACGACACAATCAAAGCCTTTGATCTGTTCTTCAATCGGTTCATCTATCTCCTTATTTCTAATTACTACTTCCAGTCCTGCGGCCTTTATCTTAGCCACAGCAGACTCTGCAATTGCATCAGCTACAAGTACGCGTTCCATTAGGAATACCCTCTTGGTTCTCTGAGCTGTGCGCGTTCTACATCTTCTTAAATTATACGACTCCGACATAACCTGTTTCTAGCTACAACAGCAAGAAACTTCTGTGTTCCGCCCCTCTCTTGCCAGTGTCACCACCTCTCGAGATCCAATGGACATCAAGATTAGCAGGAGCATTGTCAACTATCATCAGGATGGGATCCCTCCTGAAGACCTGGCCTCTTTCTTCTGCCCTATACTGTATCATCACTCACAGCGACAGTTAGATTTTCCACAGTTCTTGCCACGGCAGGGTCATCATCACTCTCACCAGTCTCATCACTGATACTGGCAAGGTCCGACTGGACAAAGTGTACGGCCGCGGACTCTCTAGAACCTGATGACTGTTCTTTTTCAGAGAGTAAGGACTTCCCTTTGGAAGACTTCCTTCGGGCTTTCGGTGGCGCACGTCGAACCTTGTCCAAGGTCCTAGTCCACATACCTAGTCCTATCATAATATTCAATATTGATACGAGCATATGAACTCATACAATTGGTTTGTTTGGGCTGTATGAAAGAGTGTTAGAGTAGTAGATTTGCCGTAGCGTGAACATTCTTCATGTAGTGAACATATGATAGTGTGTTTCAATCTCGTTGCGGAATGAATTCAAAATCATTTTCTTGACCCGACATTTTCTTAACAGGGTTTGTCAGTGAGCTCAGTATGAAACGATTAATGAATCCCTCAACATCGTTGGCACCCTGTCCTGTTGTTCTGTTGAGTGTCGCGGGAGAGGATAGACCGAATATAATCACTTTGTCTTGGGTAGCAAATGTATGCAGTAATCCGCCGACAATCGTTGCGGGAATAAGACCTGAACGTCATAGCTACGAACTTGTCAAGAAAGCCCAAGAGTTTGTTCTCAATATTCCATCGATTAATGAACTCGAAGGAACAGAATTTGCAGGTACAAAGTCTGGAAGGGATTATGACAAATTTGCTGAGTGTGGTTTTACTCCTGAGCCAGCCTCAAAGGTCAATGCGCCTATGATTAAGGAGTGTCCAATCAATATCGAATGCAAGACCACACAGGTCGTTCCCTTAGGTGCACATCATCTTTTCATAGCAGAAGTTGTTGCAGTTCACATAGATGAATCCGCTCTAAATGAGAGAGGTCGTTTCGACCCCACAAAGGTATCTCTGTTCACCTACTTGCCCTTAAACGGACAATATTGGTCACTTGGTAAACACATTCCCTAATTCAACTATGGGCTCTGAACTGGTATTTCAATAGATTCTTCCTCTTCATCAAATGGAATCGGTGGTTTGAGGTATTTCACTGAAAAGTTTTGATTTGATTCGCGAATGATCCATGCACCTGTTGGCACATGTGATTCTTTCAGGAAGATATCAAAAGTGATCCCTGGGAACTCTACTACAATGGGTTGATGACCGAGTAGAACGAATAATCCAGTTGCTTCAAATGCCTCCTCTAGTGTTTCCATTTTTGCCAAGACCGGGACCCAGTCTTCACCATCCCATTTGAGGAATGGCCAAGCTTTCTTCGGGGGCCACTCCCCTTTCCTGACCAGAATATACTCGTTGTCGTAGCGTTTGTAAATAGTGGGGAAATGGCGGCATCTTACAAGAAATATTCCTGCTTCTTTAGCATCAATCAAGGTTGTGAAAATTTCCAATTATATCACCCTAGTAGTCTTCTTTCCAATACTACGTGGGGTTAACATCTGAGAGCACACACTACAAATGCATTGCTTGAGAAGAACCTAAAACATGATGAAACAACATCAATAGAGTGATTTGATGGAGCTCAGATATTACGAGCATAAAAGGCAACGACTTGTACAGAAACCATCATTACACTACTTGGAACCCTTTGCACTCACGATTTTTATGACATCTCGGTCCTTTAACTCGTGTTTGTCAGAGATTCGCATCTTGGTTCGAGCATCTATCCCATGAATGAATGACTCCATCAAGTCAGTATGAATGTGTCCTGCAAATTCCTTAGCATTTGTTCCCTCTGGAACAAGATATACATCTGGAAGTACATTGCCATCACTATCAGTGAGTGAATTTGCGTCATGAACAGGATACACTGTAATCATGTGCAGGAAGTCAAATACAGCTCTGTTCAGTATGTTTTGAACTCCCGCACCTCCAAACTTCTTCAAAATGTGCTCTTTTATCTTCTCCAATTGAGCTAGTTCATTCTCATTCAGACTATCTGGGGTGAGAATCTGAAAATCATCATCCCCAGGAATGTATTTGATCACTCCTTTTTGCTCCAGGTTTTTCAGAACCTGCTCAGCAAGAGCACTCACAGGTACAACAAGATAGTCTGGAAACTCTTCCTTCAGACGTTTCAAGTTGTCCTCTGCATTGGGTCTATCTATTTTATTTGCTGCAATTATGATGGGTTTTGCAATCTTTTGCAAGGTCTGCACGAAAGCTCTCGTTTCCTCATCAGTCCATTTGTCAACAGATTCCGCCTTGAGATCTGAGGCTCTGATTGCCTTGAGAATATGGACTCTTGTTATCTTCAGACCTGACAACTTTTCCAAAAGCAGTTCCTCAAGTTTCGCTCCCTCTGACCTAACCCGTCCTGTAATCCGTCGCCAGTCTTTCTGGATTAGTCCAAGCATCCACTCAACTAGTTCTTCCTCAAGAAACCTCACGTCATCGACAGGGTCGTAACTTCCTGCATCAACTTCTTGCCCTTCTGCATCAAGGGCTCCACTAGCATCAACAATATGGATGAGAACATCTACTTGTCTGAGATCATCAAGGAACTGATTTCCCATTCCTTTGCCTTCATGAGCTCCAGGAACCAATCCTGCTACATCAATCAATTTTATTGGTACCAGACGAACTCGTTCAATACAAATTGAGTTCTGTGGATTGTCTTCCACATCGAAATCTGCGCAAGCACACGCGGTCCGGACGTGTGTCACACCTACGTTGGCTTCGATTGTTGTGAAGGGATAACTTCCCACCTTGAAATCGGTCATACATGCCGCGTTTGTAAACGAAGTCTTTCCACACGATGGCTTACCAACAATCCCAACACTAAATCCCATGGTATGTCACTTCCTGAAACCTAGTTTCTTATGTTCCTCACCTAAAGATAAAACTTCACTCCAACCTATATCTATCAAAAAAGACTCAGTGAAATTATTTAACAAACGTAATAAGAAAGCTCACCAATATCTATGTGGGGATATAATTGCATAGACGAAGAAGAGGAGGCCGTGGTAGGTTCCCAATCCAACCAAGAATCGGGCGTAAACCCTTAGCCGAAAGTATGACCCCTGAACCACGAAGTGTACGTGAACCTATCTACATTGATTTGGCGGAAGCTGAAGCATTGAGGTTAGTGGACTTGGAAGGCATGTATCAGGAGCAGGCAGGTGTTTCGATGCAGGTGAGCCGAGGAACTATTTGGCGTCTACTAGCCAGCGCCAGAGAAAAGGTGACACGGTCAATATTCGAGGGTCGATCTCTGGTGGTCGGCCTTCAAAATGAAAATGAGACCTGACAGTCCAACGAGTCAGAAATTTACAAACGGTCATCCATCATGCATGGCCGTTTGTTAAGTATGTGAAATACTGTCTAGCATCCCTCCCCTTCCACTGCACCGTCTTCCAGTTCTAGGTATTACTAACAATTTAGAATGGCAAAAGAGTCCATGAGAATAAGCCCTCTGGGACATCGTCATACGCGATGCCCGCTTATATAGAGAATATGGAATCAACTACATGGAGAGGATTACGATTCAACTGGACATGCCTACCCGGATTGAACCTATCGGTAACTACGTGATCAGACGCCCTGGTATCCCCAAATGGTGGGACCCCGTGGCCCGACCACACGTTGCAGTGATTATGAGGGATCCCATTAATGGCGGAGATATCAAGTACTTCCTCTCAAAATGCGGTGAGAAAGACAGTAAAGGACGCACGGCTCTTGATGTGGCTGATATCGATAGTCTCCCTAAAGGAACACTCCTTGAGGTAAAGTACAGTGCTATCAAGGCCAACCTATACAAAATGGAGATGGTTGGAGCCGTACCCTGTTGGCGATGGATTAACCGTATTCAGGGCCTCCAAAGTTTTGAGTCTGAATCACTTGACTGGAACTACCGCGTTGACAGTTCTCTTGAACAGAACGGTTATGCGTTAGCCTAAGTTTGGACAATCTCCTCACATAGTAAGTGAGATACCATCTACTCACATATTGGCTCTCCTTTTTATGCTAGATACACATCGTCTAACTAGAGGAAGATGTGATGGAACCATTTGAACTTATGAAAGGTGTATATTGGGTTGGCGCGTTAGACTATCACATTCGAAACTTTCACGGTTTTAGTTATACAACGCACCATGGCACAACCTACAACGCATATCTAGTAGTTGGAAAGAAAGTGGCATTGGTTGATTCCGTGATGGGATCTTTTAGAGATGAAATGCTTGCGAGAATTTCCAGCGTGATCGCCCCGCAAAAAATCGATTACATGATATCAAACCACACAGAGATGGACCACTCAGGTACAACACCTGAAATTCTCAAAATGGCTCCAGATGCTAAACTAATCTGTACGCCCAAAGCTGTTGACCAACTCAAGAAGCACTATGACGATGGTTGGAACATTCAAACAGTAAAGACGGGTGACGAATTAGATCTGGGAGGAAAGACGCTCCGATTCTATGAAGCTCCGATGCTTCATTGGCCTGAGTCTATGTTCACGTATTATGTAGAAGAACAGCTCTTGCTACCAAACGATGCCTTTGGCCAACACTTCGCCACAGAACAACGCTTTGCAGACGAAGTTGATCAATATGTTCTCTGGCGGGAAGCTGAGAAATACTACGCAAACATTCTCTGGCCACTGAGCAGGATGGTCCGCAAGAAGATCGAAGAGGTTGTTGAACTGGGTCTTCCAATCAAGATGATAGCACCTTCACACGGTCTGATTTGGCGTAAAGACCCGCTTCAGATTGTTACTCGATATCTTGAATGGGCCAAGGGTGAGAGAATCCAAGATAAAGTGATAATCACCTGGGACACAATGTGGGAAAGCACTACAAAGATGGCACGTGCAATAGCAGAAGGTGTTCACAGCGAGGGGTTGGAACCTATCTTGAAACTCATTCCCCATAGTGACCGCTACGATATAATGGCGGACCTATTGGAGGCAAGAGGCATTCTTGTTGGAAGTTCTACTATGCACAATGATATTCTGCCCAATGTTGCGTCTGTTCTCTCTGACCTTGAGATGCTAAAGCCTGTCGGGAAAAAATGCGCAGCTTTTGGATCCTATGGCTGGGGAGGAGGAGCTGTGAAGAAGATTCAGGAGTCTTTAGAAAAGGGGAAGATGGACATAATCATGGAACCCTTCACGGTGAAGTGGGTGCCTGACAGTGATGAACTTGGTCAGGCCTACAATTTTGGAAAGGAGTTCGCAAAAAAGGTGAAGTAGGCAAGTCCTACGAATAACTTTAAAACTCGGTCCAGCAAATCTAGCTTTGCAATAGCGGGTTGGGGAAGCCAGTCCTACTCGGATTCGTCCGGGTACGGGCAAAGCCTATCCCGCGGGGCTCATAAAAGCGGAAACGCTTGAGTTCCGTCTTCGGGAAACCCCGAGATCGGATGTTCAAAAAGCTGTGCAGGGTCATCCTGTCGGCTGGGATTTCATCCACCCGCTACCACTTCTTTTCCCGACACACTGATTAGATAACTCTTCAGTAGTGAATGTTTGTGGTTTTAATGACTGGAGAGGAAGGATTAGAGTTAGTCTTCTTGGGAACTGGTGCGGCACTCACACTCCCCTCATTCTTTTGTACATGTGCTACCTGCGAGGACGCGAGAAAGAATCCAGAGAATCGTAGAACAAGGTCTGCAGTGGCTCTTCTAGGGAAGGAAATAACACTCATTGATGTGGGTCCAGATATTGAACATCAAATGGAACGCGAAGGAATAAGAACAGTAGACAATATTTTCGTCACACATTGGCACTATGATCATATCGGTGGACTTCTGGGTTTAGGTGAACCTGTAAGCATCAGCAAGTGGGGCATCATCAATCTCTACGGTACAGAGGATGTCACTGAACGAATTGAACGTGAATATGGCTGGCTAAAGAACTGGTTCAATCTTCACACAATCAAGGTTGGGGACACGATTCAAATAAGTGATGCATCATGGAAGGTTGTCAAGACTAATCACACTCAACATAGTGTGGGGTTCGTTGTAAACGCTAGGACTAAGTTTGCTTATTTGGTGGATGGTATTGTACCACCTCCTGAAACAGTCAACGAACTAATGGGACTAGACCTGTTAATAACCGAGGGAACGATGGACTTCTTAGATGAGGAGTGGCATAACTTCAAACTTGATGATGCTGTTGCGTTTTGGAGGCAGACAGGAATTCCAGAGTGCATTCTCACACATGTCAGTTGCCATGGATGGGAAAATGAGAAACTTGTAGCGGGGATGACTCCTGATGAAAGAAGTGACTACGTAAGTGATCATCTGGGTCTTAAGATTGCGTATGATGGAATGCGTATTTCCTTGTAGAACACCTAAGCAACGAATCCTACCCTCTACCACTTAACGGGTGCTATTCTTCTACTAATCTAATCGTCGAACGCGTCATATGAAAACTAAATTACTTACTGGTCCATCAAAATCAATCAACATCAAGAGGAATCTCTATTCGAAACACCGCGCCAACGTCACTAGTGTCTTTCTGTAGTAGTGTCATTGAGCCACCGTAGCTCTGAACAATCTTTCTGCTCAAATGGAGTCCAAGACCTCCTCCTGTGGTTGATGCGCTTTCTTCAAATAAAATAGGCAAAATCTCAGACGCTACCCCAGGACCATTGTCTGCAATATCAATTTGACAGTATTTTTCACACTTTGACAGAGTAATCGTGACCTCTGGGTGCTCTCCTGCATGTCTCGCACTGTTCTTCAGAAGATTGTGAAATACCAGTGGCAGAAGAGGCATGTTCGTAATCTCGACGTTGTCCATGTCTTCAAATGAGTGAACCGCTACTATTAGTCCTGCATGAGCCTTCATTGCTAGTTCGGAAACTCCATCTAGGAGCGAACCAATCGAATTTGTCTTTCCTCGGGATCCTAATGAAAGCGAGAGGACTTGGTCCATTCGCTCTGCACTGGCAACTACAGTACTAATTGATTGACCAAATTCGTCGTCACCTTGTACGAGCATAGCTGCAAGTTCTGCGTTGTATACAATTGCTTGGATATCGTTTTTCAAATCGTGGCGCATAATGCGAGTGTATATTTCTAGCTCAGTGTTCGAAGACCTGAGAGCGCGCTCAATCTTCATTTGTCGACCCATTAAGATGCTTACTACAATTCCGAAGATAATCCACTGGGTAACAAAGGTTAGTCCTTCCAGAATATGCGCTGGATCAGGAGTTAGCAACATTTCTAGAAAGGCATGCCCTTGAAAAATTATTGAATGGAAGAAAACAGCAATGACATAACTTGCTACACCTAACAGTGCCGCTAGCACGATTACATAATATGGACGCTTCACTGAATAATCCCTCTTGATTTTGGCAACTCATTGTGAATGGATATTTGAGCCATCTAGGACTACTAGAATGCTACAGCGTGTGGACGCAAACAATGCTAATATATCTTATTGGGAAAAATAGAATAAATAGTTCAAGTTGCTTATTCCCTCTAGTTTCTGACCGGATATAAGTAATCGGAGTAGTGAGCTGAACAAATTCTAGGCCAGTCCTGGAACTAACCATATGAAGAAGAACAACCCGTTCCCACTTTTTTCCTTTCAATCAGAATCTACTTTCTATAGTAGTAAAGCAACGATAGAAAGTATATCACAAGCGATGACATCCATGGCACAAAAATCAGACCAGTGGCTATCTGGAGTGTAATCTCCCCAATCTGAAAAAGGAAGACAATACTCAACGGGAGGAGAATCATGAGATAGACAAAGACATTTCGTGCAGCGAGGTTCATTAGCTGAGAGAACCGTTCATCTTGGAAGCGTTGTAAGTAGGTAGCTCCAAGAACACCACCAACCATACCCCCGATAGCTCCCATGTAGCTACTCAAGGAGGTCAAGCCTAAAACCCAGATTATTACAAATACAATTGCTACAATTACCACAGCGCTCAGAGCTGCTAATATACTACGATTCATTTTCATCACTCACAAACTCAAATATGTCATCAATCTTTACTCCGAACAGATTTGCGAGCTTGAATGCAAGTGTAAGGGATGGGTTATATGATCCCTTTTCCATTGAGATGATTGTCTGCCTTGTTACTCCAAGACGCTTCGCGAGACCCTCTTGAGTCCATATTTCAGACTTATTTGACTCCTTCATTCTAGATTCGCGTAGTTCTCGCAGTCTATTCACAATCATTTTGACCAACCTGTTAAAATGTAAAGTATATTTTACGTAAAGTAAACTTTACATATAAGGTTTTAGTTTCGTGAGTTAAATATGAGCTGAAAAGGAGAAACTCAACCACAATCATGTGACACACACACATTGTTGTGTGATTCAAAATGGAGTAACTACACAATGATGTTACAAGTGGCACTTCTCGTGGGAATCTATGCTATTTGGATTGTCCTTCTCGTGAATGCAATGGTTTCAAGTGAGGAGATCTCGTTGACGGTGGCCACGTTACCATTCATTGTGACATTCCCAATCGCGCTCATCCTTGCTGCATGGATAGAGATCTACGTCCCAGGAGTATTCCTTGCAGATATAGTGCTCACAATGATAATTGGTGTTCTGTTATTTGTTAGGTGGGTAATGGCTATTGTTGGTGAATGACCAACTACTTACTCTTGCGTTTGAATTCGGTGTATCCACAACGACCACATGAAAAACGATCGCTATGTTCAGCCATGAAGGTGCCTTTCTCACAACGGGGGCAGGTCTTCTTGGTCCGAGTGATATTCCCTGACTTGTCAACCTTGTACATGTCTTGCGCCTTTGTCATCTAAGACTCACCCTCTGACTTTTCCTCAGATTTCTTCTCTGGTTTTTCCTCAGACTTCTTCTCTGGCTTTTCCTCAGCCTTGTGTCTCTTGACAATATGGTCAAGCTCTATTCGTTTCATCTGTTCTGAATCAGAGTAGATTCTGGCTGACCCCTCGGTTATTCCAGCGCCGAACTTGGTGTTAAGACTCTTGATTATCACATTGTCTTTGTCTGCATCAAACTGTGCAATAATTTTCGCACGGATATCAGCCCGACTTGGAGTTCCTGCTCCAGAATGGTCAACCCTAAAGTCGACTTCCTTTCTCGCAAGAGGTTTGTTCTCCTGTTCTCTTAGAATTTCGATTTTCATTGGTATCACTTACCGAAAGTCAGACCGTATCCGGCTTGGGTAAACCGTTCGACTTGAGGTTGTCTAATAAAGCTTTCACCACTGACACGAAAATACCTAGCGCACCTTCAGTGCATATTTCCCAGGTTTGTCAATATTGAGTCGTGATGCAACATAAGATGAATTTCTAGGGTCTTCACGTTTGTTCCGACCTGGAAGAATCACAACTATTCCGGTGTACGAAGTAGAGAGATTTGTACTCTTGCAATTAGGGCACATATTCTCTATAGTGAGGAAATGACAGGCTCGACAGGCTTTAGGTTTGGCTATCAGTATCCACTCCTTTACTATTTCTTCTTCTTCTTCTTATCTTTCTTAGTTTCCCCACGGGCAGCCTTCACATCATCCTCAATCCATGAGCGACTAGGTCCGATTTTGCCTAGAAATGGCTGTCTCATTGTGAGGCCGAGTTTTCCAGACTTGTTACCGGATTCAAAGCTTATCGACGTGACTCTAGCTCGAACCATATCTCCTTCCGCCAGAGTTCTTCCAGTTTCTTTTCCCAATAGTGTATTTCCTTTCGAGTCCTGGGTAATGAAGTCGTCACAGATCTGACTGACGTGACAGAGTCCATCAAGGGGTCCCATTCGAATGAAAGCTCCAAAATCCATGAGTTCGACAACATTGCCCTCAACGAGTTCGTGTCGCAGTGGCTTGAACACAAGCACGCGATAGGAAACTGCATGATAAGTTGCACCATCGCCTGGCATCAGACGTCCATGACCAATCTCATCAATCCCGATGACTGCAATCATCAGACCTATATCCCTGTCCAGAACATTCTCGTGCTGCTTTCGCAGGTGCAACAAGGCAGCATCTTCTATTGGGGAACCAAACTGAGCTGGTGGAATTCGCACTACATCTTTTACTGTCACTATGCTGTACAACTATTGACACTCCTTGCCTAGCAGGACGAGTTTCTTCAGAACAATCAGACTCGGGAACTATTCTGAGGTCTAAACCCGACGGCTCAGCGCAGATTCGCTTTGTAAAACATAAAAACGTTGTGACACGGTTCAAAATACAGAACCTTCGAGTGCGAGGTACTTTTTACCTCTGAGTAATAGAACTGGCATTCCTTGCGAAGTTGCTCTCTCTCTAAGTTCTCGGTCATTTGTTGCCAGAACACCATCCACAGACTTGGTATATTTCAAGAGCTGATCATCTACGGGTGTGCCTTTCAGTGATGAGTCAGCTGTTACAATTGTGCATCTTTCTGCTAAATCTAGTGCAACTCTGAATATACGCGCCTCTGTTCTACTTGCCCTCTCAAGCTTTGATTTGATCTCTTCTATAACCGAATCTAACAGAACAAACTCCACTCTTCTTTCCAGAACTCGCTCTGCCTCAGAAAAGACATCCACTCCGAATTGTGCTGGGATTGTGAGGAAGTTTGTATCGAGTATCAACGGAATTGGCATAGTTTTCACCGAGAGTGGTCGTCTAAATCTCAGCATAGCCTATTAATCGCCACTTGTTTTCCACTCTGCGTCCTATAGCAATTCGCTGACCTTTTTCAGCAACCACGGGTCGTTTGAGAGTCAATTCAATCTCGTCACCATGAAGTCTGGTGATAACACCTACTGTTGGAGCAGTTCCCAACACAAGCATCATAGGTTCGTTAAGACGGAGGTTCTCTACTTGCTTCTTTGATTCAATTCCAACAACACGCTGCATGAGAGTGGGTTTGATCATAAGTTTATCAAAGATCTTAGGCATTTTTCCAACTTTGCCAACTACATTGCCAACAAGCCGATCTGCACGTGTTGACGCAGGATCAAGGGCAGTTCCCACACCGATGAGCCCTCCGGGATAAGCTTCTTGAAGTGAGTTACCACTACCAGACAAGAGGCTTACAACCTTCGCCTTGATAGGTTTGAATCCTTTCTCACCTTTCGCACCGGGAGATATCTCAATCTCATCCCCGAGGCTTAGTTTTCCTTGAACAATAGAACCACCTACAACACCACCCTGCATATCATCTGGTAATGTACCGGGTCTGTTTATGTCAAAAGAACGGGCAACGAACATTTTGGGTACAGCTTCATCATTTCTTTCTGGAGTCGGAATTATTTCCTCAATTGTCTGAATGAGTTGATCCGTATTGGCTCCAAATATTGCGGAAACTGGAACAATTGGTGCATCCTCTGCAGTTGTCCCCTTGACAAAGTCCTTGATCTGTTGATAGTGCTCTAATGCTTGTTCTTTGGTCACAAGCTCAATCTTGTTCTGAACAATGATGATGTTCTTCACACCTATAATCTCAAGCGCCCGTAGATGCTCAGAGGTCTGAGGCATCGGACAAGGTTCGTTAGCAGCAATCACCAGAATTGCTCCATCCATCAGACTAGCTCCACTTAGACAAGTTGCCATCAGTGATTCGTGACCAGGACTGTCGACAAATGAGATTTCCCTAAGAATCTCCAATTCTCCTTTACACTTACTACACTTGCCCTCTTTTGCCAGGTGTGATGTAGTATATGCTTCGGGTTCTGGACATTTCTTACATTTCATCAGAGTGGTTGCAGCATATCCAAGTCTAATCGAAATACCTCTTCTTATCTCATCAGAGTGGCGATCGGTCCATTCCCCTGTGAGATAGGAAACAAGTGTAGTCTTGCCATGGTCGACATGACCCAGTGTTCCTATGCTGATTTCTGACTGTCCCTCGTACTTTCTGGTCACCTAATCTTCACTTCCAGCTTCTAGGGTGTTAGTCACTCTCTTCACGTTGCACATATGAAGGCTATGGTTTGTTCGACCCATTAACTACGATCCGGGAGAAGATGACCCTTATGCGGCCTTCATAATGAGTTCTTCGAGGGGTGTAGTACCTTTTTCCTCTATTCTCATATTAACCTGTGATATATCAGGGCTGAGCTCTCTTCCGCGGACAGTCTTTCTTTTTGCAGTCCCTTTTCTCTGGGGTCTAAAGCCGGGAGTACCATGTATCAAAACACGTTTCTTACCACTTCCATGAACATCAGGTCGAATTGGGAATCCAGAAGTATCGCTTCCTCCAGTGATCTTCAACTTGTATCCAGGAAGGCCTAGAACATCTCCCTCAACAATTTCGCCAACAGTTTTGCCCGCAAGAGCATTTGTCTTGGCATCATCTAACTCATACTGGATGGCTTTTCCAGTTTCTGGATCTGATATCACAAGTTTGTATGGCAATTATTGCTTCGCCTGCCTGGAATGGTGGTATGAGTCCCATAGGACTCCAGCAGTAGCGAAATTGACTCACTTTATGAGGATTGCGGTCGGACCTTGCCACTTCGCTACAATCGACACTCGTTGAACTTATTCCTCGTACATAACCATTATAACACGTATACCTCATCTGCGCGCTACAGACCCCTCGGATTGACATTTTATGGATCCATTGACTGCATTTGCACTCATCGGTATAATCTGGCTTGTGATATATTTCATTGCACAGTATATCGGTGTGGAAAAGCTCCAGAAGAGGGGTATAGACGCTGGTATGCCATTCTTCTTCATGTGGCGGACTCAACGTCTGAATGCATTTCTAACAAGGATGGGCAAGAAGCTTCCTCGCGTTTTCTTCAATATCGGTATTGTTGTAGGCTTTGGAGGAATGATTTTTGCCTTCTGGATGTTTGGTGATAACCTCATCAAATTCTTTGTG
Organism: Candidatus Thorarchaeota archaeon; assembly: GCA_004376265.1. GTDB lineage: Archaea > Asgardarchaeota > Thorarchaeia > Thorarchaeales > Thorarchaeaceae > SMTZ1-45. Next base: position 36,086 of record SOKL01000325.1, read on the forward strand.
GAACCTGCAGCTGCTGGAGGAGTTGTGCCAATAATCCCTGGTATAACAATCACAGGACTTCCCCTAGTATACCTGTTAATTGCCTTGGCAGTCACCCTCCTCACCCACGAATTCGCTCATGGTTTAGCCTCTTCTAAAGATAACATCACGATAAAGAGCTCAGGACTGTTAGCCTTCTTGGTCTTATTTGGAGCCTTCGTTGAACCTAAAGAGGAGGAATTCGAGAAGGCAACTCCTCAAGCTAGAATGCGGCTGCTCGCTGCCGGATCCTTTGCGAACTTTGCGTGGGGCTTTGTATTTTTCATTATCCTGCTTAATTTCAATCCAATGGTATCAATTGCCTATAATCCCCCCAGTGGTGCATTCATCTATGATCTTGAAGCTGAGAGCCCAGCTGCTGAAGCTCTTGATGTGGGTGCCGTTATCATTGGACTCAATGATACAACAATTTCAAACTGGACTGCTGTCAGTGTATTCATGGCCGATGCTTCAGCAGGTTCTCAATTGGTAATACATACTCTCGAAGGGGATGTAACTATAATATTAGCAGCCAGCGAGCTCAATGCGTCAAGAGGATATATGGGCGTGTTCGGAGCTGACTACTGGGAACCCAAACCCGGCTGGGATCTATTCCTCACACCTATGTTCGTATTCCATCTAAATCAAGTAATCTTCTGGTGTTACCTGATACTACTATCAGTCGCCCTGTTCAACCTACTTCCAATCCCTCCACTTGATGGAGACAAGCTACTATCCAATGGTCTCAGTCTTATCATTAAGGATGAGAAGAAGATCAAGTACATCATGTGGCCTTTGCGAATCGCTGCACTTGTAATTGTGGTACTTAGTATAGTTTTGAGCCTATGGATGGGTAAGGGACTGTTCGGATGACCATTTTCGGTTCTTGTGGGACCTAAAAAGGTATGAACTTACATGATAATCCGATGAAAGATGATGACCCATCAGATTGGAACAAAACAAGAGGTAAGAGAAAGAGCCAGAAAAGCACTAGCTGATTACCTAACGATGTTTATTCCTGGTTCATGGAAAGAACCCCTCTCCAAGCTGAAGCTACTACTTCAAGCAAATGGTGATGTGGACTGGGAAGCACTCAAGGGTTATGCCCTGATGATTTTCGACGAACAGCGTCTGTCAGAAGACAGAGTCGAATGTCTAGCCAGAGTAGAACGCCTTAGCGAAACATTCAAGGAAATTCATAGTATTTTATCTCCTGCAGAGTGGCACAAGACAGTTGATGATATCATTCATGCCGCTAATTTCAGGACTAGTAAGGCAGCTCTTCATTTCAAACGAGTCCCGACCGTGGATGATCTCAAAGGGAAAGAGAAGAAGGATGTCAAAACTAAGACTTGAATCACATATGAAAGGTGCATGTGAATATTGTACGAGTTCAAAAGACTCTTTCGCCACAAATATGGGAGTGAACTCAACACAAAATAGGTTTTAGACTTATATTCGTCAGGTGATGTTAATGGGCCGCTCCAATGGTTCAATAATCAGCGTGAAGGTCCCGATTCGTTGGGACGCCATGACTGAGAAACAGAAGATTCGACTCTCCCGGATTACAGGCAGAGATACAAGAGTCATCAAGGCGTATCTTGGAGTGATTGAGCGTCATGAACCTGACCTGCTCACTGGAAAGAGGAAGAACAGGATTCATGCAGGTAAGTTGGATGAGTACACCCTCACTGCAACAAGAGGAAACGCGTCTAGAGTATCTGTTCCTCATGGCTTCAAGGCTCGTTTTCCCAACCTCTCTGTGAATGAGTTTCAAGAGTGTCGAGATACTGCCATTGCAATGTGGAAAAGTTATCTAGAACGTGGAGGTGCAAGACCACTACATTCTAAGAAATACACAACTCGAAAGATTCCCCGCTTTGCGTTCAAACAACGGTTCAAATTTCTTTATACTCCTCATCAAACAATCAAGCATTGGCTGGCACTACGAGACTCCCTTGATTCTGCACTAAAAGGAAAACGGGTCCATGACAAGATCTTGATTCCTCTCTCTGTTTCATCATATCATCTCAACAAGATGAGAGAAGGTGATTTGAAGACAGTGCGCATCTTCAAAGATGGTTCTCGAAAGTGGTGGACCATCTTCACTGTGACCCTTAACACAGACAGCATCGAAACAAATGGCAAACCTCCAGCAGTCTTATCGATTGACCTTGGGATTAAGAAGGCAGCGTGTAGTGTGCTCTTGACTCAGAAAGGATACAAGCAGGTCCGCTACTGGTTACAGAAAGACAAACTCCCTCAGATGCAACGTTATGACCAGATGATTGCCTCTCTTCAAAGGAAGAAGGAGGACCATATCGCGCAAGGAAAGGATCCAAGTGGTGTCACAAAGGGACTTCGAGTACTCAGGTCCCGACGTTCAAATCTCAGCAAGGAGTATGACAAGAAGCTTGTCAAGGACATCACGAAGCACATTTTTGAATTGATTCAGCACTTCAATCTCTATGTTTCAATCGGGCAACTCAGAGGAATCAGGAATATCGCCCGAAGAGGGAACTACAAGGGACGAGCTTATCGGGGGATGATCCACAGGTGGTCTTTTGCACGAGTCAGAGAGATGTTGTCACATAAGCTTGCCGCACTCGGATTTGATGTGAAGAAGTTCTTAGCTGTACCGGAGCATTGGACATCAATCAAATGTCACAAATGCGGAAAAAAAGGAATTAGACCCAAACAGAATCTCTTCATCTGTTCCTGTGGATATCGAGCCAACGCGGACCTGAATGGCGCTATCAACATTGGTAGGCGTCTTATCATGCTCATTCCTCACCTGAGAGATGAGAATACAGGACTAGGAATGTGGTTGCTCCCAAGGGAGAAGACCACTCCGAAAGCCCGGAAGAGCTCCGGCTCTAAACGGAAGTCTTCACTCCCTCAGAAACCGCTAGCTTCGTTTGAAGGGGAGTCCGTGGCTGACTGCATCGACCAGACCACACTTGTGTTGTCTGAGAGTGGTGAAGACCCCGCCATGGTAAATACTGTGGAAGATCCATCTGCCACTGTGAAGAATAGCAATCACAGTACACAAATGCAGTGGAAAGAAGCCAAGCACCAACAGCGGAGCAATACTCCGATGATGTTGGACAAAGCTCACATCACTGTGTCAAACTCAGGTCTGACGCAAGCTGGTGACAGCAGTCGTGAGAAGGGTGGAACACAGAAGTTTCTTTGCGTGAGTTCAGTCACAAACAGAAGAATTAGGTCATATCTTTAACTGAAATTCCCATGACATTAACTTTAACTTGAAATCCCGTGACGTTGACATCTTGGAGTTGCCGAGATGCAATCCGGATGTTCAAAATGTGGTAAACCTGCAGTATATCTCCGAAGATATACTTCAGAAAGATTGTGCGATTCATGCTTAGTCCAGACCACGTTAGATAGAGTCCGAAGGACAATCAATCGTCACAAGATGCTTGAAGATGAGGATAGGATTGCTGTTGCTATATCTGGCGGGAAAGATAGTGCAGTTCTTCTTGATATCCTTCGTAAAATAGAGAGTAATTTCCCCAAATCTGAAATCATTCCTGTGATCATTGATGAGGGAATTCATGGATATAGGAATGAGGCTCTAGAAGCAGCTCGAGAACTGACTAAGTCCTTTGACCTCGATCTTGAGATATTCTCATTCAATGATTTAATCGGTCACTCGCTAGATGAAATAGTAGAAATGCGGAATGAGAGGTCTCTGGGTGTGTGCTCATACTGCGGAGTCTTTCGAAGACGTGCACTGAATGCGGCGGCACAGCAACTCGAGGCTGATGTGATAGCAACTGGTCATAATCTCGATGATGAGGCTCAGACAGTCTTGATGAACATCATGCGAGGAGATAGCCGGAGGATTGCAAGAACAAATGTTCCGCGCAGTAGGTCTTTAGAGGGCCTTGTCCCACGAATCAAACCAATAGCCAAGATTTCGGAGAGAGATATCGTAGCATACGCACATCATCTTGAATTAGTTTATCATGATGCTCCATGTCCATATGCAGGAGAGGCTTATCGAAACGACTTGAGATTGTTCTTGAATGAAATGGAACACAAGCGACCTGGTACTCTTCTTGCAGTTCTACGTTCAGCTGAAACCATGACTGCTGCATTTCTAGACAGTCCTTCTACTTGGAAACCGATGACGTGTGAGAGTTGCACCATGCCTTCTTCAACCAAATTATGTAAAGCATGTGAAATGCTTGAAGAGTTAGGGGGATGAACCTAGAGTGGCCAAGAAACCCGAAATGCTACATGATCTCAGGCAAGTCCAATACGATCAGGATCATTGGAACCATCTAAGTGCTTTGAGAACCAATGCGCTTGAAATAGTCAATTCAATCAAATCGATAGCTGTTAACCCGTATGTGTATGGATCTGTTGCTCGAGGTGACATCAGCAAGTCTTCTGATATTGATATCATTGTACCTCGCCAAGTGTCAAGCTACAAGTTAGAGCTCGTATTGGGACACCCCCTGAAGAGAGAGCTAGTCCAAGCCACACCATCAATGGTACTCAAGGGTCATATTCATCTACCTGAGAACATAGTTGTGACATTTCCACTGTTCAAAATGATGTCAAGGGAAGAAGAGTTCTACCGCTGGGGTGGAATAATCGATAACATTGGTTTGGAGAACAATGTACGAGTACTTGGTGTTGACAAACGTTTAATTCTCATAGAGCCAACAGATGATGGACATAGTGAGTACGGAGTCATAGGACACGAATCTGAAATAGTCAAGAGGCTCGATGTTAGTATTGGAATTGCTGAGGAACGTGTGAGAGTTTTATCGCGTCGTGATAGTGTTGGAAGAACAGGTGTCTACCTTACAAGAACACTCAACGAGGATGAGAGTTTTGAGGAAGTAGCAAAGAAACTCCAAGATAGCGACCCAGCACTACGACGTACGATTGAACGTCGAGAGGGTAAGAGGTGACGCATTGAATCGTAAAATCACCGAGCTTGAGTGTGACTCACTCCTCATTGGTGAACTCCCTGATGGTTGCAGACTCTGTGCAAAGGGGTCTAAGATGGTTTTATTCGTAACGGGTCTTTGTGACAGTTCATGTTACTATTGTCCCATATCACAGAATAAGGCTGGACATGATGTTGTTTTTGCTGACGAAATGCCTGTATCTGACGAAACTGACATTCTTTTTGAAACAAAGGCAATACAGGCTGAGGGCGCTGGGATAAGTGGTGGTGATCCGCTCTGTCAATTGGAACGAACTCTGGAGTACATACAGTTATTGAAGAGAGAACGTGGACCGGATTTTCACATCCATCTCTATACAAGTCAGACAGATATCAGTGAAGTTGATCTTCAGCGACTGAAAACTGCAGGGCTCGATGAGATACGGTTCCACCCGCAGACAAGTGATTGGTCTGGAATTCAACGAGCGATTCAGGTAGGATTTGTTGTGGGAATTGAGGTTCCTAGTTTACCGGGAAAACATGATGATCTTATTGAGTTGACCAGAAGGGCCGAAGAGATAGGAGTTTCCTTTCTTAACATCAACGAACTAGAAGCCAGTGAAACCAATTTTGACAAATTGGTATCACTAGGAATGAAACTGACCAGCATGGATGGTGCAAGCATAAAGGGAAGTGCATCTACAGCACGGAAGGTCCTAGATTGGTCCAAAGACAATCTTCGGAATCTCTCTGTGCACTTCTGTTCAGCCCGTTTCAAAGACTCAGTTCAAATGAGAAACAGGCTTGAACGCAGACTTGAACAAACTATACGTGAGTTAGAAGAACGTGATGATTCTGATCCCCTATTGATACTTGGTATTGTAAGAGCACCTCATGGAAGTCTGCTATCATCATCTGAGCTGGAATCTATATACCAAATATTGGAAACTCAATTTAGTGTTCCCATTAACCTTCTCAATCTAGATGAAGAACGAAAACGGATCGAAATAGCTCCATGGGTGTTAGAAGAAATTGCAGAAACGCTCAGAAACACCATTACAAACATCGTTGAGATTGGTATCGCTTTCGAGTATCCAACCTGGGATCGTCTGCAGACTATGTTCAATCCGCTCTGATTATTGAGTAATCCTGAATCGTAATATCGCCCCTATACCTCCGAGGCGATGCAATTGATCCCCAGCGGGATGGTCAGTAGAAACCACGTGAAACTTACCTCTGGTCTTCTCAGTCTTTCTGATCAACGCATCCATCCAACGACGTGCTCCATCGGTACCCTCTCTGAGTTTCTTATCAGTAATCAAGAGTTCTTCTACTGCTCCATAGTCCACAGCATTTGAAACCTCATCATTCCCATATGCACCAAGACCATCATCCTTTGAAATATGCTCAATCAGCTTTTCGACAAGTTGGGTTTCAGTTTCTACTTTCAGCTTGATTACTGCCTTTGAGATGATGCCACGAAAGAGAATTTCCTTTGCTCCAGGAAGTCCTATAGAATTAGCACTCTCTACTACAACTGGAGGTAAATCCTTGAGTTTGGCTGCAACTAAATAATCTCGGAAGTGATCCTTTACAAATCCTGGTCCTGCGATGACAATCAATCCAAATTCATGTTGTTCAATCTGAGAACGAAGAGCAAGAACTGTGTCTGAGAAGAACTCCTTCATAGTGGCATCGTATGACTTCTGATCTCCCCTTTTTCTGGATATGCTTGTGCGAATGCGTACAGCTTCTCGAATCCCAAAATCCGCAGCTAGAAACATTTCCGCAGTCCCATCCTCTATAGTGACTATCAGGCACATGGGACGTAGTTGTGTCTTGGATGCTTCTTTGAGTCTATCTAGCATAAAACCAGGCCAGTGCTCTTTGACCACAGTCAGAGTGTCACCCGTTTCGACATTTATTGTGTGATAAGAACCGATGTTGACCAAATCGCTAGGACCCTCGAGAATTTTTCCCTTTATCCGCACTCTGTTTGAAAATGTGTGAAAAGAAACATCCTCAACCTCGAGTTTCAGAATCATAACTTTTCTGACACTCTCCTGTTTTCTCCTATCTTCATCACCCACCCTTACTCGACGAGAGGTTCGTGAGATGATGATATCGCTAGGTCCAACTACATTGTAAAGATGCCAAAGATCATCTAGAATTTCAATCTTTAGCACAATCTTGCCTTCTTTGAGGACCCGCTTTACGATTTTCAAGATGCCACCTTCGGTCTGCAGTGTGTGTCAGAAGAAATAGTCTCTGCTAATCGATGACTCAGATGATTTTTGTCCAAGATAGTATGGATTTTCATCATTGATACCTTTGCTCAGAACATTTGCTCGCTGTACATGGTCTGGCATAACGAGATCGTGGTTATCCTGTACTGCTAGGTCTCCTGCAATCCTTATGAGACCGCCTAATTCGCGCAACCGTAAGGTAAAGGAGTTCTTTTTATTATCAATTCGAAATGCCATCTCTTCTGCTACGTCTAGGACAATCTTCACTGACTCTACCGTCAAGTGTGGAATCCGACCATCCTCTTCCACAGTCTGTGATACAAATCTCACTATGCCATTGGTGGTCTTTGGACTCTTTTCAGTCCAAGAAGACAACATTACTTCGTAACCATATCCACGAATTCGTGA
>SOKL01000076.1 GCA_004376265.1 Candidatus Thorarchaeota archaeon
AGAAGGGGGAGTCGTCACGGGCGGCAGAGGCACAGACTGATCTGGAGTTCATAGACGGCATTGCCCGGTCCCTTGACCTTCGGAGGTTTCAACAGACAAACAATATGATAGACGGTGCCTTGGAGGAGTATAGTTGGTCGGAGATGGCCTTCCTCCTACAGGGAGTCCCGGTCCTGAAGGCTGATGAGGTCTATTGGAGTCGGTGGAAACTGTACAGCAGACCTGGAGTCCTTCCTGTCAGAGTGGGGAAGATACGAGACGGACTGCTCAGTCTGTTTGGACTGGACTGTGTGAATGGCATTGATGTGGACCTTCTCAAAGAGTTCAGGAGGTTCAAGGCGGGAGACCTTGAGGAGCTCAGGACCAAGGTGTCCGACAAGGTCATGAGACTGCTCAACTCACAGATAGGCGGGGGCAACACCTTCTTCCTCGACACTAATCAGATGCGTGGCACACCTTATGAGTCACTGGTCCCTATAATAGAGGATCATCGTGCTCAGGAGTTCATAGCCCTTGAAGACAGACCCACCCCCAGAGATGTGATGAGGACCTACTACGGGTACACGTGCCTCACTAACAGTCTGACTAACGAGGACAGAGTGGTCCTGAGGCAGCTGCGTGACCCCATTGAGCTCACAGGCAAGAGGCCCTCGTACCAACGGTCTATGTTCCCAGACTGTTCCAAGGGGCTGATTCACCTGCTGCTCAACAACCTCAGACTGACCTTTGCTAGACCACAGACACAGGTCAGGGGTGCGGAGGCCCTCGGTGAGATTGCTGACTCAAGGGCACTGGGTCCACTCCACGCATCACTGAAGAAGAAGACCCCGAACCTGTTCTGGTATGCTGACCCTCTTAATCGTGTGAAGTATGCTGCTATCTGGGCACTTGGAGAGATTGGACACCCCAGCTCTCTCGTACATCTCAGACCATTTGTGGGCGACTTCACCTTTGACAGGAACGCTCTATGGGCCATCTCGAACATAAGTCACCCTGTTGCACTGGAAGTCCTCCTTGAGAGGGCGTTCAATGAGCCACCAAAGAGGATCACCTGTGGCACGTTCCCGGGTCGGAACACCAGTGAGAAGGACCTCCTCTCACGCTCCTATGCGGTGGACCTCTTGTGGAGGTTCCAAGGCGTGAGGACGGTGAAGGAACTGATTCGACTCATGCAGGACCAATACCGGAGTGTCAGCGGTGGAGCGTTGCACGCACTGGTGCGGACAGGTCAGGTGAGCCATCAGGCCATCAGGGACAACTTCGACCTTGTGAGAGAGACACTGGGCAAGACCTTCTGGCCGGAACGTGTTGTGAATGACCTCTTTGTGGCTGGACCTTGCTTCGTCGAGACTGACGAGGGTGTCGAGCTCTTACTGGAGCACATCGATAGATCACCCGATACTCTCTCCGCGTTCAGACTCAGACCAGAGCTTCTTGAGGGGGAACAGCTCAGGATAGGCCTCCTGAAAGCTCTGTCCAAAAGCACAGACCCACTAGACCTCATCCATGCCATGCGGGGAGTCGGCCTCTTGGGTGTCAGGGAGTTCGAGGACGCTGCGAGGGGAAGACTGCCTGACATAGCAGGTCACCTTCGCAAGAGCTACCCTCAATATCTGTTCATGGAGGCCCTGAGTGAGATGCCCCTGCTCTATGAGTCGGAGATCATCCACGATACCCTCGCTGAAGTTATCCGGACCGGAAGAAAATTGGAGTATGTAATGAAGTTCATCAATGGTCACAGTACACTGGGTCACCTTCCTGTCATCCACGACGCAGTGATGGACCTGTTGTCCTCGGGAGACTGGGACGACAAATGTTTCGAAACCATACTGGAGTGTGAGAGTGTCATGAGGAACGGGAGGGTGAGGGCAGTGGTGGCGAAGGCTCTGGCCAAGTTCTGGTCCGTTAAGGAGAACATACGAGCATCAACTACGTGGACAAGCCGAAGCAGAGTCTGTAAAGAGGTCTGGGTCGAGCATCTGGATACTCTGAAGAGGTATCCTGACATGGGACGGATTACTGAGTTTCAGGAGGCCGTGGCAGGTCTGTTGAGACTCTCATTCATCCGTGACTGTCCCCTCGATCTCTTGGGTCTCGATGTCTTTGATGAACTACTCGAGAGTGACCCCGTGAGGAGGGAGACTGAGCAAATAGTCACAGAACAGGCAGAGGATGTCAGCGATGGTGAGTGCCTTGAGCGAGCTTGAGAGGAAGTATGGTCAGTGAGTGAGTCAGCAAACGAGAGAGGAAATCGACTAAGAAGGGAGGGCAAGTTTGATGAGGCTCACAGGGCTTATTCGACAGCACTCAGAGAGGACGAACTGAACACCAAGGCATGGTGCAACATGGGACTTCTGTACGCCATGTGGAACAAGGATAAACATGCTGAAGAGTGTTTCAAGATGGCTCTCAAGATAGACTCAGACAATGCATATGTGTGGCACACTTGGGCGAACTACCTTACTGCAGAGAACAGGTACGACGAGACAGACGAGGCGTTCCAACGTGCCGTGGTTCTCGACCCAGACAACGCTGAGCTCTGGGCGGCCATTGGAAATCTGCATGTGACGAACAACTGGGAGTATGCTCAGGGGGCTTTCGAGAAGGCAATAGAACTTGAACCCGATGGGGCACGAGTCTGGCAGCTCTTTGGTATCGGACAGTTCCGGAACGACATGAATACAGATGCGGAGCGTTCCTTGAAGAAGGCAGTAGTTCTCGATCCTGAGAGGACTGAGAGTTGGGTGATGCTCGCAAAGGTGCTTGTCGAGATGGGTAGACTGCGAGAGGGTATTGATGCTCACTACGAGGCTGTACCTGGTTCAGTGGTACATGCCTTCTCAACCCTTGCGAATACATCGTAGAGCTGTCCCTTGATATCATCTTCATTCATCATATCTGCCATCAATCATTCCTCCTTTGCTAACTAAAGTAACGTACTTGGTGTAGTAGTTAAAGTCGTAGGCGACCTAGTCAAGGGTCTCAATCATTACTTGGATTGGCAGAATTGATCCCCCCGTGTCATCCCATACAATGTCATACTCTGGAGTCTCCTCATAGAAGACAACCTTCTCTCAGCCCTTGTCAGCCCTGACAGAAACTCTTCTGATGCGTCTTGCATCAACTTTACCAACCTGAGAGTCCGATGGGAACCCCTGTCCTCCGAACGCATGAAGTCCGAATGAATCATCGTGGTCATTCTGCCCCAACGCTATCGACATATTATCTGCTCCTGACAGTCATCCGAAATGGATTGGACTGCCAAGAGAGATACGACACAAGAGGTGTTAGACTTTGGCAGAGGGAGCGCGGCAGAATATGGAAATTCGAGGGAATCTTCCTGAGGATTTGGTGTCTATCGATTGGTTACTAGGCGTCCATACTGTGATTCTTCAAAAAACAGGCTCTATGGTAAGGAATTCAATGGGCGTCTTGCGTTGCAAAACCTCTAGACCATGGTATTTTTGCTAGAATGAGGTGGTCAAAACCATCAGGGCATGTTTGATTGAAAGGTCAGTTGTTGGCTTAAACCCCGAAGAAACTAGTGGGCATGTTGAAAGCGACGATCCAATGTATTTTGGTTAGGAATTGTAAGTGTTGGATTGGTTCTCAATCATCTCAAACTAACCCATTTTTGGTGTAGTTAATGATGGATGAACAACTTGGTTCTTCGAAGACTAAATATGACCTCGCTTTGCGAGTTCACTCTGAAGTACCTCCAGAGTTTTTACGAGTACTCCGCGTAACTCCATATACTGACTTCCATCAATATCTCCCTGTTTGACTTTAGCGTCAATTAGCTGAATTTCATCATTTATTTGGTCTATTCGAACACTCAGAAATTCATCATAGGAGGAAACTGCTGAATCCAAATCGGAGGGTCTAATTCTCGAAACGATGACACCATCACGTATAATGTGAATCCAATCTGCTTTTCTTGCTATAGAGCTGTCATGAGTCACCAAAATCAAGGTTTTCTTGTGTTCTCTGATGATTGACTGGATATAATTGACAACTGATTCAGCTGTCTTCGAATCAAGATTTCCTGTTGGTTCATCTGCAAGAATCAAAGACGGATTGTTTGCTAACGCAGTTGCAATTGCCACACGCTGCTGTTCTCCTTGGCTAAGGTCACTAGGACGATGACTCATTCTATTTTCAAGTCCCACAACCTGAAACAATTCCACTGCCCGTTCGTGTGCTTGACGCGGTCTAACACCTGCAGCGAGTAATGGCAGCTCTACATTTCTTATAGCTGTGAGACTAGGAATTAAATTATATGACTGAAATACAAACCCTATTTTGTTCAACCTATAATCATCAAGGCTTGATTCAGACATATCATTAATCGTTACATTATCAACTGTAACTGTTCCAGCAGTTGGGATATCCATGCCTCCAATTACATTGAGCAGTGTGGATTTCCCACTTCCTGAAGGCCCCATCACTGCAATGAATTCACCTTCATTGGCCACCATATTCAATCCGCGAAGAGCTTGAATTTGATTGGACCCTGATCCGTAAAGTCGTACAACGTTTTTCAATTCAACTAATGGTTTCAATGTGAATTTACCTCCTTCCTAATAATAAGATATGACGATACTAGAACCCCCACTACGCAAGCGGCCACGAGACCACAGATAATCAAATACAGAGAAGGGCTGAATACTATCCGTTCATGTATAATACCACTCAGAAGGGCATTCCGGAAAACAAGTGTTCCTGCGAATCCTACTAATGCTGTGAGAGTGCCTAACGTAACAGTAACTATTAACCAAAGTAACATTCCAGAAGATAAGTATACTAGAGATTTTCTTTTCGAAATACCTCGTTTTCTAATGACGGATATTTCTCTAGTTCGTTCTGCAACCAAGAACCATGATATTAGTAGGAAAATTGCAATTGAGATTGAAAGAGTAAATCTTAGGAGAAATTCAGCTATATATAATCGTCCTTCGATCAGTACTCTATCTTCAAAAGGCAACATGACAATTTCTGCTGTCATTATCCTAAGAATATCATCATGAAACTCCAGTTCATACAAGAAATCCTTGTCAATTTGTTCATCCAATGCGAGCAATATTCGAGTGCCAAGAGAGAACGAACAATTGAGAACTTCCAAAGTTGCTTGGCTTACCACGGAGAAGCCACGCTCAGATACTCTTGAAGAGGAAAAATGTAGCAACCCAATTACTTCTAAACTAATATTGTATGGATTTCCGATAGTTTGTGAAACCATTATGACATCTCCCACCTCAATCTGTAATGCTTCTGCAGCCCAATTGGAGATAAGAATTTGATTTTCTTCTAGCTCATTAAGAATTGATTGAGGGTCTGTGGAAAACCATTCACTTTCATAATATGCAACATCTAACCATGTATCTCGATCGATAAAACGTATGTTTTGCATCAGATTGCCAACATAACCAGGCGTATAATATTCAACAGTAAGGTTTTCTGATTCGACTCTTGACATCAGATAATCAACGATTTCATCTGTGTTTCCGTTCGGTTTCACATATACAGCTGCATCAGCCCCCGTGTAATAGGCTGCATTTCTGGAAGCAAGATCATTGATTGAGAGTAATTGAGAAGAAGAGGTAACAACCACAGCAGTCAATATAAGCAGTATCACAATCGGAGATGGATCGATCTTTAGTGTTTCAGATAATGTCTGCGTGCCTGAATGATAAAACAATCCAAACCTTCTTGATATTACATTGATGCACCCTGCTATCTTTCTAATTCCATAAATTAAGATCAACGACAAGCAAAGAGAAACTATTATCTCACCTGCGAATGCTATGACTATTTCTATAGCCGCCAAGATTGATAATAGGAGATACAGCGGTAGTGATAATCCATAAGTACCTTTCAATGTTTCAAATGGTGTCGTTCCAATAATCAGGGAGAGAAAAATATAGCAGACCATGAAGAATACGATTGATTTGATTGCTCTGCTACTAGTGAAACTCATGAAATTATGAGCACTATTGATATGGGATGTATTATCGGTGTCAATGATGGATGTAATATTAGATCCTAATGCAGAGTAAACGATGGGTAATAGGATTAAAGTTGATGCGATGATAACTATGATATCCATTGGGGTAATTATTCCTGTGGGGCTATTACTTTGATAGGAAGTTGAGTATACTCCAAGCGCATATTTAGCTAGAATAGATCCTGTGAATCCTCCAAGTATTGCAAGTCCACAGATTGTGGTCTTTAAAGATGTCATTAAATGTGTTCGACGTATTCCCATTTTAACTAAGCGAGAGATTACAATTCGATTGGATATGATTACAGACCTACTAGCATAGGATACAACAACATACGTAGTAAAGGAAAAGAGAAACCATGTTGTAAGTGCCCAATAGACCATATATTGTACAGATCCTGCAATTAGTGATAGTCTTGAACTAAGTATACTATCAACACCATTCAGCTGAAAAGTATCTGGAAGCATCTGCAAAATATTACTTTCTATTGTATGGATTTTATCATTGAGGTAGCCCACATCAAATGGTACGAGTTCATCGTTATTTATGTCGACAGAGATGTAGGATACCTGAGTTGGATCATCTTTCAAAATGAATCTTAAGAGGGTAGATTCAAAATCAACCAATATAAGTGCAGAAGAGTGAACGTTTAGAATATACGCTAAAGGGAAGAGTTGATTTGTTTGTGAATCATAGAGGATGTTTTGAAATGAATAATAACCCACGATGGTTAAGTTGATTGATGGAGATTGTTCGTTTTGTGATGAAGAGTGTGGAATCAATGCACGAAGATTACTCCCAATCTCCAAGATTCCCTCATATGATGCATCAACGAGGGTTTCGTTTTCACCAAGGGGAAAAGAGTAACTTGTTTCATTTTCCATCCACTCAGGTATATCGTGGGTAGAAACTCCTAGAATCTTACGTGCAGAAGTTGTTTCGCTGTCAATATCAAAACCGTCTTTGAGAAAAATTGTATCAGCATTTGAAATTGAGGAAAGTGATTCTATAGAGTCGGTAAGATTCTTTTGTGCATCATAAGACCAATTTGATTGGATTTGTAGAGTGAATACAACGTCGGGATTAGTTTGTTCAATTATTTGGACTATCGCTTGTTCGCCGGGCAGGAAAGCACCAACAGTTCCTGAATAAAGGATAAAACCAGCAATAATGAAAAGTACTGCTGAGAAACCTAAGGAACGCCTTCCTATTATAGATTCAGCTAATAGCAATCTCAATTGTGAGAACCCCAACCGACTCAACGACTAAGTTGATTATGTAAGCTGAAACGTATGGTCATATAAATATATATTTTTTCGGATGTCAAAACATCCATAGAAAGTCATATTGAAATATCTTATCTCGAATATCTAGAAAGGTTATAATAGGAAAGGTTCTATTGGAAGATACATGTGTGGTGGTTTGCGTGTGGGAGCATACTATCGTATTCAGTAATCTACGTCATTCTCCAAAAAGAACAGGGCTTCTACTTGTGGGTCCTATAATCCTTGTCGCATCAATCACTAGTATACTGCTTTTATCATCTTCCGCATATGTGAATGGAATTAACCAAATAGATGAACAAGTGTTCCACGACTTTTTTTTGGGATTTGATTCCCCATTATCAGATGAACAAATCACCAATCTCTTAGATGATTTGAATGATGTGGATTACTTGGTTCAGGCTGAACCATATGCCATTATAGGTGCTTCAAATAATTATGGGACTTATGCTATATGCTATTTTCCGGACAATTCGATCTTTTGGCAGCACGTAGAATCAAGTATTGAAAATGAACTATTAGAAGAAGGAATGACTGTAGAGTTGATTGATGAATCTGTTTCGCCGGTATTTTCAGTAGATTCAAATCTATCTATCATTCAAGGATATTATGTAGGAGAAAACTATGAGATTCTCAATCTTAATTACACTGTAGCAGGATATGGCAAATCTGAATACTTGCGAGAATCAATAACATCAACCCTCGGTCAAGCGACAAACCAATTTGTTACCGAAACGCCAAAAACAATTTTACTTTCTAGCTACGAAAAATCCTTTCAGCCCATAGTAGATTTTCTTGAATCAGAAGGAGAGCCTGATGAACGCACTCTTATTTCGGGAGTGGGTGCTGGATTGTCAGCACAAGTACTTCAATCAAAAATCCTTGAAGGATCGTATTGGTCTTTCAGTGATGAGGTAAAGAACACAATAGGAAATATGGCTCCACAATATGGAGTATACAGCTTACTGATGAATATAGATGGTGCAGTACAGAATTTTGAGTCCTTAGCTAACCGGCTAAACATAATAATGCTTGTTGATTCTATTCCACTTTTCGTTGTTGTTTATTTAGTATCAAGCTCGATTATTACTGAACTTTCAAAGGCTGAAACGAAACAGAATACTTCGATGAGGAGAAAAGGGATTGGCGGCAATCAAATTAGACGTATTAGATTTTTAGAGATAATCACCATTTCCTTTACAGCAGTTCTAATAGGCACACTCTTTTCTTTGGGGTTGCTCCTCTTAGTTGGTCTCTTGCAAGAGAGTTTATACATCTCATTTGCAGGATTAACCCCTATATTGCTTCTATTTGCTTTTGTGGCATCTTTCCTACTTCAATGGAAAACAGATTCGCAAACCTTGAGGAAGTCTGTACAGGAGAGTGCAACCACGACAAGTACATTTCTTGGAAACCACAAGAAACTAATGACAATATTTCTTTTCATCGGAATTTATAAAATGAGCATATGGATGTTCGGAATATCAATAGCAGAAATTCGGTATTCAAGCGTAGGTGTATTTCCTCCTATGATTGTTGGATTTCTGAATATATGGAGTTCTATCGACTTAATTTTGAACTACATCGCTCCTATATGCTTAATCCTTGGCATCACATACTATATTTCCACCATGGGAAGCTTTGGAGTAATTGATCGAATTACAAGAAGAGTATGCGGGTTCTTGGCACCCATAGCACTGTCTCATCAACGCTCTAATATTAGGAGAATTTCAATCCTCACATTTTGTATTTTAATTGTTATTAGCTATGGTGCATTGGTATCTGCCAATATTGATGGAATTACATCACTCTCCATTCGAAAGGCATCAAGTGAAACAGGTGGAGACATAAGATGTCTTCTAGACACCAATTCATCAGATAACATCATAAATGCAATAGAGGGGATTGATGGTGTAAAATCAGCCGCACTTCTAAGAGTATATGATGTGACTCTAGATGACTCAATCAGAACAGTTGTTGCCATGGATTTAAGCAAATGGTTGAAATCTGCGTATTGGGAAGAAGACTGGTTCAAGGTCCCTTCAGGTGTATTAGCAGATATGGCCCTATCCAACCAGTCTATCATCATCGAGAAGCAATTGGCTAGTACATTGGGACTTGATATTGGTGATCAAATCACTATGGACGCAGGGTATCAATACTCTGGCTCTACAAATACTCTGAATATAGTTGGCCTTTTTGGGCCAGAACCACTCTATATCAGGGACTCAAGTGGAGGAGGATTTTATGACGCAGAGGAAACTTGGTCAATAATTTCGCACAACCTGGTGAATAATTTAAATGCGACGCCAAGAATGATTTACGCAGTTGTTTGTATTGATAACGATTGGGAATATGGGGATATAATCGAAAACCTAAGGGAATTAGATTTGGTTGATGTTACAAACCGATTCGAAATTCAGGATTTCACGGATATAGAAACTGATGTCAGGATTTCATTTCAAACTATGAGCTATTTCTCGGTGGCTATCATGGGCACAGTGGGTCTTTCTGCACTCACATTAAGTATCCTGACTAATTTAAAAAAGGATATTTTCGCAATGCACCTTCGAGGAGTATCGAAAAACAGAATAAGATTATTACTTCTCACAGAAATTCTTCCAACGCTCCTATTTTCAGTTGTGGGTCTTATACTTGGGATTCTCACCTCACTTGGCAGTAATTCAGACGTTATTAGAAGCAGTAGTCCATCACTTATTGCGTACCGATTGGAAATAGGATTACCTTCGTTAATCCTGTGTGCAATATCTTTTACTCTCACCGTTTTTGCTTTAGTGATTCCAGTAATAAAAAACAAAATTGATTCAACTTTCAAGGATATTGATTAGTATGAAGAAATCCTAGTATCTACACCTTCTTTGGTCGGCAATGTTATTAGGAAGAAACACCGGTATATAGTATACTGGGAGTTTCGTGATATGATGATGTGATAATCTAAACAAGAGTATGTTATACCTTGGTGTGATTTGTCCATGTCATGTTGTATTCACTCTCAGTAAGGTTAGGAGATAAAATAACATGACAGATAGAAAGACTGCTCACAGGAATGCGTTCCTGTTAGCTCTCGTTATGGTAGGTCTAGTAATTGGGTTTGCTGGAATGCCTATGGCTCAAGCCGCATTTGACGTGCATGCTTACACTGTGGATATAGTAGATGCATGGACTGGGTGGCCATGGGGTTATTTGAGGTTGACAACAACATCATATAGCTCTGGAAACAATCTTGGTACAGTGGTTGCCACTCAACAAGCTAGTGTGTGGTTGCCATTAACCGCAAGTTGTGACGGAACAACCGTTTCAACGATTGATTCACATAGAAAACTAGCTACAGGCGACTTTACTGTCATACTCTGGCTCATATGGCCATTGATTCCTTTTCAAACTAACTACATATCATTGTATAAACAAGTTTCATACTATGGAAGTGGATTTAGTTACTTAACATGGTGGAACTGATATCATCATTTAACCATGGAAACAAGGAATCGCGGGAAACTGGTAAATATCCAGTTTCCCTTTTTTTCTTTATAGACTTATAACACTAAAATTCTGTTAATGATTTTTCTTGGTAAAGTATCTGTGATCTCAGTTTCGGTTTTTTCGTTATTGCTGCACAAGTAATTAGTATAATTTAATCGAATCCACTCACTCAAGCTTTAGGCCAACACTGTTATTAGGAAGAAACACCGGTATATAGTATACTGGGAGTTTCGTGATATGATGATGTGATAATCTAAACAAGAGTATGTTATACCTTGGTGTGATTTGTCCATGTCATGTTGTATTCACTCTCAGTAAGGTTAGGAGATAAAATAACATGACAGATAGAAAGACTGCTCACAGGAATGCGTTCCTGTTAGCTCTCGTTATGGTAAGTCTAGCAATTGGGTTTGCTGGAATGCCTATGGCTCAAGCCGCAATCAGCGAACATTCGTATAAATTGGTTATTTCAGACACATGGTTTGGATGGGAATTCGGATGGATTAAGCTGATTACACTTGCATATAGTTATGGAACCGGTTTAGGAACAGTTATACCTGCTCAAAACTACCAAGATTTTTGGCCATGGTTAACAATTAGTATGGATGGAACAGGTGTTTCGACTATAGACTACAACAGGAAGTTGGCCAGAGGCTACTTTACTTGCATAGCATGGATTATTTGGCCGATACTTCCAATAGAAATTAAATTTGTCACATTATTAACGGAAGTAAGATGCTATAGCAGTACTTTCAGCTATGTTGATTGGTGGGCCTATACCTAATAAGCAGTCATATAAAACACAAAAGGAGACAGTATTTTTTTTCTGTCTCCCAACTCTTAATCATAAGAAAAACTATGAGGCCAAAAGAATATGAAATCTACGAAGGTCACAACTCAGATTATGGTACTCACATTCATTGCATTGATATTATTCACGCCAACGTTATCTATAGCACAAGAAGGGATGTCAAAGAATTTCTATTATGCTGATTTCACTAATCCGTTCATTGAGGGCAGTTATTTAGAATATCTTCTTGGAGCTGATATAATCCGGACTTGGAATTACACAGTTGAGGATGGATCGATTGAGAGCTTTAACGGAAGTATCTATTACGAGCCGAATGTTCGCAGCGAAATACATATTTCATTGAACGTTACAACAATTCATCCTAACGATGATGTTGATGCAATAATTTCATATGTCGCAGAAACAACAATTGGATACGAAATCAATGCGGCATTCCAGATAAGATTCAATCCTATGACAGGAAATTGTATCGTGCAAAATGGTTCATTAGAGGGCTTTGAAGGCACACTTACGCTTCTATATGATAACCTCTATCCAGAAGAAGGTGCAACCATATCATCCCTTGATTCATTGAATGTCACCATAGAAGATAAACCAAACACTGTTGGAATTGAGATTCTAGATGGATTTCAAGCAACCAACATTTACAACTGTAGTCTTTTCGACACTTTAGACGGTTCCGTATACCATAGAAGGTACTATGATCAGGATACAGCTATTCTCCTTCAGTCGTTTGGGGCAAATGGAGATAGAATCTTTCTGGGTCTGGCGAATATTTCTTATGTATCAGGATTGATGCGACTAGTTGCAACGAATGTAGATATTGGATTCCCCTTACCTGTACCTATTGACCCTAACGCTTCGATACCCATTCTAATAGGAGTTGGAAGTGTGTCACTCTTTGCAATATTCTACATAATGTTCTACAGAGCACAAAGAAAAGCACCTGAGAAACCGAAAAAAGGAAAAAGCAAGTGGAAGAAGAGTAGGTGAGTCAATAATATTACATTGGATTCTTGATCATAATAAAAATATAATTAAGAGTGCGTCAACCGAGTATGCTTCATCTCAGGGAAAAAAAGGATGCTCAATGGGTCAGTTGAGGGACTCAAAACGCATATTCTGAGGGATACATCCGACACCCAGTCTGCTAGCGTGGACAAGATCTCCTCCTCTGGTTCACTGTCCGCGTCAGTATATCGAATAATGTGTACAATGGCACCTAAGCGGCGCAATGTCTGTAGGACCTCCCGTTGGTGGTCATGAACCTCATGTTCCTTTCCGGACTTGACTTCCCATACATGGACCTCCGTGCCCTTCACAGAGATGATGTCAGGCCATCCACCGCGTGCTAGGTTATGACCTGGCCTGCGGTCGATCCCTAGGACCTTGTGGCCCAAGACCTCCATGCGTTCAACTGCTTTGTCCTCGAAAAATCTACCTTGACTACCTGATTTCATACGAATCATCCTCCTTACCTTCAAACTGCTTGAACAACTATTTGACCTCTTCGTATTTGAGAGCATGTACAAAAAAAAATAGCCCCGGCCAGACTTTAGAGTTCGCGCACATGAACTTTGGTATCTTGCAGCTAAGAACATCCGAGTGGTATACTTTTATTCATTAAATCCCCAACCTACCTGATACAAATGA
>SOKL01000052.1 GCA_004376265.1 Candidatus Thorarchaeota archaeon
GATCTCCTACTAGCTGTTTCTACTGACTCAAAGAAACATGCTGCGCTTCTCAAGTCACTTCGGAAAGCAGTCGAAGGACCAACACCTTTCATCAGTGAAGGTGAACGCGATAAGATAGCAAAGGGTATTGCTGCTCATATCAGGATGGAAGAGCAAGCAGTTGAGACCTATGGGGAGCTCGCAGAGAAGAGTGACAACGACCAGGTTAAGACAATTGCAATGATGATCCGAGAGGATGAAATTAGGCACCACGCACTGCTGAAAGAACTTCACAAAGCAGTCATTGAACCCGAAACCCTAACTGAAAATATGATCTGGGACGCCATGTGGAAGGATTCACCGTGGAAAGGAAGTCCTGGAGGATAATATCTTAGTCATTTCTTTCTAAGCCCAATGCTTATGTTCAATAAAGAGGACTGGAGCACAACATAGTGGGAATGTGAATTATAGAGGCCATATCAATGACAGTAGAAGATGTGAAGCGAACAGACAAAGGACCAGCTCTTATGTTAACGAACGAAGCTGTAGTCCGTGGAGCTCTAGAAGCCGATGTGAAGGTTGTAGCATTCTACCCTGGATCTCCCACCTCAGAGATTCTTGATACGTTCGGAGAAGTGCTAGATCATTTCAAGGATTACAAAATGCACATTGCAGCTAATGAGAAGGTGGCACTGGAAACGGTTGCTGGGGCTTCAATGGCTGGAATGAGGTCTTTCACCTCCATGAAGAGCGTTGGCATGAATGTAGCTAGTGATTCCATGTTTAGCATTGGGTACACTGGTCTCAACGCTGGTTGTGTTTGTCTAATTGCTGATGATCCATATGCCCATTCATCTCAGTCTGAACAAGATGGACGATACTTTGGAGAGGCAGCTTACGTACCCATGTTAGAACCTGCTACAGCTCAGGAAGCATTGGATATGACAAAATGGGCTTTCGAGGTCTCTGAGAAGTATAAGACACTCGTTATCATACGAACAACCACAAGAGTAAACCATCAGAGAGGAATGGTCGATCTTGGTGAGTTGAAACGTAGCCCTTTCAAGAAGAACCGATGGTCAGATGTTAAGGGTCAATATTTCACTGTTGGAGCTGTGGCAAGAGCACTCAAAGCTAAACTTCTTGAAAAGACAGTAGCAATAAAGAAAGACTTTGAAGCCTCTGATTTTAACAAAGTTGTACCAGGTAGCGGCAATGTAGGGATCCTCACCGCTGGTGTCTGCTATCTTCATGTCAAGGAGTCAATGCAAAACCTAGACATTAATCTCCCAGTTTTCAAACTTGGAACTTTGTTTCCTCTTCCTGAAAAGAAACTTTCAGAGTTTTTGAAATCACTCTCGACCCTAATTGTTGTAGAGGAGCTCACACCTTATCTTGAAACCCGAATTGAAGCCTTAGCAAAGACTGTCAATCCAGAGCTGTACATAGTTGGAAAACGAAGTGGTCATTTCAGTGAGATGCTTGAATATAACATTCCAATTGTTGAGAAAGTTCTAGCAGAGGTTGTAGACAAGAAACCGAGCATGGATTATGACTCAGTTCTGAAGAAGGCAGAGAATCTCAAGGAAATTCTTCCAGAGCGACCCCCAATTTTCTGTCCTGGATGCCCGCATAGAGGAACACTCTGGGCTTTCAGACAAGCCCTTCAGCAATTGAAGATCAGGGATAACATTGTATTCAATAATGACATCGGGTGTTACTCGATGGCATTCCTCCCTCCCAATGAGTTCTCAGACTCGATGCTAGCAATGGGAGCATCTTTGGGAATATCTGCAGGAATGGAGTTGGCTCTTGAAGACAAAATTATAGCTATGGTAGGCGACAGCACTCTATACCACGCAGCACTACCCGGAATCGTAAACCTCATTCATCATAATTCAAACGTGACTCTTTTCGTCTTGGATAACGCTGTCACTGCTATGACAGGACAACAATTCAATCCCAATTCTCCCTACGATGCAGGTGGTCAACCCGCAAGAAAGATCAACATGGAGAAAATGTTCGAAGCGCTGGGAGCAGACAAGATTGTGATCATGGATCCTTACGAAACTCGGGACTGTATCGGACCAATTAAGGAGGCCATAGAATCAGATGGTTTCTCAGTAATCATCTCTCGTCGTGAGTGCGCTCTCTATGGAGACCGTGAGAAAAAGAAACGTGGAGAGAAAATCATTCCGAGTGAAAATGTCAAGGACACATGTAGAAGCATATTCGCGTGTGTAAAAGAATTCTACTGCCCAGCAATTACGGTTGATGAGTCTGATGCAAAGATGATTATCCAAAGAGACCTGTGTGATGGCTGCTTAGAGTGCAGGCAGGTCTGTCCGGTAGATGCTCCTCGTCATTTGGAGGTGAAGAGATGAGCAAAGAAGACAAGACATTCAATATTATGTTTGCAGGTGTGGGAGGTCAGGGGCTCATGCTGCTATCGGCGATACTTGGTAAGGCAGCAGTGGACTCAGGTTTCAAAGTGATGACTGGTGAACAACACGGCTTATCCCAGAGACAAGGTTCTATCTACGTTCATTTCAGAATTGGAAACCCCATTTCACCATTGATTCCCTACGGTAAGGCGGATATGATGATAGCAATGGAAGCTAGTGAGGCTCTCAGATATGTGGAATATCTCAAAGAAGGTGGAGTTGTTATCATGAGCAACCGGATTATGCCTGCGGTTACTGAGACCGAACAAGTAGCTCTTGACAAGGAGAAGAAGACCAAATATCTCACCGTGGAACAAATAGTGGAAAAGCTAGAGCAGGTCACGAGTAATGTCGTTCTCCTAGATTCACTTGATTTAGCCATCCAAGCTGGGAATGTAAGAACTGAAAACTCAGTTCTTGTTGGTGCTACTGTTGCTTGTTCAGATTTCCCTATCCACGCAGAGGAGGTTCGAAAAGCCGTTTTAGCTCTTGTTCCGCCAAAAACTCTTGATGCAAACTCGAAGGCTTTCGATCTCGGACTAGAGGCTAGCACTGGTTGTTTACAATCCTAGATCATCGCCTCTTAATGACTACAACAGTAACGAGAATAACTACAACCGCACCAGCTATAAAACCAATCATTAAGAAATTATCCGAAATGGAATCTAGAACCCTTACAAAGACCTCATCGTGATTCATGTTTCCTCGAAAATCAACAACATAAATTACGTAGTGGTGTTTTCCAATCTCGAGTCCATCAACTGCAATTGTAATATCTTCACTTGTGGAATTACAATCACCACTCATTACTTCAGTACCGTCTTTGAATATCTGATAACTCCCTGGGTATTCATCTGTTAAAATCCATGTGATATTGTAGCCTGTATCACCCAAGACATACTCAATATCCTCTGGTTGGTTGAGAGTCGGACATTCCCTATCTCTATACTTATCGATACCCAATCTCTCTAAATGAATTACTCCTACACCTTCTCCAGTAGTTCTGTTTCTTGCTAAGACAGCGTAGCGTGAAAGAAACCCATCAATCTTGAAGTATTCCACATGGACAGAGAGTGAATATTTAGAAATCCATCCATCATTAGATAGAGTCCAGTTTTCGTCCTCCCAATCGTAACCCCAAAAGAATGGTTCTCCGAAGTCATAGAGTACAAAATTCTCAAGACCACTTGTTTCATCAGCCAACTTATTCAAGAAGGTCCAATTTCCATTGGGAAGTTCGATGTTGATAGCTCCAAACAAGAGGGATACTTCAATCCCCAATTGAGTACCATTCGAGTAGTAGAAATTTAGGGGGTCAATTGGAATATCACTCCAGTTGGTGATGTAATCAGGGATCGGCGTCGTGGTGTTTGCCTCTATGTAGATAACTTCATCATCAATCAACATACCATCTTTCTCATCGGCATACAATACGAAATAGAATTCATCTCCAGTATTAAAATCCCAATCCAACCCCTGTTCTGTTACTGCAATTACAGAAGTTGGGATCATAGACGTACATATCAATATACCAATTAGCATGGCATGATTGAATCTCATTAAAGATGCCCCCGTTGAGATTTTGCCTGAATATCCATATGTGGTTATAACGTTATAAGCAAATCGTCAATTCTGAAACACTATTCCTAATCATCGAGTTTGTTGTTGTTAAACATAGTAAGGTTCCAAGAACTATTGTGCGAATCCCTTTCGAGAATGTTCAACATACAATTCCCAAACCATTCTTCTGTATCTGGTAGAATATCTAAAGTTCTTCTCAAAATATGAAATAATGTTCCGCCATGGCCAACAAGAAGAATAGTAGAATCCTCAGGATGATTTTCAACAATTTCAAGGAATGCTTCTTTCGTCCGCATCATCTGTTCGTTATTACTCTCTCCACCAGGAATCCTGGTATCCAGATTCACAATTGTAGAATCAAAAAACGCGCTCTCTTCTTCTGTTAGATCATCGAAACGTCTTCCTGTAAAAATGCCTGCATCTCCTTCTCTCAATCGTTTTTCAAAAATAATATCATCAATACTCAGCACATTACAAATAATCCTTGCAGTTTCGGAAGCTCTTCGCATATCTGATGAATAAACAGATTCAAACTTAATCCCTATTTCCAGGATTTTTTGTCCAAACAATTTCGCTTGCTCTCTTCCTAAATCTGAAAGAGGTGAATCATGGCCTGAAATTGTCCTTGTTACATTATCCGTGCTCTGTCCATGCCTTACTAAAAACAATCTCACTCTGAAACACCCTTGATAGCTATGATCTTTGTCATTGTAATTCACTGATACTTAATGGGGGATAAACATCGAATAATTCCTGACGTAGATAAATAGTTCCTTAGCATGGAAGTGTTTTTACGTCTGGAAATACTATACTTGAGATTGCAGCTACTCAAATGAATCATAACAGAATACTGAGCGAGTAACCATGATTAATCGAATTAGCATTAACGACCTCGAACAACTCAAGGAGAAGGGAAAAGATTTCACAGTTCTTGATGTTCGTCCAAAAATTAATTTTCAGACTGGTCATATCGATGGTGCAGTTTCTCTTCCACTACACACAATCTGTGATCGCAGTTCAGAATTGCAGAAAAAACAGTCGATTATTGTATATTCCCAAAATGTAAAAGACTCGATGTCATCACAAGCTGTTCTCGCATTAAAAGAGCAAGGATTCAATGAGGTTTCTCTTCTGGAGTGTGGTTTCGAAGAGTGGAAGGCACTGGAGAAACCAACAAGCGAATTAATGAATTTACAAACGTCTGAAAGAGCAATTTCATACAAGGCAATGACTATTCCTTTACTCCCTGATAACCTAGAGAATCTGATGTTAAAGTCGGGAGAGTCTATTGCTTCCGACGCGGTTGTAGATTTCCTTGAGAATCGAACACAGATTTACGATTTTGACCACTTGGGCTATGAATGCAAATCTGTTGAGCAGGTTAGTGGGATTTATCTCATGATAAACCCGGACCCTCTCAATTTTGAACATGTACTTGAAAACAGTATTGTAATTTGCCATCATAAAATCTCAACTCATCACAATCGTATTTACAGAGGGATGTTGGATCAGGCTCGAGAGCAGAAATTCAATATTTACAACATCCATCTCGGGTGGGATGTCATGCCTGACGGGATTGGTGACTCGTTCTTGCTGCATTTTGGACTCACAAAAGATGAGTTTCAGAAAGTGGATCTCACGTATAGAGGACATAAGATATCAAAACTTGGTGCAATAATCAATCGACCATTCTCTATTGATGAGCTTGTTCAGAAACTAAACTCAATGAACGTTTTCCCATCTGTGATTATTAATCCACTTTGTAGTACCAATAAAGTTGGATACATCCCTGGAGGAGGTTTTAATGATCAGATGGTTATTGAGATGGCTGATATGGGTGTGGATGTATTGATTTCCTCTGATGCTAATTGGGTAGTCGAAACAGTCGCAAGAGAATGTGGAGTGACTTTGATTGAAATCGACCATTATGTCAGTGAACGATATGGTTTGCAATTAATGAAGAAGCTTCTTTCAAGAAAGTTTCCAGGAACGCCGGTGCACATCCTTGAGAACATCGACAACATACAGTGTGATGCTGAGAAATGCACATGTTGTTCGATTTGAAATACTAGCACATGAAGAGAGGCAGATTCTTGTGCTTTAACTCGATACTTGTTCCATGGTTTCTGTTCTCATTGACACCGACAAATGCACTGCTTGCGGAACATGTATTGATGCTTGCCCCTCCAATGTCTTAGCATTTGATGAATCCGATGAAACCAAGATTGCAATGGTCACAGCTGAAGAGAACTGCAGTGGTTGTGGAGCTTGTGCTATCAAGTGTGTGGAACAAGCTATTACTGTGACTGGTTACGACTTGCTCAAAGTTGAACCCCCTCCTGATTACCCCCCTGAACAGGGTAGATATTTGCGAGGAAATGACTACTCACCCGTAGCAGTCGTCGCAATTCTCGATACTGACGACTCAAAGATCCCCACTGAATTGGCTGATTTGGTAACAACCGCCGTTGAAGCTGGAGCAGCTATTGCAGGAACTCTTCAAACCGAAAATCTGGGAATTGAGAAAGTTGTGGCAAACATAGTTGCAAATCCGAATATCAGGTTCATGGTGGTTTGTTGGCGGGAAGCACATGGTCATAGTCCTGCGGAAGCTCTTCGGTGTCTTGTTGAGAACGGTGTTGCGAATGACAAGAGAAGAACGATAATAGGTGCAACAGCTCCAACTCCGTATCTTGCGAATATCTCTCTAGCTTCAATTGAACGTTTCAGAAAACAATTGATGGTTGTGAACATTATCAAAGACGATGATCCAGCATTCGGAATGCTTCCTGAGAATGTGAAGAAAGCAGTACATGCGTGTATTCAAGAGAAACCTACTAAGTTTGAAAGCTACAATCTGTATGATCCTGGAGCTTGGCCGGAACCACCAATCTGTGAAAAGATATCTATTCGACTTGCTGAACCTTGGCGACCTGATCTTACATCAAATGAAGCAGATATCATTGAAAAGATGAGATTAGCTGGAGAAGAACTTGGTCGTAAACGCTCTAAAACTGTGTTTGGCAGAACAGAAACAAATGATAATGTCTTATTGGAATATCTTGGATTGAAAAAGAAGAGTGATGCTGAGAAAAAAGAGGATGAGAAGAACAATGAAAGGAAAGAACGGTAAGATTACGCGAATTTGGTTGACAATAATTGAGGTGTCTGACATGGACAAGGCGGTGGAGTTCTACCACAATGTCCTTGGTTTACCTATTGCCCTCGATGCAAGAGCGTTCAATCACGTTGAGGTTGGACCAGAAGAGCCATTGGCCAAGATTGGCTTACATCTAATCGATAAGAAATCAGATAAGAGGAACTCAACTGGAGTTATCTTCGATACGGACGATATCTATGCTCTAACTGAAAGACTAAAGGAACAAGGAGTTGTGTTTACTCAGGAACCGACGAAAATGCCTTGGGGTAGCATTGTCGCTGATTTTCTAGACCCTTTCAATAATGAACTTGAAGTTGTTCAGGATCCAGATCATTATACACGAGAGTATAACCGTTAGCGTCGACTGTTAGCATTGATAGTGGAATCTCATATACAATATGTAATCAGTTTCCAATGATACTGGTTATATTTTACGAAGATGAAATAGGGAATCTCTGAAATTACATTATGAGCGTCGTCCATCGAAAGTCCTACAAGAGTTTCTGTCGACTGTACTCCTGCACCAGCAAGCATGAACAAACCTTTCATTGCTGCTTCTACAGATGGTCCTTCGACGATTGAAACAAAGTCGTATCGACCCATCGTGTAGTATACGTCCTTGATCTCTGCACCAACTGATTTAGCGACCTGTTGGGCAGCCTTGAATCGCTCGGGAGCCTTTTTGATGTCCTTGACCCCTTGGGTTGTGTATTTTGCAAGTATTACGAAGATAGGCATTATTACACCTCTTTGAGTAAACATAACATAGTGATGAGCTTGTATTTAACCGTTTTTAGGGATGTGTGGAACGCCTTTCAGTGAAAACTAAATCGCTCAAAACAAAGGGAGTGCCCTGAGCTACAAGAGCTCAGGGAGGGTCATTTCTTCTATGGAAAATCATCGCTTACGAGCAATGATAATGACTATAACCAGCAGAATTGCTGCTCCTGCTCCGCCGAGGATTAGTATCAACTGTTGGTCAATAGGCGATGGAGGCGGAGTTGTAGTTGTTGTTGGGGTGGTAGCTGGAAACTCTACTGTTACACTTAGACTACTTGATAGATATGAGTAGCCAAACGGACCAGTCGCTGCAACCGCATACCAATATGTCCCGTCGGAAAGACCTGTATCATTATACTGATCAGTAGTCAGACCAGAAGCGATTACAGTCGCTAAAGCCAGATTCAGTTCAGTAATCTCACTTGAGTGTCGGTATACTGTCCAGTTCTCCACAGCAGCATTATCATTCCAAGTTACTAGAACATTACCATCTGGATCAGGATCTGGTGATATTGCATTCAATACTGGGGCACTTGGGGGGGTCCATCCCTTCATTGGCATTGTATAGTTGTTGTACTGTGACGAGTCCTCTTCAGGTATTCCTGTTAGTTTACTGTTCGCGAAGACCCAATTATGAGTACCTGGCCATGATGATAGAGTTCCATAACCTCCGACTATGATACCGAGAGGTGTGTCCATCTCGTATCCCTCAAGCTCACTCTTTGGAATCTTAATTTCAAATGAGCGGTGATCGCTAGCATTGTTTTCAGTTGGCCCATATGACCATGCGATATCGTAGTTGCTGATTGATGTATAGGGATAGAGTGAACTACCTCCAATCGACGTTGTTTGATTGACGTAGATATCGTATTGCATGAAATCAAACGAAGTGTTGAAAGGTAAGTCATTTACACCATTCATTGAAAATCGTAGATTACTGCCTGATGTGAAATTCTCCCTGAAGATTTCAACATAATTGAAAACTTCGGAAGTACCAGTTCCCATTGTAAAATTAATATCAGGATTCAAATCACCTAGATTGTCTGATACGCTCATAAAATGCTCATTAATGGAAATATTGTGTTCAGAACGATACCAGAATCGAACTCTCTGTACTTGTTCAACGTACATATCTTCAAAGATAGGGAATGAATCATAGAAATCAATATCCAGATCTAAGCGGTAGACGTGATGTGTTCCATTGAATTCCGAAGTCATGTTCAGGTATATTTCATCATCGGAGAAAATTTCACTCTGACTACCCTCAATCGTGCCATTAACAACTATCCACTCAGAGGGTCTTACATTGTCTGCTCCGATTTCAGAATTAGTAAAGAATTCAATCGTCTTATCATTCTCAACGTCATGTAGAAGAGATTCCATTCCCTTGTCTAATGCTGCTTCCCATTCAATGGGAGGATTAAATTCAAAATCATAGATAGAAGTTTCATTCGTGTTCAGCCATAGCCCAACCCATTCTCCACTCTCATCATTTGTCTGGTCACTACAGAGATCCAGCGCGATATAGAGATTGTACGGATCCTCATCAAGATACATGTAGTTGTAGCCATCTGAATTCTCAGGATCGGCGTCCATGTACCACTGAACTTTATGTTGAGCGGTACTCCATTCATCCGTAGAAATAGTTCCATCTATTATGATTGAACTCGCCGAAGAAAGAGAATGGCGTCCTTCATACAATTGGGCATTGGTTATGTTCGTGCTATTCCATGAGGTTCCAATGAATACTGAGGACATCAGGAAAAAAGCAAGAAGTGCTGTCACTACTAGTTTTGTATTTCTTAATGTTATCATATTGGTGACCAAAGATATACGTATTTCCGGAATTATAAGAATGTAGTGCTTATAATTCACTTAGAAGGGAACTCAGTCATCCATCAAATCAAGAGAATTCTAATCAAGTCGCTGCTATGCAAAATGTAGGGCTTCGCAGTTTTAGCATCAATTAAAAAATATCGAGAGGGGAAACAATTGTTCGCTTGTATCCCTCTCAAATATCTGAAGCACTCATGTACAAACACACGTTACTTTCGATTGCTTCAGAGTTCATGATTTTTCAGTTAGGGTGTTGAAACCTGCAACAGCTAAACAAAATATTGCAATTTTAATATTTTGACTGATCAACTGTTTGACCGACGAAAGGCAATACAAGGGTTGGATTATGTCGTTGAGTTTTCTACTCATATTTTTCAACTAAACGAGGATGTAACAGTTCTGCACATTACGCAGAATTCTTAACGGCGTGAAGTAATAAGAAAACCGAGGTTTCTTAATTATGGTTAAGATTTATGATGCAATCATTATTGGTGGAGGTCCAGCAGGTGTTTCAGCCGCACTGCACCTTGCTTTTCACGATAGATCAGTCCTTGTATTAGATAGAGGAACAAGCCCGATGCATTTCCACACTAATTCAATTATGAATTTCTCAGGATCAGTCTACCATGAAGGCAGAAGTCTCTTGAGAAAAATTCAGGGTGAAGCTCGTGCTGCCGGAGCTGAGTTCAAAGCTGCAAATGTAGTTGAGGTGTCAGGACGGTTCCCCAAATTTACCATTAGAACTGCACCTAGCTATCGCACTGTAGACGAGAGCGAATACCAATCGAAGATACTCCTCATAGCGACTGGCACTTCCCGAAAACATCCAAAGGTAGATGGCAAATGGCGAGGATGGTTACCAATTGCAAATGTTGGAAATGGAGCATTTTACTGCCCTGACTGTGAAGCACCACTCTGTAAGGATAAAGAAGTCCTCATTGTTAACGCTGGAACTGTTGGTAGTGCACTTCATGTAGCAAACGCACTGACCCGTTTCACTGACAAAATTCAGATCCTCATGACTGAGGATGCGTACATGCCTTTTGAGAAAAACGATCTTTCCAAATTAGAAAAATCACCTTTCAAGTGGACTTCTGGAAAGATTAAAGTGATAGATTTTCCACGCCCTGGAGTTGTTCAATCAGTCACACTTGAAGATGGACGAAAGCTGAAGGCCAATGTCTTCTTTGTGGCATTTGTTACCGTAACACGGTCTGAGCTTGCTCAACAGATTGGGGTGGAAGTTGATAGGAACGGCAATATCCTCACTGACCATCGAGGCAAGACCAATATTGAGGGAGTCTGGGCTGCAGGAGATGTTAGGCCGATAACCCAGCAAGTGGCCATGGCTGTAGGCACTGGCAACTATGCGGCATTAATGATGAATCAATTTCTAGGTAATGATTATGAACACGGAGAAGAGTTTGACCATCCTGATGTTCGAAGAGCCTTGCATATTGATTAGAAGCATTCTCAAACCTATTATCGATCATAACCAGAGAGATAATCTTATATGCGATATAATAACAATAGTTAATTGTTCTTGCCATAAAGGAGATACATGAATGCAAGTGAACCAAATTGATGCTGAGATAATCACAGTACTTGACGAGCAAATCCAACTCGAACAAGATACTCTCAAGAAACTTGTCAAGCTAGAGGAGGATTCAAAGGAAACTGCAGTTCGACTAGTGTTTCTTGATTTGAGACTCGATACATGGAAGCATATCAAGTTCTTGGAAGGAATGAAGGAACTTCTTACAACAACACCATGTGATGAATGGTTAGCAAAGGTGGGTCGTTATTCAGGTCGTATCAGACTAGAACGAGAATTGAGTTCCTTAGTTATTGAAGAGGACAAGATGGTTTCTCTTCTGGAGAAAACCCTAGACAAGGTTTCGGATCCTATTGCAAGACTATTATTGGAACATATGAAAGATGAAGAATCCAGTCACAGCAAGGATTTAATGCAACTTGTCAAAATAATTCAAATGTCACCACTTCAGACAAAAAAGGGAGAGAAAGGAACCGATATAGTATGTGAAACTGAATAGAATCATGCTATATCAAGGAGAGGTATCTTGTGCCATCATTGGGAGACGTTCGAGCAGACGCACCATCGAGTAGTGATGCTATAGAATCCTTATCCCTAAGGCACAAGGGAGGATTCAATCGCCAACGAAATGATTACAAGCTCAATCAAGAGGCTGTGGATAAAATCAAGACGTTTACTGAAGAAGGTTATACGATTGTTTCTCTTTTTGCTGATTGGTGCGGTGATGCAAGACGAGCCATTCCTGTTCTAGCACTTCTAGAGAAAGAGATTGGAAAGGACATTCTCTGCTTGGGTGGAATGACAAAACCTCCATATGGATCAGATAAGAATTGGGCAGTACCTCCATCTCCTCTTGAAGTAGATGCTTTCGAAGTTACCAGTAGTCCCACCATCCTGATATTCGATACTGAAGGTAAAGAGATTGGGAGAATAAAGACTCGTCAAAAAATGACCCCTTCTATTGAGGAAGAAATCGTCAAAATCATTGAGGATTCTCGTGATTCATGAAGGAATCTTTCACTTGAATTCTGGCATCACATGTTCTGAAAAGAGTCGTAATCCACGTTTGCTGGGTAAATCCTCAAATCGTAATGTGAAATACGTTATTCCCAGATCTATGAGTGATTCAAACTTCTCAGCCATCTCCTCAGGAGTTCCCATGATAATTGTTGCTTGGAATAGATCATCTGGATACTCAGAAAGACGCTTAAGTTCAGCAGCATATCGGTCGCGTTCTTTCTCATTCTCGTAAATCCAAAACCAACAACCCCATGACCTTACTATTTTCTTATAATCCCGTCCAATTTCGGAGCAGGTTTCTTCAATGAAACTTAATCTCTCTTGAAGATCATCTAAATCCATACCCCCGTAGATATCAATGTGGTTTGCATATTTGGCCGCAGCCCCAAGTGTACGATTTCCTCGACCTCCTATAACGATAGGAAATGGCTTCTGAACAGGTTTTGGCTCACATACAACGTCTTTGATTTGGAAATACTTTCCCTCATAGGTGATTAAATCTTCACTGAACATTAAATTCATCATTTCAATAGTTTCTATTAATTGAGCTAGTCGTATCTTATGTTTTGGAAATGGGAAGCCAAATGCTTTGTATTCTTTCGGAGTCCACCCGAGACCTAGACCAAATGGATACAATCGACCGTTTGAAATATCATCCAGTGTTGCAACCTCTTTGATGAAAAGTGAAGGATTGGGTAAGTATCGCATTGTATTTACAGTAAGTGTACCTACAGTGACTCTTTCAGTACAAGCTGCAAGAGCAGCCAACATAGACATGCAAGCGTATCGGGAAACATCATCCATGGGATGATCTGGAACAATTATAGAATCAAATCCA
>SOKL01000039.1 GCA_004376265.1 Candidatus Thorarchaeota archaeon
AGTCATGAACTTCGATGCTCGAACTTCATTTTCGGGCATAAGTCTAAGAATTCCTTCGTAGCCTATGAAATTGAGGACAATACCTGCATATGACCCTGGGAAACCATTGAGTGCATTGATGAAGAATCCGGTGTCATCTACCACAACCGGTTTTTGAAGTATATCAAATGCAGTCTTAGCAGCGGCCCTAGCAATCTCTTCTATGCTCTCAGAACGAATCTCATATTTCTCAAGGGTATTTGTGTCAAATTCGACATTGTACTTTTTGAACAGGGGCGTGATCTCCTTGAGTTTGTGTTGATTCTGCGTAACAAGAATTAGTCTAGCCTTTGACATAGGCTATGACCTCTTTCATTATCTTATAGGACGACCGTATTTTCCCTAAATCGAACATACCTGAGGCATTCCACATGATGCAATGTTCGAGCCCTTGCTTTGCAAAGGCCTCTAGATGTTTAATCATCATTTCCGTATCACCACTCATATAGAACTCTTGAAGGACTTCTTTGGGGACTTTTTCCATGGCAGATAACGTTGTTTGTCGATCATATCTCATAGGGATATAATCTGTTAATGAGTGGAAACCATCACCAAAAGGATGGTCGTATCCAAGACGTTTCCATTCAACTCCTGGATAGAGAAGTGCAAAGGCCCTGGCTATTGGGGTGTTCATCATTCTCTCGCATTCTGACTGGTCCTCATCCAAGATACACCAGTTCCATATTGCAGCTGTGAAGGGTCCTGTTCTATCGAATTTCTTTCTGTGATTGTTGATGACCTTCAAGCGCTCGCCATAACCACTAGCAGTCAGACTTGTCGGAATCCACCCATCACCATATTCAGCCGTGAGTTTGAGCATTTTGGGACCCATAGCTGCAATCCAGATTGGCGGAGGTTTTCCATCAACTGCTGGTCTCAAAGACATGACTGCGTCTTTTAGTTTCCAATAGCGACCATCATAATCGAATGGTTCATGTGTGTTCCAGACTATTTTGATGATTTCAAGAGCCTCTCGCAGTTTTCCGACTTGACCTGAGTAGTTCAAACCATAGGGTTCGACATTCTCAATCTCTCCAGCTCCAATACCAAGTACTGTTCTTCCTCGACTGATATGGTCGAGAGTCAGAAAGGTCTGGGCGAGAAGGATTGGATGTCGTCGTAGTGGTTCTGTAACGGAAGAAATCAGCTGCACATTCTCGGTCACCGCAGCGCATGCACTCATGATGACAGCTAGTTCATAGTAAGTGTGGGGTGACTGTTGGAAGTTTGCCAAGGGTGTTATGTCAGGAGTCCAGATACCCTCAGGTATAAACCCTGCAAAGTGGTCTGGAAATGCCATACTATCGTACCCCAAGGAATCGATGGTTTTTGCATTCTTCAGTGCATTGTCCCAGGGTGGCAGAAAGGGACCCGGGGCGCCTATCTTCATATCATGTATATCGACCATTAATCACACGTCTCCGCAAAGTGAATGAGGACCTTCTTTACGGTCTCAAAGTCCTCGAGATGCATGAACTCATCTAGCCCATGATAATTGTTATCATCTCTTAGTGTTCCGTAACATACTGTAGGTATTCCATGAGAAGTGAAGTAATAACCATCATTCCCTCCCAAGTCTGCAGAGATTGGTAATTCTGGATCTGCTACCTCTTTGACTGATGCATGGAAAGCTTTGACAAAGTCATTCTCAGAATCCGAACCCCAACCAGCATGTTTGGTCTTGAACTCTAATGATGCTTCCACACCAGTTTCTTCCTTTGCTTTCTCAAAGAAGTCCTCAATGTCCTTGACTACTTCGTCTATCTTCTCCTCAGGTATAGCCCGGCAGTCAAATGATATCTCAGCCTTTCCAGGGATAGTATTGGTCTTGCTCCCTGCATTATACACAGTCATTGAGAATCGACCCCAGAGTGTGCGGTGGGGACTGCCTGGTGGTGCAGGTAGTTTGGATACAACTTTTCGCCTGATATCCACAAAGTCAAGCATGACCTGCATCAATGGTATCGAGAGGTGGATTGCATTAGCAAACTTGTAGGGATATCCAGCATGCCCCTGAGTGCCATGTACTGTTATTGTACCGGAGATGACTCCACTCGCTCCTGTACTTACATATTCAGGACCTGAGTCCACAACGATTCCAAAATCCCCACGGATCTTCGGAGGACCGTTCATCAGATAGTCGATACCATGTTTGCCTCCGATCTCCTCATTTGGGCTGATCAAAATCTTCCAGTTGACTTTCGAGGTCCCCTTTTTGATGATCTCCTTTGCTGAACTTACTGATGCAACGATGTTCCCTTTATTGTCACTCACGCCACGACCGAACGCCTTGTCTTTCTCAAGTGTCAGCTCGAAGGGAGGTTTCTTCCAATCTTCAACGTCACCTGCGGGTACAACGTCGTAGTGTGTACAAAACAGGACTGTTGTTTTTGCTCCTACATCCAGTGATGCAACAATGTTCGGTTGCGGAATACCATCATGCATAGAATCAAAGACGTCCACCTTGAGTCCAGCTTCTTCACAAAATCTCTTTATGATATCAGCACAGACTGCATAGTTCTTCTTCTCATCACTGTTAGTATCCAACTCAACAATTTGTCT
Organism: Candidatus Thorarchaeota archaeon; assembly: GCA_004376265.1. Lineage (GTDB taxonomy): Archaea > Asgardarchaeota > Thorarchaeia > Thorarchaeales > Thorarchaeaceae > SMTZ1-45. Next base: position 2,602 of record SOKL01000039.1, read on the forward strand.
AAGGAAGCTCTCTTCCCATTTATCCATTATAACACAGCTCCAACAGGGTTTGGGGATAGAGCTAATGGCACTCATATTACTTCTGGCAGGTCTGGCAATAGTTGGTCTTGAACCTGTTTGCAGTCACTTCTGAAACTCGTCCTCCACAGAGCGGACAGATAGCCCCTCCCCGATTATGAACCATCAAGAAGTCCCTCTTCTCAATCGCTATCTCTTCTAGAGCCCTCTCCGACATGATATCACGAATTCGAATGAGCACCTTTCGCATTGAGTGATAGAGCGTTTCCACCTCATCTTCATTGAGCGTTGGTCGTGTACGGAAAGGGAGAATCCCTGCATAGACCAGAATTTCGTCAGCATACGCATTCCCAATTCCCTTGACAAACCGCTGGTTCCTGAGCAAGTTCTTGATCTGACCATTGTGACGTTTTATTCTCTCGCGAAAGACTTCAAGGGTCAGCTCTGGGTCCAATGCTGAAGGACCACGGTCTTCGAATCCAGCAACTTGAGAATAATCTCCTTTGGCTACTAAATAGATGCGACCCATTTTCTTAGCATCAGAATACCACAGGGTCACTTCACCTGTATGGATTGAAACCATATCATAACTTGTTGGTTTTTTGTAACGTGGAAAAACCTTGAACCTCCCAGTCAGCATTGGGTTAACAACAAAATCATGATTAGTCATTGATAAAATCAGGAATTTACCATCTGCTCTGACAGAATCGAATTGTTCTCCCAATGCGTTGGACTCAAACTCGCTTACAGGCAGTCCGTGAACCACAATGTGATTGTGGACAACTGTCTTCTTGACAGTCTTTCCACTAAGCTGGACTGTCAGAAGTTCAGCAATAATCTCAAGTTCAGGTAGTTCGGGCAAGTTCTCACCAGTGTTGAGATGTCAATGTGTAATTCCAGATAAGATAGTTTTCATAGTCTTAAATCGGAACGACCAAAAGGCATGGACTCGTGCGTTGATATAACGGAAAGAGGTGAAGTAACGTGGACCATCGCCTGAAGCTGCTAATCGTAGTGGTTCTTACATTCGTCATCACCCTATCAGGCGGATTTTTGACCGAGTATGTCAGGCAGTCAATGACATTCACGTGGGGGATTGAAGTGGGAGATGAGTTTGTATACGAGGTGTCAGTCACAGGGAATACCTCAACTTCAACACAAGTTCGACCACCGTTTCTTGAACCGATGAATAACACACGAATCATAGTTGAGATTGTTTCACTCCCAAATCTGACACTATATTATTACGGAAACCAGTTTGTCGAGGATATAGTAGAATATCCAAAGACATCCTTGAGATTCGAAAATGGTTCCGATGTTCCTACAGAATTCTACTACACAATCAACTCACAAGTTTCAAGATGTATACTCCCATCAGGAGCTTGGGGCTACCTAGATTCACTTTTCCCAAATCAGATAAATCAAGCAATTCCCGATCAGGAATCATTCATCGCTGTAAATAGAAGGAACTCGTTCTTCTTTGGATATTGGTTGAACGAAACAAGTCTGGAATCGGAGTGGCATGGACAAATAGATTTCAGCAATGGCATACCAAATGTATTCTCGTTCTCGCTATGGAGACAGGGACAACCATGGCTCTATACATACAATGTAACAATGACTCTTGTCACATAGAATAAATTATACTAACCTGTAGTGGCCGGGACGCGGTTCATAGAGAACTCCACTGTCCTTCATTCTTGTCAGGGTTTCTGCAGCAATGTGACGCTCAACCCCAGCTTCCTGTGTAATCTCATCCAAAGTTGGGCCAAGAGAACCCCGTTTTCCAGCGTCTAGTTTCCTAATTGCTTTCAAGACCTTAGTGTTGAACCTGTCAAACCGACTACCTTTCCCCCAGTCTTTTTCTACTCCCTCTTTTAGGTCAGTAAGCTCGATGAATTCTTTGAGCGCGGGTTCTAGTATACGATTCCAAGCTGTCTTCAAATCCTTGGCTGTAATCTTGCTCTTCCAGGATGCGCGTGCAGTCGATCGGGCAAGTCTGAGGGTGTTGAGTGGTCTTCCAAGAGAATCGGCATCAAGGAGATTTCCACGTGCAAGAGACCCCTCTTCAAGATCAAAACTCTCACGCAACATTTCCAAACGCGAAAGGACATGCTCAGTCCCTGTGTCAATGCTTCGTTTGGAGACCTCAGGTGTGAGTAATTGAAATGTAATAGCGGATTTTAGAATCGGTAGTCTGAGCTCAGTTGGATTTCCAGTCTCGACCCAGAAGTCATCTGATGCAAGAGCAATTGGAACGTCAGGCAATGATGCGGTCTGTGGTTCGGTAATCGTTCCCAGAGAGACCTCCCTAAACCCGAAAGGATCCATCCGTTTCACACAGAGTTGTTCCAGTCTCTTCTTTGAGTACGACCCGATATCAAAACGCAAAAGACGGGGTGCTTTTACTCGAATGCCTCGAATGTTTCTGTAGACTGAGGGCCTCCCCCTCATTGCCGGGGGTAACACATTTCTGATGAACGAGAGCAATCGTTTTACTTGCATCTGTGAGGTGATCGCCTGAATTCCTGTCGTTAATCCACCAATACTCTCCTCATATGGCGGACTTGATACGAATAAACGGGCAAACACTCTCTTACTGGCTTCAGCCATTCCAACATGCTCGAAGAGAAGATTCGAGATATCCTTGAGGTTCGCAGGCCGTTGAATATCTTTTAGAAAATCAATTGGAAATGACTCACACGACTCAGCTGTAATTGCACGAGTTATTGGCTGAGAGCTCTGAAGTCGCTGTGGTACAGCAATCCGATTTCCTGTAACCTCTACATATGCACCGTCAGGCGGGAGGTCTTGGTTTCCCCTGAAAAAGATGAACTCTCCTTCCAATAACCATGGACTAGGGGTGAGGAGCACCATTGATTTGTCACGTGTGTGATGTACAAACCCACGATATCGATAAAGCCGTCTTGTGACTCTCTCGCTGAATTCCTGAAGAAAGTTCCACTCCCATTGAGCAAGTTCAGTTCCGAACTGCCGACTGTATAGATCACTCGCACTCACTGCATCAGCGAGTCTGTCTTGTTTTGAACCAAGACGTTCATACAGATCTTCAAACACACCCATCTAACCTTTCTCCTCCTTGCGGATGTATTCACGGTAGGCCTTTGGATAGAGCTTGGATAGTTCTTCGATGGATGGTAAACGTTCGCTATATGATGTGTATAATTGACCGGGTTCTACCTTTGTGATTTCTTCCTCAAGAAGTGGTTTGAGTTGCTCATTGATCTCGAAACCCATGAACCGTCTGAAATTCGATTTTGCTACAATTGCGGTCGTCCCACTTCCCATGAATGGATCTAGGACAATGTCACCAGGTCTTGATGAGAAATCCACACATCTGGAAACAACATCATGTGGAAGTTTGGTTGCATTCTTAGGCAGACCTGTTCGATACTGGCGTTTGACTACCCAGACATCTTCTGGATAGTTTTCGATTTTGTTGAAGAAGTATTTCTTCGGGTTTTTCACAAGCAGTACAATATGATAATGGCTTGAGACAAATCGTTTCTTAGTATAAACTCCAAAAGGATAGTGCCAGATTAAGTGGTTCAGGGTGACTAATCCCGCTTCACGTGCTCCTGTCAGTACAGATTCTAAATTTGTCCAACCACTGAATACGTACGCAGAAGAGGCCGGTTTCATTATTCGCGGTAGTTCAGCTAGCCATTCTCTTGTGAATTCTTGATAATCCTTGACTTCCTCATACCCTTCGATTACTAGGTTTTCATCCCGATTGTATACACCACTCTTGCCATCGAACTCGATACCAAAAGGTGGATCCGCGATAACCAGGTCGATCGACTCATACGGTAGCCGTTTCATACCTTGTATACAATTTTCGAACTGTATCGTATCTAATTCAACATCTTTGGTAAGTGGTTTCGTTTTGTTGTAGAGGTTCGCCGCCTTAGCATGGCTCCAGTCATATGTAGGTTTGAAGTAAAACTCTGCAAGATTAGGAATATATTTCCTAGTTCCACCTTTCTTTGTTCGGGCTGTCTTTGCTGGAGGCATGTGTGTGTTCACAATCACATGACGGTCAGTTCTTCTTAAGATTAGTCATACTTTGTGCCGGGGTTCCACCTTACATTATGTCTGATGGACTCACGTTCATTGTCGAAATTGTCGACTCCTCCCAGTACACCACAACAGCATGTGCAGCAATTGCAGGGTGCGGAACAACTAGAGTTAACTATGGTAAATAGGGTAGGGACAAATACCGAGGATTGATTTGCTCGTCGGTTTAATCTTACATTATATCTGAAGGGTCCACGCCTCTGGTCATCGCACGTTGTGTCATCCAGTCAAGTTGATTCTGAGGTTGTTTTGGCTTGTTTGGTGATTCGACGCGAGTAAGTTCGAGTGCATTCTCAGGACATACGACTGCACAAACTCCGCATCCAATGCATCGCTTTGTGTCAACGACAATGATATCTTCAGGGATACTGAGCGCTCCAAGCTGGCACCGATCAACACAAGTTTCACAACCTGTACATAGGTCTGCATCCACTGTCATCACGAAGTCGGTCTTGATGAACTCGCGTGGTTCAGGGAGCTGATCAACACCTCTAAGAATTCCGCAGCAACATGTGCAGCAATTACAAATGTAGGACAAATTTTCTTGCACATTATATGTACAATGAATAAGACCTGCATCTTCACTCTCTCGCAGAAGCTTAAGTGATTCCTCTTTTGTGATGGGCTTTGTAAGTTCACTGTTAGCGAACGCATTTTCCGTTTTTGGAGCAAATGTGAGGCAGACAGAGGTGGGATATGAGCACGGTTCTCCTATCAGCGATTTTTGTTTTTTGCATACACATTCGCGTACACCCCAAGAGGCAGAGGACTCTATGATCTGTTCTGCTTGCTCATAAGGATGAATCTCTAGTTCTGCATTAACACTCTGATTAATGGGTATCACTTGAAATATGACGGGATCCGTTGCAGTGATTTTCTTGAAGCCAGTATTAATATAATCCTCAAGTATTTTGGCAAATTCACCATCCATACGATTCAATTGCTCCTCATAGATACCAACTGCAAAGGGCATCAGACCATATTTTCTAGCACCTGCACTCTTCGACATCCAAGTGTTAATCTGACCCTTTTCGTGCATCACATCAAGAAGTTTCTCAAGTTCGTCCTTTGGACGATTCAATCGGGTGCTCATCTCATCTAAAGATTCACCAGTAAGTTTCAGTTGACTCGCTAGCTCGGCCTCTTCTGGTGTGAATATCCACTCGAGCACTCTGAGATGCGAATCATCTGGAACTGCAGGATATCCGTTTGGAATTTTGTCCAAAACTGCGGCAAGTTTTTCGTACGAATTCATTGTAATCCCAACTTGGCCTACTTGAGTAAAGCTATTGATAATCCTTCTGCTATTCAGGACAGCGAAGTTTGATACCTAACGAGCTGAGTTCTTCATTCACGTTGGAAACTATACCGTCGCATTTCAAGCCCTTGCCAATTAGAATATGGGCTAGCGATTGTTGGAAAGGTGGAAGGAATGGAATCTCACTAGCAGCAAGTATGTCATTGTAAGCTTCCTTCACCCGGGGCTTTGTCAAACAATTCTCTAATTCAAAGAGACTTGTCTTGGTATCGAGAAGCAGTTGACTGATCTTCCTGAGAAACGCGGCCTTTGGGACATTCACAGAGGGACCGAAAACACGCTCAACATTCTCTTCAAACCAATCATGCATTCGGTCTACATCATATGCTGGAAGGACAATTGGTGAGTCTCCATCCTTTTCAGGAGCAACGATTCTGACTCTCCCACGCTTCTCTGCGGCGAGAACGAAATCAGAGAATCTTCGGTAACCAACCTTTTCAGTTTCAAGACCTAGTTCTCTGATTTTCACATCGATTTCCTTCAGAGAGTAAGGCGATCCCTCATTGAAACCATCCTCTGCAACTTTGGCTAAGAACGCAAAAGCTTCATTGACCTCTTTTGAGATTTTTTCCAATTGAGGTGGCATCTTTCTGGGAAGAGTCAAGATAGTCGCTGGGAGATCGCCTTCCCGTTGAATGTAACCTTGTGCTTCGGACCAGTCTAGGAATTCATTCCAATGTCCAAAACCAATGACTTTCTCACTAAAATCAGGATTTAAAGAAGTCATCACGTGTTTTGCATGTCCAACACCGGGCTTATTCCCTGTTTTAGTAATCGCTCTAACGACCTCTTGAAGCTGTACTGCTGCGAGATGTCTCAATGTGACAATGCTTTGTACAGATTCTTCGCAGTCTTCAGGACGCACACAATCCAAAGCGGGTCTAAAGGAGAAAATGTCGCTATACATTGTCGCTAGATCAGGCAGTTCTGAGGCAGTAATGATCGGATTGCTGATAAGCCATAATTCCACACCGTGTTCTTTGAGTGCGCCTGCAATCAGTTTGAAATCACCATCACCAGTAATCAGCACATAGCGTGTTGTCTCTGGATAATGGATAAGATGATCCAGAATGTACGCAGCCATCTTGTAGTCACTGGCATTGTCTTTTGTATCAGGAACGTGAATTAGATCATATCCCAAAGAATAAAGCTCCTCAGCCATCTTGCGTCGTGTATCCCAATCAGCAAAAGCATAGGCTTTGACGATTGTCCCGGACTGTCGAATTCGTTCTGTCATTAATTGATGAGTTGCTGATTCATCGGACACGTTCTCGAAATCCCAAAATAATGCCATATGAGGTGAGTTTCCCGAGGAGGTCATGCAACAGCGCTCCGATTCATCAAACGTAGAAACATGTCTCTATAAGAGGCTGCTGTAGAAATATGCAATATTCTGATGATGAGACTAGGTCATCGAGGGATCCTCTCAATTAGAACAATGTCAAGAACGTACGCTTTTTAACAAAACTTACGTGTATGGGTAAGAATTGCAACTGGTTCGTCGCTTCAATAATTGATTCTCGCGATAAGGAGATATTGAAGCTTAGTTGTTTATGAAAAAACCAATTGGATGTTGAGAGAATGGAAGTGAATAGAGTTAACCTAGAGAGTTTTGACCGCACGGTTGAAGAAGCTAAGAAAGACCCAGAAACAGCACTCAAGTCTTTGAAAGTCGAGGGTAGATGGAGATTAGGAGAAAAGGGTCCTCAGTTTGAGTCCGAACTCAAATATGAGAATGGGAGAATGATTCTCTATGCCGATGAACCTACCATCTTGGGTGGAGGTGGGACGTCTGTGAACCCGATTCAGTATTGCCTATTCGGAGTTGCATCCTGCTTTGCTGCAACGTTTGCAAAATGGGCTGCCAAAGAAGGTGTTGAATTAGAGGAACTAACCATCAAAATCGAGGCGGACTTGGACATGTCCATAAGTTTTGGCATATCTGATAATCCAATTCTCAAAAAGATGACCCTAGACTTATCAGTCAAGACTGAAGCAAGCGATGAGGAAGTCGCGAGGATACACCAAATCACAATTGAAAGATGTCCAGCCTACTATTGTCTTTCTAAACCGATAGAGCCTGAGATTACTGTTTCTAAGGAGTGATTCATTTCTCAGGTTATACTTGAGTAAGAAAGTGATTGAGGGATATGGAAGCTCACTGTTACGTCGTGTTTAAGTCACTTTGATATCGTTCGGAGCAAGATCTTTCGGGCAATCATGCCAGATTTAAGAGCGTGTAGCCTGTTCGACTGTTGGGTCTTTTTATGAAGAAGGATGCATGGGGCTGGATTTCAGACAACGAGAAGATGATTATTGAAGCGAGCGATAAGGTTTGGGAGCTTGCAGAACTGGGACTAGTGGAGGAGAAGTCTGCAAAGTATCTTGCTAAGATCTTGAAGGCCCATGGCTTCACTATAGAAATGGGAGTTGCAGGTATGCCAACTGCGTTCATAGCCACCTATGGAGAAGGAAATCCGACCATTGGTTTCATGGGCGAGTATGATGCCCTACCAGGTCTATCGCAAAAGCCAGTACCATATCAGGATCCGGTTATAGAAGGTGCGCCAGGACATGGATGTGGGCACAATATTCATGGAGTAACTGGAGTGATGGGCGCAATTGCTACAAAAGTAGTGATAGAGAAGAACGGGTTAAAGGGAACTCTCAAGTTCTTTGGAACTCCTGCGGAAGAATCCTCCGCCGGTAAGGTGTTCATGATCAGAGCTGGGTGTTTTGATGGTGTGGATGCTGTATTTAGTCATCACCCAGATCATTTCAATGCTGCAGGTCTGGGAAGCACACTTGCAGTGATTGGTGTCAAGTTTCATTTCCAAGGTACCACAGCTCATGCTGCAGCTACTCCCTATGTTGGTAGAAGTGCTCTTGATGCTGTCGAGCTCATGAACATTGGTGTAAACTTTATGCGTGAACACATCGTTCAGGAAGCCCGAATCCATTATGTGATTGAGGAGGGAGGGATGCAACCGAATATTGTGCCGGATTATGCCCGTAGTTGGTACTTTGTAAGGGCACCAGAACGCGAGCAAGTAGATCAACTCTATGATTGGGTACTGAAGATAGCTGAAGGTGCAGCTTTGATGACTCAGACCAAACTCAAAGTAGAGTTCATGGAAGGAATTTGTAATGTGCTTCCCAGTAAAGGTCTGAGTGATCTTGTCCTTGCTAACATGAGGGAGATTGGTGCACCTGAATACACAGATGATGAGATGAAATTTGCAAAAGATATGGCCAAGACTGTTTCAAAAGAAGTGAAGCGTGAACAGTTGAGGGCTTCGAAGCGTCCTGGATGGGAGCAACTAGTTGAAGATGATATCCACATTGATCGGGAGATTCATGACCCGTGGGATGAAGACATAGTGTGGCCTGGCTCAACAGACACTGGAGATGTTAGCTGGATTGTACCAACCATGGAATTCACCACAGCCACTGCTACCCTCGAAGCAGCTAGTCATGATTGGCAATGGACAGCATGTTGTGGAATGAGTATTGGTCATAAGTCCCTCATTTTCGCAACTAAGACCATGGCTGGTTCCGCAGTTGAACTCATCACAAAACCAGATTTGTTGAAGAAGATAAAAGACGAACACACCAAGAGAATGACTGGTAAGAAATACATCTGTCCAATACCAGTCGATGTCAAACCACCTATAGAGATTGCTAGGAAAGCAGCAGGTCTTGAAGAATAAAATAATCACTCAAGTCTAAATCTCATAGATGACCAAGTTTCATCAAGTGAAATCTGATGGACGGCTTTGAGTCCTAGTCCCTTTGCATAATTCCAGATGATGCCACGGTTGTTATCCATCGTTTTTGATATTCTGCTGAGGAACTCTGCCGAGTACTCCAAAGGAGATGTGAGGGTGACGATCAAAGTATCTAGAGAAGGAGGATAGATCGAAGCACTTCTCAGTGATGATGGACCTGGTATTGACAGGGATATGCGCGATAGTTTCTTCCAGAAAGGTGCATCTACAACTGGGGGAGGATTTGGGTTGCATCTTAGTAAGAAAGTGATTGAGGGGTACGGTGGTTCAATTGAACTTGTCCCAGAAGACAAAGGAACTACATATCGAATCTTGCTTCCAGCTAATTGATGATAGACAGAAACAGTTTACGTAGCTGGTCAGATTTAAGAGTGAGGTGCCAGTTTGTTCAATGGGTCAAATTGATGAAGAATGATGCTTGGGACTGGATTTCAAACAATGAGAAGAAGATTATCGAAGCTAGTATGAAAATATGGAACCTTGCGGAGCTAGGACTTGTCGAGGAGAAGTCAGCAGAATATCTTGCTAAAATCCTAGAGGAACAAGGTTTTGAGATTGAGACTGGTGTTGCGGACATTCCAACAGCCTTCGTGGCTACATGGGGAAAGGGATCTCCCACTCTTGGTTTCATGGGAGAGTATGACGCCCTCCCCGGGCTGTCTCAGAAACCGGTTCCGTATCAGGACCCCATCGAAGAAGGTGCACCTGGACATGGCTGTGGACATAATATCCATGGCGTCACTGGGGTGATGGCCGCAATTGCAACAAAGGTAGTGATGGAGAAGAACGGGCTAAAGGGAACTGTCAAGTTCTTTGGAACTCCCGCTGAAGAAACCTATAGTGGAAAGGTGTTCATGGTCAGAGCTGGATGTTTTGATGGTGTAGACGCTGTTTTGAGTCATCATCCAAGTCACTTCAACGTTGCAGGATTGGGAAGTACCCTTGCAATGAACTCAGCAAAGTTTCACTTCCATGGTAGGACCGCTCATGCTGCAGGCTCTCCATATGTAGGAAGAAGTGCTCTTGATGCAATAGAACTCATGAATATCGGTGTTAACTTCATGCGAGAACATGTTGTCCAAGAAGCCAGAGTGCATTACGTCATTGAGGCTGGAGGGATGCAACCTAATGTAGTACCCGACTACGCAAGGAGCTGGTATTACGTTAGAGCACCAGAGCGCGAACAAGTCGATAGTATTTACAAATGGGTACTTGAAATCGCAGAAGGTGCGGCCCTGATGACACAGACCCGACTGGAGGTGGAGTTCATTGAGGGTCTCTGCAATGAGCTTCCGAGCAAGGGATTGAGCGAGCTTGTCATCGCTAAC
>SOKL01000241.1 GCA_004376265.1 Candidatus Thorarchaeota archaeon
CATTCAATAGAGAGCGAGGCTGAAACAGATGCCGGGTCACGTGCCAAGGCTTCTTCAATCTCCTTGTAATGGATCGACTCATTTCGTCCGTGCTGTGCGAGCCATTCTCTTAGTGTCAGTTTTGATGATTTTCCTGCCAATTCAATCTCAACCGAAATCATTGTCCGTTTTTGTATGTCCATCTGACAATTGCCCTCGCTTCCTGAGGTATATGTCTTTGGGCGACAGTACCTGCGGATTAAAATCACCTTATGATTCTTACCCAGGACCTCACCAAGCTAAATTCATGGAGGGCGATATGTCAATGACCCATTCGACATACTTAATTTAAACTTTAACAATATACTAACCTGAGCAAGTGGTGAACGATATAATTGATGGTTTATTGTAAACTGATGAATAGGGGTCTCAAGTACGATGAACATAACAAGTTCACATTTGAAACAAAAGATGATGCTACAGTCAGAGACCTAATTGACGAACTACATGAGGAATATGGTGAAAGATTCGAAGTTTATCTTGAGGATACAGACAAGAGAGTACTCAGAAGAGACGCCATTGTTGTTGTCAATGGAATGAATATGGTTGCTAAGAAAGGGGAGAAGACCGAGCTCTCGAAGGGCGACTTGATTGTCTTTATGATAGCTGCTGTGGGTGGATAACAGAGAGAGAAGAAACAGCTTAGTGCCTTCAATCATTTCAGCTCTACGTCTTTAGCTGGTTGCACCTTTTTTTAGACGATTGTCAATTAGACTCCTCATAGCTGTTTCTATGTCCTTATCAAGTGGTTCAATTTTGTGTGTTGACAGGATCTCCTTCACTTTTTCTCGAGCAACCTCTTCGATAGTCTTTGATCCTCTTTTTTCCCATTCAGGACGCGAGGTCCTGTTGCTAATCATTGGATACCATTGTTCTTCCAGAAGATGTTTCTTGGTAAATCGAAGGGCCTCGGGTGTGTTCAAATGGTTCCTCTCGTGTCCTACAGTCTCAATCAGGTCTACAGCCAAAGTTTCAGGGGTTACTTGGATGCCTTTAGAGATTCGTCTGATCGCTCCACAGATGGCATTGCTAATTGCAAACATCTCATAGCTCGCAGTGACTCCAGCCTCGACAATTCCGTAGACCCCATCATGGACTACGTCAGCACCCGAAACAGCTGCGAGTAAGGCGTTCATGGTGTTTTCATATGCTGCCTGTTGGTCGGGGACTTTAGAGTCTACTACGCCCGCAGCACCATAATAGGGCAGACCATAATGATGAGCCATCTGACAAAACGCCGCGTGTATCAAACCGTTTTCAGGAGATCCATATGCTGCAGTTCCGTATCTTTGATCCAGCATTGTTGCACAAGAACCCCATATCATTGGAGTTCCAGGTCCTGCTAGCTGGGTCAATACGACGATTGAATGATTTTCAGCAATGCCTTGAACTATAGATCCGGCAAGTGTTACGGGGCCGCTTGCACTTGACAAGAGGCCTGTACTGATATCAAAAGGAATTCTGTAATTAGCACATTCAAGAATCATATCGATTATTTCAGGTGTATATTTTAGTGGTGGAACGTTGTTGAATCCAGTATCAATGATAGCGGGATTCTTAACAAACTCTTCTTCTCCTCCTGAATAGATCTTTGCCATCTCTATTACATCTCTCCAACCCGCTGGAGTTAATGCTACTGGACTAATGTGCTTCTCTGTATTCGTAAACATTGCGAGAGCTATTTCCAATTCCCATGCAGTCTTTGAAATATCCTGAGGCAAGATATTGGGTTTGACGTAGTCAACTGCTGGGAAGAAATCAGCCAATAGTGTGAACTCTTCTAAGTCTTTGAGCGTAGAGAGCCGACGTTCTCCTGTATTGAGGTCTAATGTATAGTGAGCTCCGAAACCATTTGTGAAGTAAGAATTACCATCACCAATGACAATGCTGTGTTTTGGATTTCGTGCAATAAGTCTATGTTTCCGAGGACATTTTTGAAGCGCGTCATGAACGAGATATTCAGGGATTCTAGCAACCTTTGCAGTGAAATCAATTGCTGCTCCAGCTTCCGCAAGTATCTTCAACGCTTTGTCATGTTGTATGACAACACCTACTCGTTCAAGAACCTCCATACTTGCTGAGTGTATAGCAGATATCTCATCACGATTTAGAAGTTTATACATCAAATTCCTCCTTATGCTAAATTATTAGCTCTCGAGAAGTTGTTTCACCAAACTGACAGCTGATACGGCATCGCCAGCCCAACCATCAGCTCCAATCTCATCAGCCCATTCTTGAGTAGTTGGAGCTCCACCTATGATCACCTTAACAACACCACCCAAGTCAGCCGCCTTGATTTTCTCAATAACATCTTGTTGCATTGGCATCGTTGATGTGAGAAGAGATGACAACCCCAGAACATCCGGCTTTAGAGATTTCACTTTCTCCACAATAGTGTCAGAAGGAATATCTTCACCAATGTTGATGACCTCGAAACCTTCTGTCTCAAGGAGTGTTCCCACAATGTCCTTTCCTATGCTATGAATGTCCCCCTGAACTGTACCAATCATAACCATTCCTTGAGAAACAATATCTGTCTTTGACGCTTTAATCAGAGGTAGGAGAACAGTCATTCCAGCTTTCATGGCATCCCCAGCCATAATCAGCTCAACCAGAAAAACCTCTCCTCTACTGAACCCGTCACCGACCTCTTTGACACCCTTGGCCAGACCTATTGTTATTGCATCTAGAGGTGGAATGTCTGAATTGATAGCTAGTTTGGCTAAATCCATGGACTTCTCTGAATCACCTTCGATGACAGCTGCTTTGAGGTCCTTCAGTATCGAAGATGGCATTTTCTCTCCTCCAATGAGTCAGATCATTTTTCCTTCTTGGTTATAATGATAGTACAGAATTCACCTTTCTTCTGTAGATGTGTTTCTCCAGTTTGTGGAGGAGTTTGGGCTTCAAGATCGGGATTCCAACCTTCAACAAATCCGTTATCGAAAAGCTCCAGAATTGGACACACTGTTTCCAGATAGTCTTCGGACAGACCGATGTCTTTGAACTCTGGAATCAAAGTAGGAACAGGACAACGTCTCCAATGAATCACTGCTCTATCCTCAGATATTTCAACAATTTCTGGATTGAATACTTTGGTTCCCCCAAATAGTTCACCTAGTGTTACCAAATCGTTTTTACCGAAAGCCATTGCTGCATTCTTCCCAGCAACAAATCCAGCGTCATAATTTGCTTTCTTAATATCTTCTAGAATCTCTTCACCATATTTTCCAGGTAAGCTGTTGATAAGATATGAAACTATCAAGCATCTTGTGGCTATTTCGCCAGCTACTAAATCATTGCAGAGATTCCATGTTAACTCATCTTCTACCAAAGAGGTGACCTCCATTCTTGTTTCGTGAAACACCTCAATCAATCTTCAGGGAAATAGTCCGATTCTAGTATCTCGGGATCCACTATACCCGCTGAAACCGCCATGATTTCTGCAATATCGAGAACTCTAGTGTCTAAATCCGCGGCATAAGTCCCATGGATCAGGTTCATTTCACATGCTGGACAGATGGTTGAAATTATGTCTGCGCCAGTTTCGATAAAATCTTTGATTCGCTCATCAGATACTTTCTGTGAGTGATCAGGATACATGATCTTGCAGCCACCACCTCCGCCACAGCAGAAAGCTTGTTCCCTATTTCTAGACATCTCAATGAATTCCACACCGGGAATTGCTTCAAGCACTTTTCGTGGTGGGTCGTAGATGTTTCTGTAACGTCCTATCTCACATGGATCGTGGTATGAAACCGTTTTGTTCACTGGTTTGAATTTCAGCTTCTTTTCGTCAACAATCTCCTGGAGAACTTCACTTGTGTGACGGACCTTGATGGGTAGTTTCTCCATTCCAAGAAGGTGAGGATATTCTTCATCGAACGCCCTGAAACAGCTTGGACATGGAGTTATTATCTCCTTCACTCCGCGGTCCTGCAATTTCTTTAAGTATGCTTTCGCATAATCTTCAGCATTCTCCATCTTACCTGTGATCCAATATGGAGTCCCACAACATGTCTGATCATCTCCAAGGAAATCTAGGTCATACCCTGCAGCTTGCAGAAGTCGTACCAAGATGTTTGTTTTCTCTTTGAATCGGTGACTAGCCAGACAGCCTGGATAGAACAATGTACCTGAACCTTCGTTAAACTCAAGTCCATTAGCCCATTTGTTATGGGCCTTTGGCGGATCTGCAAATATGTTACCAGACGATGTTACAGTGTTTGCCATATTTGCTCCTTCTTCAGGGATTTTAATTCCCTGCTCAACGAAGTCTTGCCGCATTGCCTTGGTGATTTCAATCACATCAATTTGTGCAGCCTTTTTACACTCCTCTCTGCATCTGCCACACATGAAACAACCAAAGATACGCTCTGCAAGGTCCTCAGAGTATTCCAGCTTTCCTTCTAGGATTGATCGTGCAATTGCCATGCGACCTCTAGCTGTAGAGGACTCCCAGTGTTGAGTGAAAATCTCTGGGCAACGATCATTGTAGTCAATACCTCTACAGAACTCGCATCTCCCACAGGCATAGATCATGTCCTTGTACTCTTCGATTCTCATCTCAATTCCTCCTCTGGAATGAAGATTCCTCGTTGCAGTATGTTCTTTGGATCCAGTGTCCTCTTGAGTGTCTTGAGCAATCGATAGTAACCAGTATCTCGCTCTGCAACAAACCGTCGAAGTCCATCACGACCACCTATACCATATGGAACCACTGGGCCTCTAAGCGTGATTTCGTCTATCTCGTCAGCCATCTTGACGAGTTCTTTCCACTCTTCAGGCTCACGATAGTTTGTCACCATAAAGGCAAGCCAGTCCCTTGGTAGAATCTGGCCACCGAATCCAGCCTTGGTATATCCTCTTTTCTCGATGAGTTCCTCTTTCCAAATCTTGTACATGTATGGAATGTCATCGATACGTAGGGAGCCAGAACCAAAGAAGTGCCAGACACCAGCATTAAACAGGTCTGCTAACCCTGTGAGGATTCGTCCGAAATAATCATCTGCCGGGGCACGGTCTCCAATCTCTCCGCCCAATTCATTGAGTTTCTCAATAATCTTCTTCTTCCTGTGATCGACAATCTCTTGCTCATAGCCGAAAATGTCCATCATCAGAAAGAAAACTTCAGGTGCTGAGGGATCCACCCAGAGATAGATACCTTGCATGTATTCATCGCCAACATGTCTGTTGATGAAATGACCGAATTCAATCACATCTTCGAGCGTCTTCATTGTCGCAGTGAGGCGTTCAGACACATCTGTTGTTGGTCGAATTCGAATGGAGAGTTCAGTACAAACTCCGAGTATACCTTCAGCCCCAATGAACATACCCGCAAGGTCAGGTCCTAGACATTGGCGTTTGAATTTCCCGGCACTTGGCCAAGCTGCTGAACCAGTTTCCACGATGTCGCCGTTCGGAAGAACCATCTCAAGGGTGACAATATCTTGATTACCATGGAAACCAAATTTGGCCGTCGAATGTGGACCTCCTCCAGCCTTCATGACCGAACCGCCAATAGTCATAGCAGGGCCCCCTGCTTCGCTGCAGAGGTAGGTCAGGCCTCTTTTTCGTAATTCTCTTTCCAATTTAGCCCAGGTACAGTTCGGCTGCACTGTGGCTACAAGATCTCGTTCGTTGATATCTAGAATCTTGTTCATGCGGCCGAGATCGAGCATGATACCTGGTTCTTGGGGGAGGAAGGCATCCCAGTGAGAAGTACCCCCGCCGCGAATCTATACAGGAACATCCTGCTCATTTGCAATTTTCAAAATGGCTTGAATCTCTTCTCGGGAATCAGGTAACACGACATGAGTTGGCATCTTTTGATCTGCCGGACTCAAATCGCGACTATATGGAATCATATCAAAGTCTTTGTCAGTGACTCGACTTGAGGTAACAACCTCTTGGAGCAAAGATGTTACCTTCTTTATATCGACCATTGTAATTCTCTCCGGTAATGAAATAGTGTGGAAATGTGTCTTATCCTACCGATTAATTAAAGACTGCGGTATAATCCCAATTTAATATAGATTATGAAAATCGGTGAGAAATCGATGAAACCGCGAGAACGTTTCCATTCAGCTGTCAATCATGAAGAACCCGATCGTGTGCCTTTGGATTATTGGACTACACCTCAAGCGTATGAGAATCTGAGGGATCACCTAAGTATCACAGCTCCTGAAACCCAGGAATGGGGAATTATGGCTTCTTGGAAAACATCAGAAGAATTACTGAGGCGATTGAATGTAGATTTCCGACGTGTGTACATGAGTCCTGCCGCAGGTTTTGAGCCTCAGCCACTCCCCGATGGTTCGATTGAAACAGAGTTCAAATGTGGTATGAAGGTAATTGGCGGCTTCTACGAGGTCACCTACTATCCGTGGGCTGAGTTCACTGAGGTT
The DNA here is from genome assembly GCA_004376265.1 of Candidatus Thorarchaeota archaeon. Classification (GTDB taxonomy): domain Archaea; phylum Asgardarchaeota; class Thorarchaeia; order Thorarchaeales; family Thorarchaeaceae; genus SMTZ1-45. The sequence goes on from SOKL01000241.1 coordinate 6,447, forward strand.
GAGCAAATTAAGGAATTTGAGTGGATAGACCCAGATGACCCTTCAAGGCTGGATGGCGTGCGGGAGTGGGCAAAACACCTGCACGAAGAAACCGACTATGCAGTTATTGGAATGGTAGGCGGTCCATGGGGAACCTTCGAGATAGTCGCGCACTACATGAGAGGATTCGACAAGTTTCTCATCGACCTTCTTCGACGACAAGATCTTGCAGAAGCGATGATGGAAAAAAGTATGGAACTCGCTCTAGAGATGAATCGCGTTTTCTTAGATGAAGTAGGAGAATACCTGGATATAGTACAAGTCGGGGATGACTTAGGTCATCAGGATGGACTTCTCATAAGTCCAAGAATGTACAAGAACCTCGTAAAACCAAAACACATGAAGATTTACAGTGACATCCACAAGAGAGCACCGAATGTCAAAGTCCTCTATCACTCATGTGGTGCCGTAGAACCCATGATACAGGACCTGATTGATGTAGGCGTGGACATTCTAAATCCAATCCAACCACTAGCGAAGGGAATGGACTCTGCAGAGCTCAAGCGGAAATATGGAGACAGATTGACATTCCATGGAGGCATTGACCTACAGGTTGCTATGTCAGCTCAGGGGTCTATAGAAGATGTGCGAACAGCGGTAGATACAAGGATTGATGAACTTGCACCAGGTGGTGGTTACATCCTTGCTCCAGCACACAATATCCAGCCGGAATCTACTCCACAGAAGATTCTAGAGTTGTATGACTATGCAACGAAAAGAGGCGTATATCCGTTGAAATGACTCAGGGAATAGGTTTCTCTTTGTGAAGGTCGTGTGGATCTTCTCCATCGTCCAGTTTCTCGGACCACCAGTCATCAGTTACTACAACTTCTTCAGCATGAGTAAGAACATCTTCAATGTGTTCAGCAGGAATCACTACGATTCCATCACCATCACCAAATATGAGGTCTCCAGGATTAACGGTTACACCGCCACAGACTATGGGTTTCTGAACAGACTCCATGTCTAAGCGACCTCTCATGGTGCCGGGATGACGACCCCGAGCAAAGACTGTGAAGTTCTCTTTATCGATTTCATCAATATCCCTAGAAGTCCCATCAACCACCGCACCTCGAACTCCTTTTGCCATTCCAATCTTTGTCAATATTTGACCCCATGCACTGCAATCTGTTGCACCAGCCATGTCAATAACGAGTAAATCTCCGTCTAGAGCTTCAGTTCCAAGATTCATGAAGACATCAAGTTGCTTCTCGTCATATGGTCTACTTGAAGGAGAACGAGCCAGTTTACCAGTTCTAGCAAATCCTGCCATACGTTTATTCTTAGTAAGAGGAATGATACCTCTGTCCATGCACACTATTGGAAGTCCAATTTCATCAGCAGCGTCAGATAGCGCAGCTACATAGAGTTTCATAGTTCTATCAATAATTTCGTTTCTTTTGTCGGTCACGTCATTCTTTCTCCCATCTGTAGATACAGTGATCATCCCCGCGCATCATGCACTTTGGAATAGTCATCTTGAATTCGGGATCCACTGCCTGTCCAATGCCTTCATCTATCTTAGTCACCCACTCACAGATATCCGGACTTGCACCCTTGCCTTTGAAGCCTTCAAGCCAAGGACAGTATGTCACCTTCATATCGATCCTTTTGTTAGTTAGTTCAGCAATATCTAAGGTGAAACCAAAGTATGGATGACCGCCATCGAAAAATTCGAAGATAGACTTGTAATCTCCTACTCTCAAACTACCCTGTTCAATCCCAGCTTTACCAAGCACCAATCCATGGAGTCGATTTGCCTCACCAATTGCCTTGAGACCCTCTTCTCCCATCAACCTGCGAACAGATTCAACATAGATTGTATGAGTTTCTGCAAGAGTAGTCATACTAGCTCTTCGAACATCATCAGCACTTGGACCGGGCATAAATCAATTGAATATAGAAGCGTCTTAAAACTCCTCTGAGTGACTAGTAGTTATTTCTTAAACTGAAAGGTCCATTCGAGAGATTATATAAACTGGTTCGAATCCCGAATATCAATAGGTGGTACAGTTGCTCGCAGAGAGAAACGTTGATGTTCCCCCCAGTGAAATCCGCAAGATTTTCAATAAGATCATCGGACGAACAGATATTTTTGATATGACTGTTGGAATCCCGGATTTTGATACTCCTCAGCATATCAAAGATGCCGCAAAGCAGGCAATTGATGATGGTTACACAAAATATACTCACAATGCAGGTTATATTGAAACTCGTGAGGCTCTTGCAAAGAAACTCAAACGTGACAATAACATAAAGGCCGATCCTGAGACTGAGCTGATCTGCACTGCAGGTGGAATGGGCGCTCTAGTTACCGCACATTTGGTACTTCTGAACCCTGGAGATGAAGTGATATACCCAGACCCAGGTTTTGTTAGCCACTTTGCACACATCAAACTCGCGGAAGGTATTCCCGTCCCAATTCAATTGAAGAAGGAGCTTGGATTTGGACTAACAGCAGAAGATGTTGCGAGTAAGATCACACCCAAGACAAAGATGCTTGTGCTTAACTCGCCAAACAATCCCACTGGCGGAGTGATTTCAAATAAGGAACTCAAGCAAATTGCAGAGGTCTGCATTGAGAACGACATCTATGTGATTGCGGATGAAGCATATGAGCAATTCAGATACGTAGAAGAAGAACCCTTGTTCATTGGTTCTCTTCCAGGAATGAAAGAAAGAACCGTATCGATCTTCTCTTTCTCGAAAACATACGCTATGACGGGGTGGAGAATAGCGGTTGCGACGGGTTCTAGTAAACTAATTGGTGCAATGACCAAGCTGCAAGAACATATCATCGCAATGCCAACAACTATCGCTCAGAAAGCCGCTGAAGCTGCAGCCATTGGTCCTCAGGATTGTGTTGTGGATATGCTCAAGACATTCAGGAAACGGAGAGATCTGATAACAAGGGGACTCAATAGTATTGACGGAGTTGACTTGCAACCACCTGGAGGAGCCTTCTACGTATTCCCTGATGTCTCAGCATTTGGGATTAAGTCATATGATCTGGTTCATCAAATTCTGAAAGAAACTAGTGTAGCTACGATCCACGGTACAGCTTTCGGAAAATTTGGCGAAGGATTCCTCAGATTATGCTATGCTGTTTCAACTGAGAGAATTGAAGAAGCATTGAGTCGATTAGATTCATACTTGCCCAAGATTCTTTGATTCCGCGCAATGGGAAGAGTAATGTATCCAAATGGGGAATATTTTGAGGATGACGTCCCGGAGCCAGCGGATAAAGCAAAGAATGCTTGAATCCGAGCCGACTATCTCTTCAGAACGAGCAGTCCTCTTCACACAATATGTGAAAGAGCATTGGTCAGAACCAGCCATGACTCGTCTTGCTGGTGGTTTTGCTCACGTTCTAGACAACATGACAATTCGAATCGAACCTGAAGAGCTAATAGTGGGGAACATGGGTCCAACCCCAAGATCATGTCAGATTTTTCCAGAATATAGTTGGAAATGGATTGAAGATGAGTTAGACCGTTTCGACAAGAGGAGAACGGAGAAGTTTGTCATCAGCGAAGATGACAAAGAGAAATTGCGGAAAGTCTTTAGCTTTTGGAAAGACAAGAGCATATCAGAGATTGCAGCAAAGGTGATATCCAACGAATCAATCAATGCATCAAAGGCAGGATTATTCACTATTGGAGCACCAGGAACTGGAATTGGGCATGTCATCGTAGATTATGAAACTGTGATTACAAAAGGGCTTCAAAGCATCATTAGCGATATCAATCAGAAAGACTCGGTGTTTTACGATGCCGTGAGAAACGAGTTTGAAGCAGTGATCCGATTTGCCGAGAGATTCTCGATTCACGCTTCAGAGTTGGCTGAACAAGAAGCTGATGACAAAAGGAAAACAGAGCTTCAGGAGATCTCACGAATCTGTTCGAAGGTTCCTGCTGGACCAGCAGAGTCGTTTCACGAGGCTCTTCAGTCATTCTGGTTCATCCACCTACTTATTCAGACAGAATCCAATGGACACTCAATGTCGACTGGTCGATTTGACCAATACATGTTTCCGCTCTATGAGAAGGACATCAAATCCAAGATATTGAAACGTGAAGACGCACTTGAGATGTTGGAGATTCTATGGGTCAAATTTACATCTTTAATCAAGATTCGGAATGAATACTACAGTATTGCCTTTGCAGGACATCCCATGTTTCAGAATCTCACAATTGGAGGACAGGATGAGAAAGGAAATGATTCATCCAACGATTTGACGAATTTAGTGCTTGAAGCAACTGCAAATATCAGAGTTACTCAACCTAGTGTTTCTTTCAGATGGTACAAGAAAACTCCTGAGGATGTTAGACTGCAAGTTATTGAAGTCATTTCAAATGGCTTGGGGATGCCAGGTCTCTTCAATGATGATGCGATAATACCAATGATGCTCGAGAAGGGCACCGACCCCTCAGATGCTCATGATTACTCTATTCTCGGGTGTGTTGAACCAATAGTCGGTGGAAAATCAGATCCCAGACAGAATATTGGTTATGTGAATTTGCCGAAGATACTTGAGATAACTCTGAACAACGGGAAGGACCCTAAGACTGGTCAACTTGTAGGAAGAGAAACTGGAGACCCGAGAGAATTCACATCCTTTGATGAGCTCTGGATAGCATACACAGAACAGATAGACTACTCAATTGAGATGTTGACTCAGGCAGATAGAATTACTGCAGGAGTTCACATTGAGAACACACCAACACCCTTCATTTCTGCTCTGCTCGAAGGCAGTCTGAAATCTGGAAAGACAATGCAGGAAGGAGGCGCGAAGTATAACTCAGGGGGGATAATGGGAGTTGGAATCGCGATAGTAGCAGATTCTTTGGAGATTCTCAGAAAATACGTCTTTGACGAAAAGGAGATCTCAATGGATGAATTGCTTCAAATTCTTTCAGATGATTGGGAAGGACATGAAGAGCTCAGAGTCAAGTTTGAGAATGACCCATCAAAATATGGGAATGACATCGAGCGAGTAGATAATCTAGCCAGGGATACAGGGAGAACATTCTGTGAGTCAATTCAGAGCAGGATGACCACTCGTAATGGACCGTATCATGGAGCTCTGTTCTCGGTTTCAATGTACATTCCACAAGGAGAAGTTCTAGGTGCAACACCAGATGGTCGAAAGGCAGAATACATGTTGTCCGATGGTGTATCGCCCACGCAGAACAGGGATATCAATGGACCAACAGCTGCAATGAAGTCTGTAGCTAGACTCGACCACTCGTCATGCTATAATGGCACACTATACAATATGAAATTCACACCAGACTTCTTTGATTCTGAGTCGCGTCGTCACAAATTTGTGAGCATGGTGGATGCTTATTTTGAGATGGGTGGATTTCACGTACAGTACAATGTTGTTTCAAGAGAAACGCTTGAAGACGCAAAAGAGAACCCCCTACAACATCGAGATTTGATTGTGAGAGTTGCAGGATATAGTGCGTATTTCATTGAATTGGATCCTTTTGTTCAGGACGAAGTTATCGCAAGGACAGAGTTCTCGACCAAATATGCATAGACTTCTGAAATGTGTTAACGGTAGATTTAACATTTCCAAAAGGACATCTGGCACGTGTTGAACAGACTGTGAGTTGTGACAAATGAGCTACGACGTGGTTACCTTTGGAGAAGTGATGCTTCGATTATCTCCACCAGATTTCATGCGCTTTGAACAAACACACAGCTTCAATGCACATGCTGGTGGAGCCGAGATGAATGTTGCTGTAGCTTGTGCTCGATTGGAGCTCAATTCAGCATTTATCACCAAGCTCGGAGACAATTCGATTGGACATTTCATTCGGAATAAAGCTCGTGAGCATGGAGTTGATACATCTCACATTCTTTGGGATTCAGATAGTCGTTGTGGGGTTTATTTTGTTGAGTTTGGAGCAGCCCCTAGAACTAATCGGGTCATCTATGATAGAAAAGAATCCGCAATAAGCAGAATCAAACCTGGAGAGGTGGATTGGAAGAAGATTTTGAAAGGGACAAAACTCTTCCACACCAGCGGCATCACTCCGGCGTTAAAAAAGAGCTGTGCAGAAGTAACGAATGAAGCTTTACAAACCGCTCAAGAACAAGGAACTAAGGTTTCGTACGATGTTAACTATAGAGGAAAACTCTGGACCCCCAAGGAAGCTCAGAAGTTCACTGAACCAGCCTCGGAGAATATAGACATTCTGATTACAACAGAAGAAGACACGAAAGTGGTCTATGGGATAGAAGGGAAAGACTACGAAGAAGTGGCAGCTAAATTGACTGATAAGTTCGGTTTTGAAGTAGTTGTCATTACTGTCCGAGAGACCCCCACTGTCTTGCAGAACAAATGGTCTGTCTTTGCATATTCCAATGGAAAGATCTTCAGAAGTCCAGTTTATGATGTCGAAGTCATCGACCGTCTTGGAGGAGGAGATTCATGCAGTGCGGGATTTATCTACGGATATTTGGTATTGAAAGATCTTCAAAAAGCTGTGGACTTTGGTTCAGCATTCTCAGCATTGAAACACTCTGTTCCTGGTGACCTTGCGTTTGTGTACAAGTCAGAAGTTGAGAAATTGATTAAGGGTCGCGAGAGAGGTCTTCGAATCGACAGGTGATATGATATGTGGGGTAAAGAAAAAGCGATGAAGC
>SOKL01000111.1 GCA_004376265.1 Candidatus Thorarchaeota archaeon
GCTAAAGGTTTCGCGATGGGAGATCCAGCATCACTCGTACGAGTCATAGTTGATGGTGACAGTAAACGGATACTGGGTGCAACAATCATTGGTCCTTACGCGCCTATTCTAATCCAAGAGATCATCAACTTGATGTACACACCAGAGGGGACATACCAGCCAATGTACCAAGCTATGCATATTCATCCTGCATTGCCTGAAGTGGTTCAGCGAGCATTTGGTAGACTTTCACCCATTGATGGTGGGCATGGTGAACATTCTCATCATTAGCTCAAAGAAATGGGATCGCTAACTCATTTGTGATTATGGCCCCGCAGTAAGTAGCTTTATCAGGTGAATGCAATTTCACCGAAAAATTATGAAAGAATACGATCTCATCATTATTGGTTCAGGTGTTGGTCTGAGACTCCTTGGAAAAGCGATTGACCAGGGATTCAAAGTGGCCATGATCGAGCGTGGACCATCAGGAGGAACTTGCCTGAACCGGGGTTGTATTCCCACCAAAATCCTGACTTATTTGGCAGACGTAATTCAAGAAGCTAAACACCTCAAGGAACTTGGAGTTAAGGTCACGATAGACGAGATTGATTATCCCTGGATTATGCAGCGAATGCGCGAACGTGTTAACGGAATGAGCGCAGGACAAGAGAAGTGGATGGAGTCAACTGAGAATGTTAATTTCTTCAACGGAATAGGAGTTTTTGTTGATGAGTATGTACTCGAGGTAAATGGAGAAAAACTCACAGCTCCGAACATAATCATAGCTTCTGGTTCAAGACCACTAATTCCAGATATTGCAGGGCTTGGAAATGTTGAATATCTAACCAATGATGAAGCACTCCATCTTATGGAGCAGCCAAAATCAATGCTTATAGTTGGAGGAGGGTATGTTGCCACTGAATTCGGGCATTTCTTCTCTGCAGTTGGAACAGAAGTCACAATCATTGGTAGGAATCCCTATCTTGTGAAAAATGAGGATCCAGATGTATCGGAGCTTCTCAAACAAGAATTAGCAATGAGAATGAGTGTTCATGTTAATCATGAAGTGATCGAAGTAAGAGAGAAGGATGGAAAGAAAATTGTCAAGGCAGTCAACCGGAAAACTGGAGAGCATGTAGAATTCGAAGGAGAGGTTCTCCTCATTGCTGCAGGGAGAAGATCCAATTCAGACCTGTTGCATCCTGAAACGTCTGGAGTCGATGTTGATAAAAACGATTGGATTATAGTTGACGATTATTTTAGAACAAGCAAGAAACGAATTTGGTCTCTTGGTGATGCTATCAATCGCTATCAGTTCAGACATGTAGCAAATGAAGAGAACAATGTGGTATGGAATAATTTGATGCAACTTCACAACGAGAAGGACAATGAAAAACCCACGCTAAGCAAAATGAATTATCATGCTATTCCCAGAGCTGTTTTCTCATTCCCCCCAATCGCCACTGTTGGAATGACCTTGAAAGAGGCAAAGCAATCCGAACTGAATATTGAGGTTGCTGAAACTGATTATTCGTGGGTTGCGAAGGGTTTTGCCATGGGGAATCCACCTAGTCTTTTCAGAATGATTGTGGATGGTGATAGCAGAAAGATAATCGGAGCTACAATCGTTGGACCTCATGCACCTATATTGATTCAGGAAATCATCAACCTAATGTATACTTCCGAAGGTACAGACAAGAAGATGCTCGAAGCAATACATATCCATCCTGCTCTTTCTGAAATTGTCCAACGATCTCTATATCAGCTCAAACCTCTAGAGAATGGTGATGCTGAAAATAAGTGATATCTACCATACCATGGGAGCGTAACCATCTTTAATATAATCAGAAATCATCGAACCCACATAGTCAACCGTAATTCCCAGACTCTCAATCTGTTCTGAAATCCCCTCACGAGCAGACAGAAAGTTACAGGCCAAAGGTTGCCCCACTTTTGCAAGTTCAGCGGCTGAAGCAGTCACATCAGTATCGCCCACAAGTAGGTTTTCAGACGGACCAAAGAAAACAACTCGAACATCTTCAATCCAGCCATACTTGATTGTGTTCTTTGCATACATCAATGCAGTTAGCACTTTCTCGCGATCGCCCGATGCGATGATGATTAGAAGTTTTGTGTCCATTCTAACAATCTCCGAAAGAGGAACAACTCTCTCTTATTTTCCCTTACAAAAAGGTTCCTGAATGTATTAGAATAATAGAATTACAATCCGGAAAACTGAAGACTTTAAGGCTCTCAGATTTTGTGTTATTATGGCAAAATGCTTTGTGACAGGAGGCAATGGTTTTGTTGGATCGTATATCGTTCGATTACTTAGTGATGGTAATCAAGATGTGACAATTCTAAAGAGAGAGACCTCGAATCTTGATCTCCTCGATGGATTACCCTTCAAATCGGTTATTGGTGATGTAACAGATTTGAAGAGCCTAGAGAAAGGTGTCCCAGATGATACTGAGTGGTTCTTTCATAATGCAGCAGTAATGAAAGATTGGGGAGGAAAATCACAATTCTTTCCAGTGAATGTTGAGGGAACCAGAAATGTACTGGAAATCATTCGTCAAAAAGACATTCCTCAACTAATTCACACATCTTCAACCGCCGTCTACGGATTCCCAAATATCAAAGAACCGCTCACGGAAAACGCACCGTGGAATCCAATGAACACTTACCAGCGATCAAAAGCTGCAGCTGAGAACTTAATCAAAGAGTATGAAGAAAATTATGGCATTAAAGCCACGATGATTAGAGGACCTACTATACTAGGGAAAGGAGACATGTTCACAGGTCCCCAACTCATTGAGCGGATTAAAAATGGGAATATGTTTACCTTTGGTGGGGGGAACAACAGACAGAGTTACGCTCATGCTGAAGATTTTGCTGGATGTATAATTCTTACAGCAGAGAAGTTTGACATAGCTGCTGGCAATGCTTTCAATGTTACATCTTTTACTTGCACATTTAGAGAGATACTTGAAACCATAGCAGACGAGGTCAATGCTTCTAAGGACTTTAGGAATATTCCATACGCTCCATCAGTAGCTTTGGGTTCTGCAGCTGCTGGTATCTATAGAGCGTTTCATAGAAAGAACTCTCCTCTCCTCACACCTTTCAGAGCGAAACTATTTGGTTCAACTTACATCATTGACGATACCAAAGCTTGTGAAAACTTGGGATACAAACCAAAGTGGGATCTGATATCAACAGTTCAGGACATGGTACAGTGGGGTGGAACAGTCAAGACGCGATAGGGCGAAGGACTTTTCTGATTGGGTACGAATTGAATTCACTAGGTGCTTTCTATGGGAGAGAAGAAAGTAGGTGTCGTTACAAGATACTTCCACAAGATTAGTGTTGCAGCCATTATGCTTGAGGATGACCTCAGAGTAGGAAGCAAAATCAGGTTTGAGGGTGCAACAACAAAATTCGAGATGAATGTTGACTCAATGCAAATTGACAGGGCAGACATTGAAACTGGTAGCAAAGGCCAAGAGATTGCCATCAAGGTTTCTGAGAGAGTACGTGAGAAAGACGTAGTCTATTCTATAGAGTAAACAGGTTGGAGGTCTTAGGCTCTCGAACAAAGGTAGGTTGGATAGAGGAAACTCCTCTATCCTCGGATACAGTCTAGATTTTCTCAAGCACTCCATGAAGAACTCTGAGATCATCAAAG
>SOKL01000130.1 GCA_004376265.1 Candidatus Thorarchaeota archaeon
ATAGGGGTATGGTGGTTCCCACTCTTCATCACGCTATTTGCTGCAGAGTATTTCATCTATGATGACCAATTCACAGTGATTGCACTGCTTATCCTCCCACTCGTCCTTGCAGGAGGATACAGGTTATTCTATGGAGGACGAAACCAAGATGAAGACTTCTTGATCACCTACATTAAATTCGGACTTATGTCGATAGCGATAGCCGAAATTCTTTCTACAGCCCTCACACTTGGAGGAATTGCTATCATCGAATATTCCTGGGGTATAGGTGTTCTGGAATTTCTGTCTAGGATTGTTCCTCATGCTATCATAGAAATCCCGACATTCTTGGTTGCAGCGGCAGCATCCATCAGGATTGCTAGAGATCTCTGGCCCACTATTGAGAGTGAAGACTGGGAATCAGTTCCCACAAAAACCAGAGCTCTTCTCAGTGATGGGCGTACTTGGAGGACATATGTGTTAATAGCCTTCTTCCTAGTAATAGCCGCCCTGATTGAGGCATTCGTCACACCGATTGTCTTCTGGTTTGTCTTAGGGTTGTGAACAGCTGCATAGAATGTGGACAATATTGGACATCTATCAGATGGCTGTTTGAGAGAAGGGATAGGACATTATATACTCAGACTCTTCAACACTATCATGAGGTTGACCTGACACAAAAAGACCTCACAGAGCCAGCCCAGTGCCGTTGCCTGGGAGGACATCGCTCTGGTGTCCAAGATTGTCTAACTTACAATGAACGGTTATAGCAATCAAAGAGGAGCGGTTCTTAATCGCTCCATCTTCTCTTTTTTTCATATCCAATTCAATCGACGTAGGCTTATATTCTAACTCCGAGAAAGCTATGAAAGCGCCGCTGTTAGTGATATTGCCGAATATGATATCTGGATGCAATCTTATTTGGTGCAACTTTGGTATAGCGCATTTCTGTACCATTTGCTGCAGCTGCGGTCGCCAATCTATCAAGATTCACTTGAGGTGTACACGACGAAGCTCATTACTAAATCACTCACGCTGGTTGCACTTTTTCTGTTCACAGTTTCATTATTCATGACTCCTCCGGCTATCACAATCACAACCGAAGGGTCTTCACCAGACGCAAACTCCGTTTCATATAGACAAGTAGGAATCCCTGCAGATTATCCTACTGATTTTACTCGCGTTGAATGGGATCAACAGATTGTCAATGAAGTGAGAAATAATACTTGGGAATCATCCCACTATCGGTTTGGCCCTACTATTAACTGGCATTCGCGACATGAAAATAATTCACTTATCAGATGGAACGAAACTATCGCTTTAGATGAATGGGTCAACTTCTTTATCGAAGTTCCCAAAGACGCAATCTCTACTCAACCCTTCGGTTTTATGATATCGGGTTCATACTTCAATATGTCTGATATTGGACCAGAAGGTGAAATGCAACAGACAGGGGGTATGGGTCAATTTTTCTGGATGGCATTCTATGACATTCCTCAAAGAAAGTGGCATTTCTATAGCACACAAAATGCAACTCCCATGGAAGAACCTCCAGAATCACTCCCCGCTAACTACACTTTAGAAACTGTTTTTGGTCCAGCAGTGCAACCGTTCGCAGAAATGAATGTTTCTGCAAACACATTCGTAAATGGTACGGAATCCTATTGGGGCAAAGTTCAGGTTAGATTCAACACTTCCACAACTAACGGGTTCTACCTTGTGAGCTGCGGACTTCTAGATGAAAAATTGAACACAATCGCTCAAAGTCAGTTTCAGGATCTGCTGAGCGGTAGAATAATCGGATCCACTTTCGATGATCTTGTGTATGAAGCCGTTGGAGGATACTATGATTGGACTAGAGTGTCCGATGACGGGAGCCCTCTCTTCTCTGCTACTCGTGGTGTTGATTTCAACATGACTGCAACTATCAATAATGGAACCATAATGGACAATGCAACAATTCTATTCGACTTACCTGATCGGATACGAACTCAGAACTGGGTGTTTGGTCTTTATACGGTTACATCCAGTCGAGACGGAGCTTGGCAGTACAATGTTGCCTCGAGTACTTACGTATGGAATAGTTCAAAGACTGTTGAATGGGCAGAACCCAAGTTTGGTTATCATTGGGAAGATGGCTATTCCTATCTCGACGTAAGTCGTGAGTACACTTACTACGAAGGATGGGGAAACACTTCGCATCAAGAGTGGACTTGGGGTAACCTAGCGATCATCTATGATTTCGCGACGAATACCTTTGACCACAAGCTTGGTTTCAGATATAGAAACAGCACATGGGTAGTTCATGAACATGGAGCTGGATGGCAAAATATCGAATGGATCGAATATGAACCCTGGCCTAGTGACGGAAGTCTTCCACTTACTTACATTCTCAATGAAACTCTGAGTGGTGTATCCTGGAATGATGGGAGTCTTGTCCTCAATCTTCGTGGACACATTAGTGATGACATGATTCCAACTGGTTCAGCGAGTGAGAGCTCTACTGGTGATTCGGGATCTTGGCCATTACACATCAACGAGATGCTTTATGATGTGAACGGTATGAGATTCTCACCCACTGCATTCTTACCAATTTCCCCTCCTGAAGAAAGATCTGAATATGAGCAATTGAGATCATTGTCCATCGAAACTCCGGTTTCAGTCGTGACCCTCACTCACAGTGGAGAACCATTCCAGCCAAGCTGGATGTTCCAGACTGATATTGGTGAAACCTTTACAGTACGTTCATGGCTTCAGGGTGCAGATCAATATATTGACGACATCGATGGTATTGGTTTCTTCCTTCGCGCTCATGAAGATGACTGGGGTTTTGACAACGGTACAGATTGGCACCAGTGGTCTGAAATTGAGGTTCAAGTTCGCGTTAGTCCTACAGGTACTATTGGGTACGACGTGTACAACAGGACGGTCCGAACTCAGTGGGGATTTGGTGATCATTATGAGTGGGTAATGGTTGAGATATTACCAGGTCGTTGGGAACCACAATGGCAGCTTGTCACCGATTGGTTCTGGGAAGAACTGACTTGGGACTTCACAAAGAATGCGGGACTTGGTGGTTGGACTAATGAGTGGATTTCAATGAACACTATCCAGACCAAGATGCCTGTAAATTATGTCTTTGTCAACAACCTTGCAATGGAGACCCTTGGGAACGATCTGAAGATTTCCTTTGATGTTACACCCACGGCACAGATGCCACAGATGGAATGGCAATGGGACTACTTCTATGGTAACCTCACCTGGGTCATTGACTATGAGTCAGGTTGGGGCGAACACATTGTTCTTGGTTGGACTGAAGATACAGTTTACAGCTATATGAACGGAACAAAACTCTACATGGAAGAACCAAAGAAGGCTGAGGTCTTCCAGAACAAACAGACACTTGACCTATATGAAAGGCAGAAACTGTCATTCATAAACGTCAGCGGTGAGATAGTTCCACTGAAGAAGTATGTATTCAGCAATATCGATTCCACCTATGAAGATCTTGTGCTCGAGAAGTTTAATTATGAAACTGGTGAAAATGAATTTTTCATCAAGTTCATCAACAACACTGAGCGTCAGGTCTTCGAAGGTAGTTCAGCAGCCATTTTCAATATCTCCCTCACGGGTGGTTCTTTCTTCCTTGCTTATGGTGATTATCCTCAGCATACAGGATATCTAGATTATCACTCCATGTTAGCGGTCAATGGTACTTGGATTGTAGAACCTTGGCCTTTCTGGGACTTTTACACATCGAACTTCGTTGAAATGGTTGACATATCTAGGGTCGAACATACCATGGTGACCTATGCTAACGGATCAATCCCATTGTATATGGTTGGTTGGCCTGAGTATATTGGACCAGACCACTATGTGATGTACCTTAATGGAACCTTCGAGCCTGTAGAGTTCTTCTGGAATCCAATATGGGGGTACTATTTGTGGAACACTACTGATGCAAGCTTGTATATGTTCGACTGGCCTTGGGAACTGATGACTGGAGTGTACAACTCACAGACATTCTTCATTCCTCATTATATGACAAATCCTTCCGTGTACATCACACTGGGTGGAAATGACTATCAACTCCCTGCACCTGGAGTTCCTATCTGGCACCCAACCGAGCTTAACTGGATTGCGGACATGGGCTTTGCGGTGGAGTTTGCGATTGTTGATGGCCAGAAGTACATTGCAAAGAGACTACCAATACAAGAGTTCGAACCAACCTTCGGATACTTTTACGATATCTGGGAAATCAATGTCACAGGCACACTGTATAATGTCACAGACTGGAGTCCATTCCCAGAATCAAGGTTCAACTATCATACTGGACCAAGGTCATATGATGAGAATCTTCCATGGACCTCAATTGCGAATGGAAGCTACTGGGTGTCACCTGTTTTCCATGAAGATTGGACGGTTGCAATTGGTCATAGAAACAATTCAACATACGAATTTGTAACTGACAATTGGTTAGACCTTAGCACTGGATTCTATACTGGCAATTATTGGGATAGCAAAATCGACAATTGGAATTCTACTCTAGACTATTTGTATGTCACCACAATGACTGGTGAGGAGTTCTTCTACAACTCCACCTGGCGAGCTACTTTCATGAACGTGACTCTTGCTAATGGAACATTCTTCTATTCAAAGATGAACCATCCGCAGGCTGAACCGATAGATCCCGATGTGTGGGAGATTGACCAGTACTATATGGTAGACATATACGGAAACAAACTACGTTGGTCCGGATGGATGGATTTCACAACTGAGTTGATTGTCATTGATAATGTCACAGGAGATGATCCATGGATTGATGGTAAATTCTTCTTCGAAAGCGCTTGGGTGAATGTGACTCAAATTCCAGTAGAAACGTGGGAATGGGAAGGTTCGAAGTGGATGAACTTTACAAACACAGAGGACAATGTAGTCCCTGACTTCTATTGGTTCCTTCAATCTCAGATCAATGGAACGCAGTATGAGATTATTGAGTTGCCTCGTATACCAGAGAGTTACAGATACAACTTCCCATCATGGACTTTCAATGGTTCCACCGGACCTCTCCATGCAAAAGGTGCTCCAGAGATGATATACAAGGCCTTCAGAACAGAGGGTTATTCCAAGAAGTTGGATTATGTTCCTCTTCCTGTGTCAATCTTGAGACAGCAAGGAGCACTTGTCGTTGGGTCACCAGAGTTTGGCATGTGGGAACATGACATATGGACCATCAACCCACTTACTGGTGCGCTAGACCTTGACGGTAATCTGGACACTACGTTTGATCAGTTTTATGTCAAGGAACAGCATACCAGTTCGGATTACTTCAACGTAACACAAGAGTATCTGGACGTTCGAATTCTTTGGGAACCTAATAATTCCACATGGAGTGACGAATTCAACCTTCATTCCTTTACAGGAATGGTCACCTTCAACTGGACTCCTAATTGGTCCGAGAATTACATCTGGACGAAGGCAAGCACTGGCGCATTTTTGACTGCAGGTGAATTGAATGCAATTCGGAATCTGCTATTCACTCCTTCCGGTGATCCCGCTCCAGGATACTGGGACATTGCTTGGATGCTGAATAACTTCACTCTGGCTGACCTGACGGCACAAGCTAATACCAAAGGTTGGGATTGGATAGAACCAAGTCAAGAATGGTCGTGGTTGTGGTGGGAGCTTGATGAGCAATACAGCACTGAGGTGAGTAATGGTACTCACTCAGATCTGATGGATATAGATCTTGCATACCAGTACGCAGGCATGTTTGCATGGAACGACACAAACTCTGATAACTTCATGGACATTTCAACAACTGGCCTCAGTGATTCAGAACTCACTCATTACTGGATGCCAATCGATGTAGAATCTGTCAACTTCACCACTCCAGGTGAGGCATGGGGTAACTTCAATGCCACTGATATGGAATACCGTGCAGTGAATGAGACAATAGACTTTGGAGTCACATTCAACAATGTGACTGGTGAGGTCTATCCATTCGGACTCCGGTCTTACTTCGATTGGTACGAAGGCCAGTACACAGGTTCTGACTTTGAGGATTTTGATGAGCGACCAACTGAGTGTCTGACTGAAGAGTTCTCAATCGATGTACACTTCACAGGTATGGTCAATGCAACCGGTTCAAACATTGCTGAAGTCAAATTCGACATCACAGTGGGAGACTGGGATATGTTCACACCTGGTGGAACTGATGTTCTTGAAGGTAGAAGTCTTGCTGTTGCATTCTACAGCGATCTCAACATCATGACAAGTGGCGGAATGACTGCCAATGCAACATATATTGACGACGATGGGCAGACTGTGACAAATGACCAAGCCTCAGCATCTGCTAACTTCACAATGGCTAGTGGTCTGAGTGACGTTGCTCTGATGAGCTTGGGAGGAGCACCTTACACCTGGTCAAAGAACACTTCCATGCCAACAACCGTGGATGCACAGACAGTTCCAGTGGGCGCTTTCAGTGCAATCTATGTGTCTGGTGGAGGACATTCAGCAACTACATTCTCCGTTACTTCAACGCAGTTCTTCACAGTGATAGGATTCCCACAATGGGATGGTTGGGGTGTAATGGTTGACCCAATATTTGTTGGGTACATTTCAACTGGTACAACTGACAGTGAGGCACCTCAATTTGGGAGTGTAACTCATTCGCCATTGGATGTCGTGGGTGTCGACAATGTTCACATCGAGGCGGATGTGACTGATAGCGGAGGCTCTGACATTGCAGAAGTCAAGGTGTATGACATCGACCTAGATGAGAACCACACAATGACCTTCAATGAGGGTTTGGGCCGCTATGAAGTCAACATTCCACGGAGTATGGATGGAAGATATACATTCAATTACCAGATTATCGCAGAAGATAATGCAGGAAATATTGGTGTTTCTTCAGCAAATGCCTTCGCGTTCAGAGATAACATTGCTCCAACAATTGACTCTCTGAATCTAGTCAACGGAACTGATGTTAGTGGTGAAATTGCTACAATCACTGTAACCGCGTCTGATACTGGTGGTTCTGGAATATCAACCGTCACACTGACCTATTCCAACACCAGTGGAGACTTCGATGTAGTCATGACACTCGCAGTCAGTGAATGGACTGGTGTTATCCCGAATCACGCACCCGATACAATTGTGAGTTACTATGTCACTGTGGAAGACGTTGATGGCAACTCTTTCCAGAGCGCAACACAGCAGTTCACTTTTGCTTCTGGCGGAGCTCCCGACACACTCGGACCATCAGTCACACTGGTTGCACACAACCCAACAAGTCCAACATCGAGTGATTCAGTAGCAGTATCATCCGATATACTGGACATATCTGGAGTCAACAGCGCGACCCTGCAATATAGAGTCGATTCAGGATTTTGGGTGAATGTCACTATGACAAATGTCGGAAACACTTGGAGCGGCATTATCCCTGCTCAAGCTGATGGTGCTAGTGTGACCTATCGCATCGTAGCATACGATGGCATTGGAAACGAAGCCGTGTCAGGAGAGAACTCCTACGATGTTTCCGATACTGTAACAACACCCACGACTACCACTTCCACTGGATCAACAACACCAACTGTACCTGGTCCAGGACCACTGGATGAATCGTTGATTCTTATCTATGGTGGATTTGGAGTGTTAGTGTTGCTTGTTGTCGTACTAGCTGCACGACGGCGCAAATAGAACAAATAAGCGGGCACTTAGCCCGCGCACCCCTCTTTTTCTATCCTTTCACTTTTCAACACAATTTCAGTGCTCAAATCGATTAAAATTGCTTATTTTTTCCATTAATTATAGGATTATTTATATGTAAATTAATGTATAATATTAGTATATCATATAACATAATTAAGAAAATATGGAGAAATGAATAATGCGTCGTCGAAAAACCAATCTTCTTCTAGCTTCGATTGGTGCTGTTGTACTGTTCTTAGTATCAATGACTGTGTCTACGAATGCAGCAACACTACCAGCCTCATCTTCAATGGATGCCGCTGGTTTGAACAGTCCTTCAACATACACACTTTCACAGTTCGGGCCAGAACCTGAAATGCCTGAGAGTGGTACATTCGTGGGCTGGCAGCAGGAAAGCAATACAACAAGTGATGAATGGACATGGAATAACCGAAATTGGTTATTTGGTCCAAGGCCATCTTATGAAATCTACCATGAAAATGGTACACTTTTGACCGACAATAGTTTTGCTGAAGTTAATGAGATTATTAGAATTGTCGTTACTGTGCCTAAGAGTATCTTCGCAGCCGGTGCAGACATCAGCAGAGTAAGCTTCTATGGTTGGTACATGATAGCTGATGCAACAATATCTGCAAACTTTGACTTTGGTTTTGATTCATACATGTCAGAGGTATGGTATATGTGGAGTGATCAATGGGATTCAAGCTTTACCGGACCCTCTTATCCTACACCAGGCTTTGCGGACATTCATCCTGACCAATGTTCCAATACAAGTGATTCTGAAAATTATTACATGGCTTTTGCAGTTAGTTTCAACGAGAACACACCTCTAGGTATGTACGAATTACACATGCAAGTCCAAGATACTGATAATATTAACATCGGAAGTTATGGATATCAGTCAGATTGGAAGTTTTCCGGACTAGCAATTGGGATGATTCCTGATCTTGCTTTCATGTATTCATATGGTGGTTCTTACACTCTGGAGAAAGTTGACTTGATGGGCAATAATCTCTATTCAGTGAGTCGAAATCAAGACTTCGTTATGAGATACAATATTACTGGCGCTGACATTGAATATGCGCTATTAGGTTTCAGAATGCCGTACTGGATGGATATCCTAACAAATGTTACAGATTGGCATGATGAACTTGTAACATCATATGGTGCATGGCAGCTTGACGAATCAACCGGAATATATGTATGGAATGCAAGTCTAGAAGTCACATATATGCAACATGTGTTTGGACAACATGAAGTCTATAGATGGCAGGATATCGGAGCACAACAGGAAATGAACGTCACTGTGCTTCGTGAAGAATGGAATGAAGAAACTGCTACCTGGAATCGTTATTTAATGGAAGAACTACAATATTTCGAGAGACAATTCTACTTCATTTACAATGCAACAACTGACTCTTTCGATACAAAGTATGGATACACCTACTATGGATACCCATATGATGAATATATCGAAGGGACTTGGAACGAAGAAGTAAGGGTCTTTGAAACAATACCTGACAATTATCCTCAGTTCTATGAATTGAATGAGAACCTTTGCACAGCTCAGACCATTGGTCAAGAGCTAGTAGTTGAATTCGTGGGACACTTCACCGATGAGATGCCAGTTACACAAAATAATGATTACATGAGCTTTGATGACAGAGTGATGGGACCCAATGATTGGCATTATGGTCCTGCGACATACGGTGAGAATCCAAAGCAAACATACTCGGAGTATGAAATTGCTAGGAGAATCTCTGTTGAAAGGCCCGTAACAATAGCTTCTATCCTCAGAGAAGACGGATCGGAACCTGGGAACTGGATGTTCCAAGTTGATGTGGATGAAAACTTCATGGTTGAAGGTTTACTTCAAGGCGGTGGTAACATTGCCGAAAGCATTGACGGCGTTGAATTTTCACTTTCAGCGTGGGACGGATATTGGACTGAAGAAGAAAGCACTTGGTCTGAGCTCACCTACGAAATCAATTATGATATGTCTGGTGTGCCTACCTTCAATGCATATAATTTCACAGAGAAAAGCAATTACACCTACGGTCTTTACTGGGATTGGGTCTATGTCAACATCACCGGGTGGCATGACGAGTATAACTCCGACACAAACACCTGGGACTGGATATTTGGTGAATACGAATCCTGGGAGTGGCAAGAAGTAGAAGGGTATCATATGGAATGGTACTGCTACAATCAGAGAACTAACGAATGGCAGATTGATTGGCTTCCAAGAAGGTCTGTGGACACAGTTGTTAGTACTGATTTCGCCTCAACTTCTGGTTTCACCACATCCACGGTGAATGGTGATCTCGTGGTATCATTCATGGTCAGTTTGGGTCAGAATGTTCCAGAAACCAATTATCAATGGGATTTCAAATTCATGAATAATACTTGGTACGAGGATTATTCAGGTACTTGGGGTGAACATGAGATTCTAACCTGGGATCGTGAATGGGTATACAGTTTCGATTTTGAAGGAGAGCGGGTCTATATGGACGCACTCACAACAAATCAACTTGCATTCCAGTTCACCAATGGATCCCTCGGAACAGATTACATGAAAGGAATAGAAACTCCTTACATTGAGATAAACGATCAGAAACTTCCAATTTCAGTAACAGAGTACTATGATCCATGGTCAGGTACCACATGGAACGATATGTTCTATTACGATCACTATGATTCAAGCAATGGAAAAGATTACTACTACTATGTGCTTACAAACGGGACTCGAATCGATGTCACTTATCGTGACACTGTATTCATTTACAATGTAACAGCTGGTAATGGTGATTCTTTCTTGACCTCTCAGGAATGGGATTATTGGTTCTTCAATAATGGAGTGTCATCCTATTACTGGATTGATCTAGATGGAACAATCCATCAAGGTGGTTCAGAGTATGCAACCTATAACTGTGAAGTTGTCGTATTTGACGAGATTGAAGCATCCAATGGAGGCGATGCACATTTCCTCAGATACGGAGAAGATAGTCTTCTGAAAGTACATTCATGGTCATGGAGTAGCAGAGACTCAGTGTATTATGTCACAGGTATTGATGGTATTCTGTATACTATGAAGTACGACAACATTGAGTACGATTACTATCTCTTCATCGACAATGAATGGGTAAGATGTAGCTGGTTTGAGTACTATGAGATCGGCATCTACGAAGGCGTTGAAGTAGTCCTGGTAGGTTCCCATCACAATCGCGTTTGGTACACATCAATCAACGAGGTTGATTATGAGCTCCCATTTGTTGGTGCTAGTCAGTATTATGATTGGACACTTTGGGGATGGGAATTGAACAATCTAGTTTCTGATGGTGGGATTGTCCCATCAACAAAGTCTCTCATCTACAACGATGAAGTGCACCCAGTATTCGAAATTTCATCATTATCGTACACATCCATTGATGAGATTACATATTCATTGGAAATCAATTACTTGGAATACACAACAGCGAATGGTACAAGTATCTGGGATATTACACCAACAGGTTCAGAAGCAACTATTGGGACATTCGATGATACTTTTGTTTTCAACGAAGTAGAAACATTCCAATACGACTGTTATGATCAGGGTGGCTATCCCAATCATTACTCAGGAGAAACATACATCTTTGAACTACTGAATGGCACAAGCTGGCTTGTTATCAACAGTGACGCTATGATGGTCTATGAATGTCTCTTTGAGGGTACAACATTCTATACTATGCAGGATTGGCCTGACTGGACACCTGATGGAGTTCATGAATACAGGCTGATTAACGGATCTACATTCCAAGTACCTGACTGGGATAGCGCTACAGTTGTTGGCAGCTCAGTCGTCTACAGGTACGAGGATGGATCAGGTTCTGTCTTTGATTTCATGGGTGAAACTTACGAAATCATAGGTTGGTATCATTCATACGGTGGTTTCAAGGTTCTGAACGCATCATCTTCTGAAACATTGTTTATTCCTTGGAGTAACTTTGGTCAGAGAATTTTCGAATTCGATTACCTTGAAACAACAGTAGTCGCGACAGCAAACTATGAGAGCGTTGGCAAAATCCGCACCACATATGGTTACCAGATGCTTTACGGTCCACAGCCAGTGGAAAGTGATGTTTTCAGGAATTTCTACGACCTTGTAATTGGAATTCCTGAGTGGGGAATGTGGGGCTACCAGAATTGGGCGATAAACCCAGAAAATGGTGCTCTTGACCTCGATGGTAATCTTGATACTGTGGATGACCAGTATTTTGTTCAAGAAGAATACACATCAACTGATAGCTGGACACATGAGTACGAGCGCATGGATGTATTCATTGGATGGGATCCGAACGGAACCATCTGGGGTGACGAGATGAATCTCAACTCTTGGATGGGTCTGGACCAATTCACATGGTCCTACGAATGGTCCCAAACCTACTACTGGTTCGACACCGACATGAATCAACTAAGTCCAACCGAGATGGATACAGTCATTGATACTGTAGTGACCGTCGATGGTGACTCAAAGCCCGGATACTGGGACATCTCCTGGATGGCTCAGAATGTTACATGGGAAGATCTTATCGCTGAAGCAGAAGCTAATGGTTGGGATTGGATCTCCTCAAATGAGCAGACTTGGACTTGGATGAGTTTCGGAGTAGGTCAGAACTATGGTACTAGTGTCACAATCGAAGATGTCGAACATTGGCTCCAAATAGGAATGCACTATGAGTTCAGTGGTCTGATGCTCTGGGAGGATCTAGACATGAACGGTCAGATGGATGTCAACATGGATGAAATCGGTAGTGCTGAACTTAGTCACTACCTGATTCCTGATTCCGTCGAAGCCGTTAGGTTCCTCACACCTGGAACAGCTTATGGCAATCGTGAGTCAAATGGTTTCATGGATTTGAATGTCACCGATGAAGTAACTTGGGGTGTGCAATTCCGAAATGTCAATGGAACAATATACCCATTCTCTGAGAATAGTTACTGGGGTTGGTACAATGGTTTCATGACAGGTACTGATCTGAGGACATTCGACGAGAGACCCACAGACATCACCATTGATGAAATATCCTTCCTTGTACACTTCCGAGGTTACATATCCGAAGATTCGATGAACAACTATGTTGACGTCAAGATTGACAACTATGTTGGCAATTGGGACGTTGATATAATCGGTGGACGTGACAACTTTGAGAACAGATCATTGGCTCTGAACTATTTTGCTGATGTGAGCATGCTCGATTTCGCATTCAAGGCGAACGGCACGCTAGCAGACAACGAGATGACAGTGAGTGCTGATGTGTTCGAATTCGAAACGTCTTCCGCACAATTTGCCAAAATGATCATGGGTGGAGTAACATACGATTGGGGTAAGAACACTACAACTCCTTATGATGTCGTCTGCTACACCACACCAATAGGTGCATTCAAGGCA
>SOKL01000032.1 GCA_004376265.1 Candidatus Thorarchaeota archaeon
CCTGGGCATCCCGATCTCCCTCAAACCCCTGGGGTAGAAGTCACAACACGACCACATGGACAAGGTTTAGCAAATTGTGTAGGCTTCGCAATTGCTGAAGCACATCTAGCAGCAATCTTCAATCGTCCTAAGTATCAGATTGTAGACCACCATATCTATGCAATAGTAACAGATGGAGACTTGATGGAAGGACTTTCCTCAGAGGCTGCATCATTGGCAGGACATCTACGATTAGGCAAAATAATAATGCTCTATGATGATAACTTAATTTCAATTGATGGTAGCACCAATCTTACATTCTCGGAAGATCGTGGGGCTAGATTCGAGTCTTTTGGGTGGCATGTACAGCATGTCAAAGATGGAAATGATGTTGATGCAATTGACAAGGCTATAGATAATGCAAAGAAGGACCCTCGACCATCATTGATTGTCTGTAGAACTCATATTGGATTCGGTATGCCAAACAAACAAGATACTTCAAAGGCGCATGGTGAACCGCCAGGTGAGGATGAGCTTGAGGGTGCAAAGAAGAAACTTGATTGGCCACTTGAACCACGATTCTATGTTCCTGATGATGTTCTAGATCATTTCAGACAAATTAGAGAAATAGGTGAAGACCGAGAAAAAAGCTGGAATTCACAATTTGAAGAATATGAAGAACAACATCCAGAACTTGCATTAGAATTTTCACGAAGAATGAAGGGAGAGTTGGTTCCTAATTGGGAGAAAAATCTTCCAGTCTTTCCAACGGATGACGGAGGAATGGCAACAAGGGTTGCTTCTAGTAAGGTAATCAATGCTCTTGCAAAAATTCTTCCTGAGATGATTGGTGGTTCGGCAGATCTTACGCCTTCTAACAAAACTTGGATTGATGGAAGTCCATCATTTCAGGCAGATACACCTGAAGGACGAAACCTACACTACGGAGTTCGTGAACATGCTATGGGAGCAGCCGTGAATGGAATGGTAGCTCATGGAGGAATAATCCCATACTCGGCTACTTTTTTGATGTTCTCAGACTATATGCGTCCATCAATCAGACTTTCTGCATTGTCTCAGCATGGAAGCATCTGGGTGTTCACACATGATAGTATAGGTGTTGGCGAAGATGGACCTACCCATCAACCAGTAGAGCACTTAGCATCGCTTCGAGCTATTCCCAATCTCCTAGTGATTAGACCAGGAGATGCAAATGAGGTTGTGGAAGCATGGAAGATAGCAATCAAACGACGAAACGGGCCAACATTGATGGCATTAACCAGGCAGAATATTCCAGTGTTAGATCGAAACAAGTTCAGTCCAGCCTCAGGTACTGCAAAGGGAGCGTATGTACTAGCTGACCTCGGAAAAAATCCCGAAATCATTCTGATTGCATCAGGTTCTGAAGTGGGCTTGATTACAAAGGCAGCTGAACAACTCTATAATGATGGTGTCAGTGTACGCATCGTTTCATTCCCAAGCTGGGAATTATTTGAAGCTCAGAGCCAAGAATATCAAGACTCTGTACTCCTTCCAGATGTAAAAGCACGTCTTGCAGTTGAAACAGGTGTATCCCAAGGATGGGAACGCTGGGTAGGAGATAATGGAAGCTGTGTTTGTGTAAACAAATTCGGAGCTTCAGCACCTGCAAAGGTCTTGTTTGAAAAATACGGATTTACTGTAGAGAATGTTGTTGAGCAAGCTCGGAAACTCATAGGTCGTTAACTATACAAAAGGTCGCATGAATGGTTGTAAGCATCCATAAACAATATAATCGAATTTAGAGCCTTCATAGACCTGATTAGTATTTGTCTTAATCAATCTACTCAATATTGGCTATATATACAAAAAAAGAAGCATATCTTGGTGTTCTTATGAAAATGAACAGAAAAGCCACACTTGCATTGTTTGCATTAATGCTCGTTGGGATAGGCGTACCCCTAGCATCCGCTCAGGGTAGCTCCATCGAGTACCAGTATTCTGCTGGAATCGTATCCCTCACCACAGATGATATTGCTATCAAGGTGACAGGAAATAATCAAGCACCCCACTTCCACTGGTGGGATCCAAATACACCTACAGTTGATTATCATGTGATGTTTGTGAAGATGTTTGAAGCAAATGACACAGACGCTGATGGTGCTTTTGACAGCGCTGTGGACCAAGTCATTGGTGCTCCATTTGCACTACCAACAACCGATTGGAACTTTAGTGATTTTGTCACAGTAGAAGAAGAGGGAAGTCCACTTTAATTTCACAACTACAGCCGAGTATGATCCTCGTCCAGAAGGCACTGGTTCTGACTATGGTATGTTACCTAGTATGCCAGCCTTCAACGTAACAGTCCAGATAAGGGTCCACTTGAATATGACCAACCCTGGTGAAATGAAGTTCGAGCTTATTGTTGATGGATGGGACTGGACCTATGAAGACTCTATACTTGTTCTTCAGTTCACAGTAACTGAAAGTGCTCATGGCGAGCTTCAGGGAGAAGGTGATCCTTCAGCATTCCATAAGACAGGAACTAAGTTCCAGTTCGAGAATGGTTACTTTGAGTACGAAGAAACAGCTCTTGCAGCTAACAACTCACTCGAAGTCAAAGCCAGTTATGGAGAAGGTATCGGAATGGAAGCTGGTGAATCAATCTATCTTTCATTCGAGAACTTTGGTGACGAAACCCTAGAGTATGATCCTATCCTCGGTATAGAATCTTCAACCTCCACAGGTTTTGTTCCTGATACAATGACTCTTGCGTTGATTGGAGGAGCGGTTTTGGTCCTACTTCTAGTCATCGTAATTGTCAAGAAACGATAGAACGAACATAGTTTGGAAGCAGGTCATCTGCTTCCTCTCCTTTTTTTATTTCAAATTGAAGTTTTGAACAGCCAAGTTAATCCTTTTTGAGTTCAAGCCCTCGTGCGAGCAATATGTAGTGTTTTCTTATTACAAAGGATGATATCCCTGCAGCTTTTGAAAGAACATTCTGTGTGATATGCAACTTCTTCAAGATGCAAGCAATGTAGATTGCACCTGCTGCACCTCCAACAGGTGTACATTGTCCTAAGAGTCCCTTTTCATTTGCACGTTGAATCAGATGAAGAGTTTTAGAGCGGATAATATCGGAGGCATCTAGTCTTTCAAAAATTCTTTCAACCTGTTCAACGATATCCTCATGTGAAGTTTTGAGGATAGAATTCGAATTATTCATAGTAAAAGAGGTTTCATACTTACTATATAATACAAGAGAAAACCTGTACCGTAAGGTATATTTAGTTCGGTGCCTAACTATTTGGGTACGAACTAATCGAGAGTCCTAATAATGAATGAGAAGGAACTTCGGGAAATGTGTCTTGAACTACTAGATACTGGATGGCCAGCATATTTCACAACCATTGATGAGAAGGGGTATCCTCAAACTAGAGCGATGTTTAATCTCCGAAATAAGAAATGGTTCCCAAAGCTGATCCCACTTTTTGAGAAACACAGGGATGATTTCATGATCCTATTCGGTACAAATACTTCTTCCACAAAAATTCCAGATATCAAGACAAATTTAGCCGTATCAGTTTACTATTGTAATCCTGAAACTTGGAAAGGTGTCATGTTTGGAGGAGATATTGAGAATGTGGAGGATAGAGCCCTGAAGAAGGATTTGTGGCATGATGATTGGGACCAATACTA
>SOKL01000107.1 GCA_004376265.1 Candidatus Thorarchaeota archaeon
AAGCTGTTGTCGGTCTCATGATCACATCATTTGGTGTGTTGTTTCTAGGGGTGCTAGGACCAAATGCTGCTATGGAGCTCGGAATCATGACTTGATCCAGGTTGAGAATTCTAACTGCCTCAAGGACATTGTACGCTCCCTCAATATTGGTTCGATATGCCAACTGTGGATTCTTCTCACCTGTACCAGATAGAAGTGAGGCGTTATGGATTACTATATCGATGTCATTATCAACAAGCATGGCATGAAGCTGGTTTGTGTCAAGAACATCAAGCTGAAAGTAGGGACCGTCTTTCTTGAGAATTGCAGGTGGCTTCTTCCGACCGGTGGCAATGATATTTTCACCACCGTATTTTTTCCTCAGAGCTCCAATAAGTTCTGTTCCAATTTGACCGTAACTGCCAGTCACCAATATCCGTTTCATTCGATCATCCCTTAGGATATGATGTAAATCAAGCGTCAGGCCAAAAATACCATGTTTTAAGTGTTGACCTTAGAATCTGAACATTCGTTTTATGTTCTAGAATTAGATTGATATCAAACCTGTGAGTATAGTAGACACCAGTGGTCAGAATCAGGAAGGAGGTGTGTTTTGGAGGCACATCCTGATTGTAGAAAATCCTGTTGAGGGTAGGAATGGTGAAACCTAGGATAATATGTTCAATTTGTTTCATCACACTTATTTCCTTTGCATTGGTCCCTAGTATAACAATTACAGAACATGAGAATATCGGTTTCGATTCTGGGGGAGAAACTGAACTTGCACCACAGACAAATCCTCTAGAATTAGTTCCTATCAAGAGTTTTACAGAGAGCTTTTCTAATGTTGAGATGTCATGGACGTCAAGAGACGATGATGTACGAAGAGTATTCGGTTCTCCAGTAGCAACTGGAGATCATGTCATTCTTCATGTAGATGCCTATGACCAGTTAATTGAAACGTCTCTCCTAGATTTTTCACCGAGCTTTTCACTTTCAGATTATCTTGTGATTGCTGAAGACGGATATAATCCGTATTTTGATTTTGATATAAATCCAGAAGACGGGAATATGAATTGGTTCTCGTTTACAGGAATACAAAGAGGTCAGATTGTCACAATTGTGGGACTTTTTTCGAATAGTGATTGCGATTTCATGGCTTGGACTGGTGATACTGACCCCCTAAGCTATGCAGACAATATTCTCGGTGCATCAATGACGACGACTGCAAATCCAGAAGGTGTTTCTTTTGTCTGGGACTCTAACTCACCCGAGCTCATATTGGCTTGTTACAACTGCGACGATTCTGAGGGTTGGGTAGAAATTCTTGTTTTTCTCGACAGCACGGTAGATAAGAGCGTCGATGGAAACTACATCACCTTTCATACATATTCCTTTCAAGAAAACTTGACGGTTCCCGTACTCTATATGGGTTTCACTGACGGATTATTGCTAACAACAGTTTTCCATCCCGGCTTAACCTTCAATAACTACTTCGCACCGAATATCACCCAGTTTCCTCCTGTTGAATTAGGAAGTAATCAATTCAATCTCACATGGAGGTGTACAGATCGGAATCAGGATGACACCAACTACTATTCTGTATGGTTGAGTAGTGATGGCGGAGTATCTTACCAAAGGATTGTAGGAAATATCACTGAATCATTTTTTGTTTGGAACTCTTCTGGGTTTCTCGAGCGTGAAGATTACTTAGTGAAGATACGTGCGTATAGTCTAGATTTCACTTATCCCGAATTATGCTCTGTAGATAATCCCCCATCAAGCTATTGGCCCGGAGATTATAGTGATAGTGAACCATTTGAAATCGGTGCAGGAGATGTCCATAGTGGTGGTCCCACAATAACTGCGCCTAGTCCGTATACTATCATTGTTTACTCGCAACCAGACATCACATACACTTTTGGTACGACAGGAAATCAAATCACTTGGACTCATTCTTACCCTGCAGCAGCACTCTATTATGTTGTGACAATTGATGGAAATCTCTACCAATCTGGGCATTCTTCAAATCGAGTGATTATCGTTTCAATTGATGGATTATCAATAGGAGATTATGAGTTTGAAGTCGTTGTTGAATCAAGTGCATCTGATTCTGTGATTGTTCATGTTATTCCAACATCTGAAGAAAGTAGTCTTCGAACAGGACTCTTAACAGGTATCTCTGCGGGATCTGCAATAATCATCATACTGTCAATGGTTTTGATCAATCGTATTGTGAGAAGAAGCCTACGCGAGAAATCTCTAGAGCTGCTAGCTAGAACTAACTCCACCCCTTTATCGATTCTGGAATTAGAAAGAGAGGATTCATAGAAATTGTGGATTGAACAGATTGTAACCTTTCATCATGTTTCTTTGATTAACATGATATCCACTCAAGCACAACTCAATGTTCTAAAACTAGATTGATTTCAAGAATCATACATTATACACATGGATTGGAAAAGATTAATGCTGCTCCTTCTCTGAAGTATCGTTCCACTAGACTAGCCATTTTGTTTTTCTCGGATTGCAGCTTGTGCTGCCGCTAATCGAGCAATAGGCAGTCTGTAGGGAGAACAGGATACATAGTCGAGACCTATCTCATGGAAGAATCCAACTGAACGTGGGTCTCCGCCATGTTCTCCACAGATACCTAGTTTGATATTTGGACGAGTCTTTCGACCTCTCTCAATTGCTATCTCGATGAGCTGACCAACCCCCCTCTTGTCAATGCTGACAAATGGGTCGTTCCTCAAGATGTGTCTGTCTAGATACTCAGGTAAGAATGAATCAATGTCATCCCTTGAAAACCCAAAGGCCATTTGTGATAGATCATTGGTTCCGAATGAGAAGAATTCAGCTGATTTAGCCATGTCGCCTGCACGCATACAAGCTCGAGGAATCTCAATCATCGTTCCGTACATGTATGGAACATCAAAGCCAACTTCTTTCTTGACTTCTTCATATACTTGTTCAACTATAAGTTCCATTGTTTTGAGTTCTGCACTACCAATCGTGACTGGAATCATAATCTCAAGTTGTACTTTCTTCTTCTCTTTCATGAGTTCAGCGCCAGCTTCTAGAATCGCTCGCACCTGCATCTCGTAGATCTCTGGGTACGTTATTCCTAGTCTAACACCTCTGTGGCCCATCATAGGATTATTTTCATGGATCTGCTCACCGCGTTTGCGAACTTCCTCCAAATTAATACCTAATGCTAGAGCGAGTTTCTCCTGTCCAATTTTGGACTGAGGAACGAATTCGTGCAGTGGTGGATCAAGAAGTCTAATTGTCACTGGCAAGCCATTCATAACTGCAAGTGTGGATTTGATGTCCTCTTTCACGAAGGGCTCAAGCTCGGCAAGTACTCTAAGTCTCTCACTACGAGTATTACTGAGAATCATTTTTCTCAGTAGGAATAATGGCTCATCACTACCCTCGCCGTAAAACATGTGCTCTGTTCTTAGGAGTCCAATCCCCTCAGCTCCAAAGTCCAGAGAAGTTTCAGCATCTTCGGGTGTATCGGCATTAGCTCGAACTCCGAGTCTGCGGTACTTGTCAATGCGACTCATGAACTCCTTGAGTTTCGGATTTTCAGTTGCTTCAATCATTGGCAACTCGCCATCATAGATAAGACCCAAGGTTCCATTGAGTGTTAATGTATCGCCCTC
>SOKL01000333.1 GCA_004376265.1 Candidatus Thorarchaeota archaeon
CAATACTGTACATCAGTATAACACAAGTGATTGACCATACTCCCCATGCCAACGCGTACATGGATTCATTAACGCCCCATTCGTTCACAATCAAGTTTCCCAAGTAGGGGAACGCAATGTTCATGACAAATACGAATCCAAACATCCCTGCAGCGAATATCCAGAAATTACGCCCTAGCCCTCTGAGTACAATGAATGACCCAGCTTTTGCTTTCTCAATGACAGCTTGACCAAGAGATTCTCTCACTACACGGTGGGTCGCTATTATCGCTACAAGAGCTCCTATTGCCGCCAGTAGATGAAGGTCACCAGCCATATACCCCGCATTAAGAAGGAATCCAGCGAGTACTGGACTCAATCCGTCCACAAGAAATGCTGGTAGGAGCACCATATTGAAGGTTCGAGCTGCATTAGTTCCACTTGTATGAGCAATCTCATCTGCAGGCATTGCACTCGTCATGATAATGATAAATGCCCAACCAAACTCAATCGATGCATACTCAAAGGGAATTAGTGGCCAAACCGGAAAGAATCGAAGAGAGACGAGACCAGCAATCATAGGTACGAACGCGAATATCATTGCATTCTTTCTTCCAATGTAGTCTGCAATTGTACCAGATATCGCGTAACCCACTATCATGCCGAACGTTCCAATTGAGAAGGTGAGACCTATCTGCCAGAGATGGTTTATACTAGCTTCAAGAAAGATTCCAAATTGCCAGACCCACACACTCATCGAGAATTGGGCAATACCCGTGACAAGAGCAAGACGTCGGAGATTTCCACTTAATCCAAATCGTAGTTTTTCTTCTGACCTAGTGTCGACTATGGGTTCCTCTCCCGGTGATATTCCATAGTCGTGGTCCGACATTCAACCTTACTCCAATATAGAATCATCGTGAAAGTCAATCCCTTATGACCGTGTCTGTCTGAGTGTCCCTAATGTGACACAACCCTTAAAGTGTCCATTTTTCGATAGTAAAAACACTCATAATACTGGATGGAGTTTCAAGTAGTGATCACTCTGGAAGATGCCGACCTTAGACTGAACAGAGCAGTCACATTCGAATGGTTATACGCAAACGGTCTAGGCGGCTATACATCTTCCACTATTGTCGGCCTTAATGTACGTGGATACCACGGTCTCCTTGTATCCTCACTTAACCCACCAGTAGATAGATGGCTTACACTCTCCCGACTCGATGAAGCCCTCGTGAACAAAGAAGGCGAATGTAATCTCAGTACGGAACAGACGAAGAAAGGTGTCATTCATAGAGGATATAGATATCTGAAACGATTCGAGTTGAATCCACTACCCCAGATGGTCTACAAAACAAGTTCTGTTGAACTAGAGAAGACAGTGTTCATGGCTTATAGACGAAACTTGACTGTTGTTAATTATGAAATCAATAACACAGACGAAACTGTATTCACTGTGACTCCGATTCAAACATGCAGGGACCTCCATGCTCGTTCACCTCACTTGGACTTTACACCTGAGGTTGAGATAATTGATGAACACTCCTATTTCTCATTCGATGAGCGGCCGAATAGTCCTTGGATGTATGCGTACTCTCCAGATGCTGAGTTCATGCCGAGTGAACTACGTATTACTGATCCTCAAGTGTATCGAAAGGATAAGGCAATGGGACTTCCTCATGAAGAAGAGCTGATAATTCCTGGAGTCTTTCACACGGTCCTTGATCCAGGGTCTCACTTTCTATCATTTCTCTTTGCGGTGGCTCCCACAAGAAAGGAGCTCATGAGTGGTCTTGGACCCCTTGCTAAAGCTGAGACAAAGGACTTTGCCAAGCTCAGGTTCGAAGAGCTTCGACGAAGGAAGAT
Source organism: Candidatus Thorarchaeota archaeon (assembly GCA_004376265.1). Taxonomy (GTDB): domain Archaea; phylum Asgardarchaeota; class Thorarchaeia; order Thorarchaeales; family Thorarchaeaceae; genus SMTZ1-45. Next base: position 1,846 of record SOKL01000333.1, read on the forward strand.
ACTAAACGACCGTGCTTTCGCAATGTCGCCCAAAGAACGTGACGAAGACATCGAGTGGCTCATCCTTGATGCTGATACATTCATTGTTGATAGAGCTTCAACAAAAATGCGCTCGGTGATTGCTGGGTATCACGAGCTCGCTGATATTGGTTTGGATGCCCTCATCGCATTACCGGGATTGACAATGTCGATTAGCCGGTTCCAAGATGCTCGTGCAGTGCTTACCACGCATGCTCGGCATTCCAGATATGGTCTCGTTCCTAATGATTTTCCAGATAGAGGTATCCAACCGGAGTATGATTCAGTTGACGCATCACTCTGGTACATAATGGCTGTTCGAAAATACATTGAATGCACCAGCGACGTTGAATTCTTGCGTGGAATTATATGGGATACCATGGAGGCCATTATCGCGGCGTATAGGATAGGCACTAAGTACAATATACATGAAGATCATGATGGATTGATAATCTCTGGAATTGAGGGTGTTGAGGTTTCATGGATGAACGAACAGCTGGGAAACTGGCTTGCAACACCAAGAATTGGTAAATGTGTCGAAGTCAACGCACTGTGGTATAATTCTCTGATGGCTATGGGTGAGATGTGCAGTTTAGTTGGCAGAGATCCCTATGAATTCCAGGCTGTTGCTTCATGGATAAAAGAGGCTTTCGAACAGACATTTTGGGATGATGAGCTAGGTTATCTCTATGATGTGGTTACTGACGAAAAATCAGACACTTCAATCCGACCTAACCAGATATTCTCAATTAGCCTACCATATCCACTTCTAGATGATATTAAAGCTAATTCTGTTCTCAAAGTTGTGACAAAAGAATTGCTCACTCCATTCGGTCTGAGAACACTCTCACCTTCCGACCCTAGATATGCTCGTGCTTATACAGGCGGTCCCAAGAGTAGAGCAGCTTCTACTCATCAAGGAACTGTTCATCCATGGCTTATTGGACCCTACATCTCTGCATGGCTCACTGTGAATGGTCGTACTGACGAAAACAAAGCAAACGCTGAGAAGAGGCTATTCAGACCCGTTCTCAATGCTGTCCGTCGAGGATGTCTTGGTACTGTGTCTGGAATGTTTGATGGCTCTAAGCCTCATCGAGACCGTGGTCGAGTGTCACGTGCGCGAAGTGTTGCTGAGCTCCTGAGGATTTACTTCGATGAGTTGTGAATGAATCATCCACAATACATTATATGCAATTATCTATGAGATTATGTGCAGTTAATCGGTTTTTTCCATCAGAGGTCAATAGGATTGATCCTTTGATGAACACCATAAGAAATCAAGAGCCAGCAAATCACCTCGAACATGCTGTACTTTGTAGAGGAGGATGCGGCACGCTAAGCTTTTGGTGAGGTGTATATAATGAAAAAAACAAATACAATACTAATCGTTGTTCTGCTTGTTCTGAGTTTCGCTGTAACGGCAAGTTTTGTCAGCGCCCAGACTCCCGGAGACCCATTCTTGTATGTGGCTTGGGATGTCACAGAGGAACAGGACACGTTCGAGCATACTGAGGAGCACTCTCAGTGGATTTTTGGCCCCCAACCAACGGTGGATATTCGATACGCTGCGAACGGAACATCCATTGCCGAGAACTATTACAGAGTAGAATCCGGTACGAATCTTCTAGTAGAGATTATTATTCCAAAATCCTTCCTGGGTGAGGGTATTGATCTCGATGTTGTCCACTTTTGGGGATCAACTGGCGAAGACGGTAAAACCTTCTTCGTGTTAGAGTATAATGTCACTTCACAGGAGTGGAAC
>SOKL01000054.1 GCA_004376265.1 Candidatus Thorarchaeota archaeon
TACAAAGTGGAGCTTGTATGCTAGAGCTCCGATGAAGCTCATCACCAATAATCCGGAAACAGCCGGATGGGCTAATATTTGCAGCATTCACTTCACATCCAATTGGTGTTTCAGTCTCAAACTTTGGTTTTATCAGTCGAAGTCGTTTTCGAATGTTCTATGAGTATATATCATATCCAAGGTGTTGTGTCCGATTACCAACCAGCGGCCAAAAGTTAGCATTTATAGCTTTGCCTTATGGATAGCAAATCGCTGATTTATCTTCGCCAATATAATGATTTTCCTTACGGAATCGGCAAATGTCGAACAATATTTACACGATGAAGTAATCGGCAATGGCCGAAATATCCGTTTCCATCAAAATCGGCTCTTATAATCCTTTTTTGAAGTAAAAGAGAGTTATGAGTATTTTATCTATATAGAATACCTATTGATCTTCTTAGTAGACTGTGAACTGTCTTCGAATCAAATCGACTGCCCTTGCAGGGAGTGGTCGACCCGCTTGGACTATCACTGCATCAATATAGTATCCGGTAACAACATCAATTGGAGGTGTCATCCATCTTACCTTGATTTTGTTTTGTTTTGAATCGGGGGTTGGAATGGGTATTTCAAACTCTTTGACCAAATCTCTAACAGTCATAATTCGAATGTTCAATGAGATGTCCTCTACATTCTCTCTCAAACTCTCAATGGAAGCAACTATGTCTACAGGTGACAATCTTGATACTAATCCAGGTATTTCCTCCCCGGATTCATCCAGCACTGAGAAACTCACTTTGAACATTGGTTTTTCAATTGCTTTGATTTTGAATCTCGCTCTTTTTTCACATGCTCTCTTGCCGCATCTAAGAGTAGCACGTAGATGCCCAGTACTCATCTCAGAACTCATTGGAATTCGAACAGGTATGGGGAGCATACGTTGCTGCAACGGTTCAAGAGCAATCTCGCGCGTGATAATCGGCTTGTTACCTCCGATGGATTCGAGCTCTACATTTAGGACACAGGTTGTTTTCTTGTCGAGATTACTTGTGACTTGAATAGTTGGTTGAATCAATTCGTCTGGTGTAACAAAACTAGGAAGTCCGACGAATTCGATACTAGCAATATCCGCGTGGGATCCTTCCAAAAGGTCAATCTCTATTGCTCTACTGTCAACTTCTTTTCCTGCATAACTGAGAGCGGCAACAAGTGTGACTGTTCTAGGGTCTTTATTTGTTCGGGATGCTGGAATAACGATAGGTCCGAAAGCTAGAGAGAGGTTCTTGCTCTGTTTCACTGACTGACTTAATACTCGATGTTCATCACCATCTGGATAAACGATTGACATGGTCAATACTGCTGGTTCTCCCAATTCTGTATTTCTTCGAATTCTCAACCAACCGGATAGTTTTCCACCAACATGCGCCCTCTTTGTAACTCGAAGTGAATCAATGTTGACCCTGGTTGTAACTTGATCCACCCTTATTCTTTCAGATTCGGTTGTACCGATAATTCGTCCTTTCTCCTTAAGGGATGCTTTGAGAATTCCGATGCGATCTGCTGAACTCTCAGTTGACATTATCGGGATCTTCCACTGAAATCTCACTTCACCGTTAAGGAACTCCTGTTGCAAGAATTCCTCAATTAAATACGACCTTCCTGAATCGCTCTTGAACTCAAGAGATAACCTAGCTTCAGTTCCAACTTTTTTCTTCCCTAGGTTACTAATTATGATGTTTCCCGATATCAGGTTTCCAGGGATATACGAAGTCTTGAGATCAACATCCATCACGACCTGAGGACCTCTCTTTACAAACCCAACGTAGAATGGTTTCGAAATCGCTTCTGCAATCTCTGTCCCTTCTTCATTCAGAAGTCTTAGTTGAAGAACACATCTCTCAACTCCTGTCGATGCGTCAGCGGGAACAAGAATTGGGTTGAATTGAGATTGGTCGATATTTGTAGTTTCTCCGCTCTCAACTTCTAATTTGTTTTCAGATGTCACCAATACCTTGCTGACATTAGGTGAAATAATACTGATTTGTGATTGAACAACGGCTTTCGATGGGTAGTTGGTTTCAATTTGTCCGTTGAATAGGACTGGGGTCTTTCCGTCAGCAAACTGTGTTGTGGTACCCGGTCTGATGCTTGCTCTCATCCAATACATGTTGATTGTACTTGAGAGATTGATGACTCTACCAACAAAACCAACCTCCGCGATTATATTGTATGCTGCAACATTCTTCTTAGTCTGGAATGCTACATCAGATACATGTATCTCGCCATTGTCTATGCTTGGAATAGAGAGAACATTGCTCTCTACCAGGTTTCTCTCTGAATCCTCAATCGAATAAGAAACCGTTAAATTCTCTAGACGTCGTCCGGTAGAATTTCTCACCAAGACACTGAACTGAACCTTTTGTCCTGCAAACACTCTTTCCGTTTCTGTGACTATTTCTGGTTCTAGTCCCTTCCACCAGCAGATCCACGTTGGAAGATGAGGTGTTCCTTCAATAGGATCATAGAGCCAGTTTGTACTACATTCTCTTGTCACATCTACGAGCTTCTTCAATAGAACAACCATATTATTGTCTGACTTTGCATAGATGCTCAGTTGGAAATCAGCACCTGTGGTTCTTGGTTCTGAATAGTCACTTCCAAAGACTGAGACCAAAAGTGCCTGCATGAACGGGTTCTCGATTATCTTGAGCTCTTCGAGCTCTTCTCGTATCATATAGAGCATTGACACAACAGCGTCTCCAAGGAAACGGTTTCTCTTCTTTGCATTCAAAGTTCCACTATCTGTTACTTGGTAGTTGTATGTCTTTACATACTCCGATTCTTTGGACGCGCTAGATGGTCTAAATGGTCCCCATAACCCAGCTGCAACTGCTGATTCTCTATTTGCAGCCAGAGACCTGGGACCAACATCAGGTACTGTTTCACCGCTACTTGTCATTTTTTTAGCCTTTAATGCGAGAGCCTGGAGAATCAATGCGAGACCCATTCGTCTGGGAATGGAGAGCTGCGTATCGAAAACACGTATCTCGATTGTGCCATAATCTGTGAAAGGATACATGTCTACCATTCTTGCATAGCTTCGATTTACGTGTCTAGCAAAGGCCTCTTTGTCTGTGCCACGTATGAATGGTATAAGTTCGAACTCGTTTGTCGGCCCCATCTGAGTAGTGTTTTTGAGTAATCTGATGGATCTCTTGCAACGAGGTGCACGTATCTTTCCATCTTCAGACACGGTCACCTCATCAGTGGGTTTCTTGTTCTCAAATGGTGAGTTCACTGAAATTGCAATGAGGTGTGGAAGGAAATTTCTTATCATATTGTAAACTGCGATTTTCGTTTTCTCGTCGGCACTTGCACTAAGGATATGATGATGTTCTCCAAAGGATAGATTTCTGCGATACTCCTGTGTTGGGTTCAAGCCTGTAGACACAAGAATAGCTTGGGAATCTTTTGGGAGTGAGTCTTGAGATATTGCTATAAGAGCCTGAACCCACCAAGCGAGTTCTTCAAGTGTTGTGCAAGGAGGAGTTGCCACCTCAAGAATCCATGTCAAGCTAGTCACATTGGGGTCGTGTCCAAGTAGAGTGTATTCTTTTGATTCACCGTTAGGATCTTCATACGATGCTACAATCCTCGACCCCCTCTCGCCCTCTTCAGTCTGTGCGGATTGTTTATATTTTTGTTTCACAGAATCTACGGAGGATGTACGTATCTTTTTATCAAGCAGACTCTTGGCACTAGACACAATCTTATCGAATACCTTAAGGATATCCTCACCGCGAATCCAGGTACCATCTTTTCGAATAACTTGGAGTTCTATCTCAATTCCGTGGGGGAAGGGTAATTGCATCTCCGTGCTATCCGAGGTCGATTCCATATTTAAGCACCTAAAAAGCCGCAAGAACATTCAGAATCCTGGCAACTAGAGTGACATTCTCTGACAATTTATGAGAGAGAGTAAGTTCAATCACTAAAGGCTCTGGTTTGTTCTTGAAGGACCTGATGACCTCATATACGAGAGGACCTCCACCATATTCGCCATCATCTTCGAGAATGACTATACCAAGTGCCTCTAGTTGGGCTTTGAACCTTTTTACTTCATGATCTCCCCCCGATGAATATCTCGTTCCAATTATCATTATGTTCTCTTTATCAATTGGTCTTGGAAAAACCGACCACCTGAGGTTTACTACAAATTCCACAGGCTTTTTTTGACCTTGAGCATGGACCATGTTCACGATACTTTCCACTATTGCCTGAGATTCGCTCCTATCTCCTGCTTTGATTAATACAGGTATTCCACTACCCCGCTTTTCACTAAGCACTCGCTCTAGAGGATCTCCTTTGATTAGTCCTGAGAGAACACATACGATTCCCCTAGATTCACCTTGAACGTAAACTCCACTCGATGCAAAATCAGTAACTTTCATGTCCCTTTCTATCGGTTCTAGGATTGCGTTTAGATTGGACAGTCTTGAGAGTAGAACTTCGAGTACTTTTTCTGTTCGATCTAATTCATGAATAAGATTTCGTCGTTGACGTGCACCACTCATGTGCTAAGACCACTCTCTGAATTTGAGAATGCTCTTGAATCGTTATTATCTTTGTTAGCTCTGCAGCCGATTATATCTCTGCAATAAGATTCTGAAGTTTTTCCATCTTTGCTCTAAGTTCTTTTAGGCGATACCAGATTGATTCACGTCCACTACCTTCAGTGAGTTTCCTGATGAAAATATCATACTCAATACCAGATATGTCTCCAAGTATCACCATTGCTTCTTCAGAAATGAAATGCGATTGATTAACTCTATCATCTTTGAATCGTATTATCAAAGGCTTCAGTGCATTCTCTGCAGAATCAATATTGATCAGAGCTGCTCGATAGTTCTCTTTTGGATCTTTGATTGCATATCCCCCAACAAGTGGAGTCATTCCAACTCCCACCGATCCTTTGCCAATCTCATCAAGAGTTTTCATTGCATTCTCAAGAAACTCGTCTCCATTCACGAGGCATTTCTTTATGGCACGAAGAATCCTAGGTCTATCTTCGGGTTCTGTCATTTCATCACCTCTTGAGATTGCAGGAAATAGAAGTGAATACGGTGCGTCAGCTGCGACACCCGTGATTCATTATCATTACTCTCAGAGCTGTGCTTCTGGCAGCTCGCCTGCAAAGTGGCACGCTACAATATGTCCTTCACCCATATCACGATCCTCAGGAATTTCTCTAACACAGATTTCCTGAGCATATGGACATCTGGGATGGAATCGACATCCTGATGGAACGTTTATCGGACTCGGTGGTTCACCTTTCAGTGACTCAACTCTTCGCTTCACAGTTGGGTCTCCTGATGGCACTGCTGAAATCAAAGCACGAGTGTATGGGTGCAATGGATTAAATGCAACTTCATGTGCTGGACCAAGCTCTACAATCTTTCCGAGGTACATGATGCCTATCCTGTCGGCGATATATGTAGCCACAGCCAGGTCATGTGTGATGAACAGATAAGTAAGTCCTAGTTCTTCTCTCAGATTGAGTAACAGGTTTAGGATCTCTGCACGAATAGACACGTCAAGCATTGATACTGGTTCATCGGCAACCATGAACTCTGGATGAAGAATTAAAGCTCGTGCTACGGATATTCTCTGACGTTGCCCGCCTGAGAGTTCGTGGGGGTACCTGTCGATGAAATCTTCAGCTGGAACGATTGCAACACTCTCTAATGCCTCGATAACTCGTTGACGTCGCTGACTTGGTGAGAGTGGGATCTTGTGAACCAATAGTGGTTCTTCTACAATACTGTAAATGCTCTGTTTGGGATTCAGTGACTCGTAAGGATCTTGAAATGTGATTTGCATCCGCTTTCTGAGTCCTTTAATCTCGTTGCGGTCCATTGTGGACAAGTTCTGACCAGCGTACACAACATCCCCATCAGTTGGGATCTCAAGATGGAGGATACATCTTCCTGTTGTTGTTTTCCCGCAGCCACTCTCTCCTGCTAACACTAGCACTTCTCCCTTGATGATGTCAAAAGAAATACCATCAACTGCCTTCACGTACAACTCCTGTTTGTATAGCATGGAGGAGAGGAAACCTGTGTTGACAGGGAACCATTTTCGCATTCCCTTCACAGATATCAGAGTTTCCCCCTCTCGGACGTCTGAGGATCCTTCTAGAACTCTTGATTCGTCAATTGTCATCATTAGTCACTCCAAATCTAACTTCATCTCGCCTCTGAGTTGCTCTGCGAAGTGGCATGACACGAACCTATCGGGCTCAATCTCAAGGGGTACTGGATCTTCCTTCGAACAGATGTCCAGTGCATAAGGACACCTTGGATGGAATCTGCATCCTGGTGGTGGGAAGATAAGATCCGGTGGTGAACCAGGAATTGAAGTCAGTTTCTTCTTCTCTGCTTTCACCATACTTGGAATCGCACCTACAAGACCTGCAGCATAGGGGTGTATTGGTTCTTTAAAGACCGATACCACATCTGCAAGCTCGACAATCTTTCCGGCGTACATGATTGCTGTTTTGTCACAAGTTTCTGCAATAACACTCAAGTCGTGCGTGATTAAAATGAGTGACAGACCCAAGTCCTTCTGGATCTTTTGCATGAGCTTCAGAATCTGTGCCTGAATTGTGACATCCAGCGCTGTCGTTGGCTCATCTGCAATGACAAGGTCTGGATTACACGCCAATGCCATCGCAATCATCGCTCTCTGACGCATTCCGCCTGAAAATTCGTGTGGATAATTGTGGAGACGACTGGGATCAAGACCGACCATCTCAAAGAGTTTTGCACATCGGTCCAGAGCCTCTTCCTCTGTTACATTCTCGTGCATGAGGATGGCTTCAGCAATTTGCTCTCCTATCTCGAAAACGGGATTTAAGGCGTTCATTGCACCTTGGAATACGATAGCTACATTCTTCCAACGAATATCCCGCATCTCCTTTGCGGTCTTACGGATTAAATCCTCACCTTTGAAGTAGACGTTCCCACCAATGATATTAGCCGCAGGTGGAAGGAGTTGCATAATTGAGTACGCTAAACTACTTTTTCCACAGCCTGATTCACCTGCAAGTCCAACTGACTCTCCCGGTTCAAGAGTGAGAGAAACGTCGTCGACCGCTTTTACAAGACCCTTCTGAGTCTGATAATACATGCGTAAGTTCCTAATGTCTAGCAGGGCCATGTTTGTAAACTCCAATATGCCTGTGTATCTCTAGGTGTGGAATCAACTCATCCTTCTAGAGTACCGTTGCCCAGTGGTTGGCTTAAATATGTTACTTTCAAAGACATTCACTGGTAGGTTATATTTTATTGATTGAATCACTATTGTGAATTGTATTGTTCAACAATAACTTCGCTCAATTAGAAAAGGTAAAAGGCAACCCGGTTCCATTCTCAGCTGCTGATTAAGATGCCGGAAATAAGGTCATTCCCAAGAACTAGACAGCAACCACAGAAACGAATACTTCTGATTCCAGTATTTCTACTACTAGGTGGAACATTACTCCTCTTCATTCCAGGTCTGCAATTTATCGGAGCAATACTATCTCTTACAGGAGCTCTAACTGTGTTTTTAGTTGGAATGGTCTTTGCTGATCTTTGGGCTGCTCATAGACGTACTCAACAGATGATTAAGGATCGAGAAGAGCGAGGATTAGTGACCGAAGAGGATGAAGATCTTGATGAGGATCCATTTGAGGAAGTCATTGGTGACGAATAATGATAGGTTGTTTAATTCTGCATACCCGAACTAATTCAGTCTACCCGAACCAATTGCTTTTTTAGGGAACCTGCAAGAAACTCAGAATATTGACAAGACAAGGGAATGGTTTATTTCAGGGAAATGAAGTGGGTTTTCGTGTACCCTTGGTATTGACTAGTCCTGAATGGAGGATAACATTTGTCAGAGTCCAATAAGAGCTGGAAAGATAGTAATTGGTATGTTAGTGGCTCCAACTTCTGGAGAGAATTTCGTAAACACCGAATCGGATTAATTGGAATGGTTGTTATGATCCTCTTCTTCGGTATGGCTATTTTTGCCCCAACGTTGGCGACACACGATCCGACTCCACAAGCTAAAGTTGCTCCTACATATTTGGCACCTGCGTGGATGTCAGTGTTTGATCCTGATGGTGTTGTTACAGGTGACTTGGTATCTGATCCTAATTTCGAAATCGACCCTAATATTCAAATTAACGGGACCAGTGGAGAATTCAGTGGAATACATGAACCACTTAGTGAAACAAATAATCAAAGTTATGTGAACTTGACATGGTCGCATACGGCCGGTACGCCGCTCGATTATTGGGGGCCAGACCCCGACGGGACACTTCCTGATTATGGAGATTTCATCTACTTTGAGCAGGAAGTCGAGTGGCTTTTCAACGATAGACCAAGCGATGTGAACATGTCAATATCATTTGGTACAACTGTCACTGGCGATTTTGGACCTAGTGGACCACTAGGTAACAACCTGATGTTCAGAGTCTATGTGTGGATTGTAGACTCAAGCGGTCAATGGACAAAAGTGTATGAATCCAGAGAAGCTACGTATGTTGAGCATGTTCAAGAGAAGCGTATCAGCCTGAACTACGTCCAACTCAAAGATATCTTTGATGGGATGACCACCGTGAACGGAACCCAGGAAGACCCTACTAATTATATTCGGGTAAAGGTAGGATTAGCTCCATACCGCACTTTCAACTATGCGACGTATGACTACCCATGGGCGAACTATACAGGGAGTGTTACCTTTACATTCACTAATCTGAAGATGGTCGCATACGGTGAGTACTTCGGCCTTCTAGGTACTACTAACTGGGGTGCTGATGCCTGGTCTCAGCTCATCTATGGTTCACGAATTTCGCTCATTATTGGTATTATTGCTACAGGGCTATCCACCGCGGTTGGTGTAATTGTTGGAATGGTTGCAGGATACTTTGGTGGAAAAGTGGATGAAGTCCTGATGCGTGTGGTCGACTTTCTATTGGTCATACCCGGATTACCGTTGATGATGGTGCTCGCTGCGTTCTTAGGACCGAATATCCAAAACATCATTATTGTTATCGCGATATTAGGGTGGACGGGAACGTCACGGTTGATACGGTCTCAGGTCTTGGCGGAAAAGAACAAGGCCTATGTCGAATCAGCCAGAGCAATAGGAGCTTCTGATACATACATAATGTTCCGACATATCTTACCTAATGTGACTCCGATTCTTTTCGCGAACATCACATTGGGAGTTGTTGGCGCAATCCTATCTGAAGCTGGTCTCTCATTCCTTGGACTGACTAACCCCGAGGATCCAAGTTGGGGACGCATGCTTGCTGATGCAAGAACTGGCGGCGCCTTTACAACAGGAGCTTGGTGGGTCGTTATATTCCCAGGATTAATGATCACCTTGCTCTCGTTATCCTTCACGTTTGTAGGACATACGTTGGATCAAGTACTGAATCCAAGATTGAGAGAAAGGTAGAATGCGATTAAGGGTTAGAGACCTGGTCAAGGTCTCTTGCCCCTCCTATCTATATATGGAGTGAGTCTGACAATGGGACTAAGAGAATATGTAATCCGAAGAAGCATCTACATGGTGCTACTGATCGTAGCCGTAGTGTGCTTCAATTTCTTCCTATTCAGGCTACCCACATTCTTGTTTGGTGCGAGTCCAATCAGCTTGATGCTGAGCGATGAGCTTCGTCGTAATCTAACAGCGGACTTGTTGGAGCAGATGTATGCCAATTTTGGCCTTGTTCCGGACCCAGATATCTTCGATTGGATCTACATGTTCTGGCGATACCTCGTTAGCATGTTTACAGGCAACTTTGGAGTTTCATTCTTGACCCAGCGCCCGGTGATGGGATCGATTGTTGAGCGACTACCAAATACCCTCCTACTAATGGGTACGTCCTCAATGGTAGCCATTCTTCTGGGTATCTGGACTGGTGTCAAAGTAGCTGCTGACCCAGGGTCAAGAAAGGATGTTGGTGCCGTCACGGTGGCGTTGTTCATCTACGCGTTACCTATATTCTGGATGGGGATGGTGCTTCTGCTAGTATTTGGCTTTGCGCTTCCCGAATGGACTGAGGCTGTCTGGGGGGTCCGGATAGGATTCCCACAATTCGGTACGATTAGCTATGATGTCTGGGAGATTGCGCGAACGAGTCCGTTTGGAGCGCTGATGGTAGCCGGTGACATTCTACATCACCTGTTCTTACCCATGATCACACTGGGTGTAGGTGGCTACGGAGGTTACTTCCTCTACATGAGGAACAATCTCATAGATGTCATGACAGAAGACTACATCCTGACAGCTCGTGCAAAGGGTCTTGATGAGAATCAGGTACTCTATAAACATGGTCTGAAAAACGCTATGTTACCAATGGTGACGATTATTGCGATGACATTTGGGTTCCTGATTGATGGAGCGACGTTGACGGAAACGGTATTCACGTGGCGGGGTATGGGACGATTCATCTTCGATAGCTTATTGCTGATGGACTACCCGGTCATTCAGGCGATCTTCTTGATCATTGCGATAACTGCTGTACTTGCGAACTTCGTGGCTGACTTGTTATACGGTATATTGGATCCAAGAATTAAGTATGGGTGATGTGCGAAGTGAGCATTGACTCTATTTACTATCATCAGCCTTGAGCATTACTTTTATTAGGTCAATGTTCAGCTTCTTGATATCACAGTACTTAGTACCACTAGGTACTGTTAGTATTCGGAGTGAGTCTGACAATGGGACTAAGAGAATATGTAATCCGAAGAAGCATCTACATGGTGCTACTGATCGTAGCCGTAGTGTGCTTCAATTTCTTCCTATTCAGGCTACCCACATTCTTGTTTGGTGCGAGTCCAATCAGCTTGATGCTGAGCGATGAGCTTCGTCGTAATCTAACAGCGGACTTGTTGGAGCAGATGTATGCCAATTTTGGCCTTGTTCCGGACCCAGATATCTTCGATTGGATCTACATGTTCTGGCGATACCTCGTTAGCATGTTTACAGGCAACTTTGGAGTTTCATTCTTGACCCAGCGCCCGGTGATGGGATCGATTGTTGAGCGACTACCAAATACCCTCCTACTAATGGGTACGTCCTCAATGGTAGCCATTCTTCTGGGTATCTGGACTGGTGTCAAAGTAGCTGCTGACCCAGGGTCAAGAAAGGATGTTGGTGCCGTCACGGTGGCGTTGTTCATCTACGCGTTACCTATATTCTGGATGGGGATGGTGCTTCTGCTAGTATTTGGCTTTGCGCTTCCCGAATGGACTGAGGCTGTCTGGGGGGTCCGGATAGGATTCCCACAATTCGGTACGATTAGCTATGATGTCTGGGAGATTGCGCGAACGAGTCCGTTTGGAGCGCTGATGGTAGCCGGTGACATTCTACATCACCTGTTCTTACCCATGATCACACTGGGTGTAGGTGGCTACGGAGGTTACTTCCTCTACATGAGGAACAATCTCATAGATGTCATGACAGAAGACTACATCCTGACAGCTCGTGCAAAGGGTCTTGATGAGAATCAGGTACTCTATAAACATGGTCTGAAAAACGCTATGTTACCAATGGTGACGATTATTGCGATGACATTTGGGTTCCTGATTGATGGAGCGACGTTGACGGAAACGGTATTCACGTGGCGGGGTATGGGACGATTCATCTTCGATAGCTTATTGCTGATGGACTACCCGGTCATTCAGGCGATCTTCTTGATCATTGCGATAACTGCTGTACTTGCGAACTTCGTGGCTGACTTGCTATACGGTGTGTTAGACCCACGAATCAAATATGGATGAGCTTCCAAGGGAGCTTTGGCTCCCTAGCTCTTCCTTTTATTTCGTAACTATACGAATCTATTAGCAATTCATTGTATTTTCTAAGAGTATTGTACCATCGTACACAACGATTACAACATACGTAAGCCTTTTATTAGCCCTTCACAGACGAACACTATCCGAATTCGACTCGGAACGGAAAGGAGATAGAGAAAACATGCTTACTTATCGTGTAAAAAGATTGGTAGCTATCTCGCTTGTCGCAGCGTTTCTCTTCATGGCTGTGTCACCTGTATTATCAAATGCAGTGACCGTGCCGTCTGATTTGAACGTTGGGCCATATGTGGACAAAATTGTCTTCAAAGTGATAGCAAGCCAAGGAACGGTGATTCTGGCACTCCAATCAGGTGAAATAGAAATGGACAATAGTTTCTTTGATCCACTTTACTATGCATCATTGGATCTAGATCCCGACATTGACATATTTAGGGCTTTAAGAAACGGTTATGGTCATATTACTATAAACACTCGTGACTATCCGTTGAACATCAGCGCATTCCGAAGAGCTTTCGCATATGCCTTTGACAAGACAGCAGTCACGTCATCGATTATGGACGGCTATTCACAGGAACAAGACTCACTTGTACCCTATCCAAACAGCTGGTGTATTGAAGATGATATGCCTTACCACTACTACTCTGACCAGACAGCTATAGGTCAACAGATTCTGGTTGACGCTGGTTTCACTATCGACTCTGGAACTGGTTTCTTGCTTGCACCTGACGGTTCACCATTCGATGTGGTCATTGAATATGCTTCATCATCACCAGAGATTGCTGGTGGTACAGCTCAGATTGGTGTAGATGCTCTACGAGCTCTAGACGTTGATGCTAGAACTCTTTCAGCTGAGTTCAACGAATACATCTCAAGGCTTGACAGTCACGGAGACTATGACATGGTCTTCTACGCTTTCAACTTCGGTAGTGACAGCGTATCATGGCTTGCCCGCGAGTACTGGAGCGAGTATGCTGACACACCATACCAGAACCCAACCAACTTCAGAACCGCAACCTATGACAGCTGGATAGACCAGCTCCTCTACAGTACTGTGTACGAGGAAGTCTACGAAGCAGCTTCTGAGATGCAGATGATTCTACAATACAACGTGCCTAGGCTCGTTGTGTACGAGAACGAATACATGCAGGGTTACAGGACAGACACCTTCGAGGGTCATG
>SOKL01000306.1 GCA_004376265.1 Candidatus Thorarchaeota archaeon
GTGCAAAATCATACAGAGAAAGTCAAAGTCGATTATCTAGTGACTGAGGCAGGTGGAGACCCCGTTGGACCAAATCGGCTTTCATTCATCTATGGAGAGAAAGGGACTGCGTGGACTAGAATGAAGTTCAAAGGAATGGAAGGACATGGCTCGGCTCCATACAAATCTAACAATGCAGTTGTGAAAATGGCTGAAGCCATCCAGCGCGTTAAAGAATATCAACCACCCCGAGATACGTCATTCACAAAACCTTTTCTAAAAGCAATAGGATTCGGAGGGGTCACTCTAGCTTTGCTAAATCAACCCCGCACGCTGGGGTTTATGCTAAACATGATGGCAAAACGCAGTAGAGGCAGTGCAGCATTCATTCAAGCACTAAGTCAAATGACTTGGTCACCCAATGTATGCGGAGGAGGAGTGAAGACCAACACAATACCTGGATCTGCAAGTTTGGATATTGATGTACGAATTCTCCCAGGTCAAGATGAAGAATATGTTAGAGAGCACTTCAGAAAAGCCCTAGGACCTCTAGCAAAAGAGGTTGAGATTGAAAGACTGAAGCCTGAAGAAGGAGGTGCTTTGACAATGGGTTCCTTGAGCGATACAATCTCACCATTTGTGGATTTGATGGAGTCAATTGTTAAAGAGATAAGAGGTTCTGAATACATGATTGTCCCCATGCTTTCACCAGGGGCTACAGATTGTCGCTTTTTCAGGAAAGCATGGAGTACACAAGCATATGGGTTTAGTGTACATGATGGCTCTTTGGACCTTTCAACACTGCAGAGTCTCTTTCATGGGATTGATGAGAGAATCCCAATTGGCACTTTAGAGATGACAGGTAAGGGATATATGGAACTCGCTAGGAGATTTCTTTCTTAGCCAGAATTAGAGGTTAGGTCAAATGAGCATCTGGACAAAAGCTCGAAAGAACACACCAGAGATTGATTGCGGTCTCTGTGGATTTCCTACATGTGCTACCTTTGCCCGTTTGCTTGTTACAGAGAATATCGAGATTACCAAATGTCCTATCATATCTTTAGAAGACTATAGTGATAAACAGGAAGAACTGACCAGAATATCGACGGACGCACGAAATATCACTAAACCAGCACCTGAACAACCTGAAGGAGGAGTCCTTCTCTCAAAACCATGTATGGACTCACCAGACCTCCTAATGGCGGAAATGCGTATCTTCAATGGTGTAAGACCAGGATCTCCCCAAAGATTCGGGGTGTTGGACCCTGTGATTCTCTGTTGGCTTCTTGACTGCGTAT
Source organism: Candidatus Thorarchaeota archaeon (assembly GCA_004376265.1). Lineage (GTDB taxonomy): Archaea > Asgardarchaeota > Thorarchaeia > Thorarchaeales > Thorarchaeaceae > SMTZ1-45. Next base: position 1,278 of record SOKL01000306.1, read on the forward strand.
CATCAAGATACCAAGATATGCGATGTAGTAAGGAACTTGCCTATGCATGGGGAGATATGGAAGAAACCAAAGTTCACATTCTCAGAGATGGTAGGGTTAGAATGCGACGAGCAAAGGGGAAGGATCACGCTCTAGAATCATTCCGAATTATTGAACGGACTGTGATTGGCGCAACTATATGCAATTGCTGTGGACACGATCTTTTCTCCGTGCTTGTTGGATTGGCACCTCCACCCACAGAGGAAACTCATACTGTACTAAAGGCGGGCAGCACCATATCCATCAATTCCGAGCAGATAGAATGGAACCTGAAAAATCAGTCAATGGAGGTTGATCTTGGAAAGCGAATGCTCAATCTGATTGAACCCATTTACGATGTCCTAACGAGTCAACTTAATCTTATGATATCCGGGGATTTTACGTCTGAAAATACATTCGATACAAGACCACAAATTTGCAAGTTCATCGGCATGATGCTTGAATCATCATCTCAAGAGTATGTGACTGTGTTCCTGAAGGGATTGGCACATGCACACTTCTTGGATAACGCACTACAAGGTCTTGCTGAGTTAAGACAACTGACAAATGAACAACAGGTGAACACCGGTTTTGTCATCGAGTTGTTGAAAAATGCACAGAAGAAAGCTCTGAGTGATTATGAAACGACCTCACTAGACAACTCATTAATTCTCATGGTGGCACATGCTTCTCGTGTAGAACGAGGATTAAGTCTCTATGAAAAGTGGATATGATCTAAGCCAACTTTCTCCAAGCTAATTATATCAAGTATTACATCTATAATACGATTGGTGTACAGATTGGCAGGGATTGTATTTTTCAAAACTGTGATGCTAGAAGAAATCGTGGATTTCTATGTCAATGAGATAGGAATGCACGTCTGGTTAGAGCAAGAGGAATGCACCATCCTCAGTCATGGTAATCTCCTGCTGGGATTTTGTCATCGTGATATGTCAGAACTAGAAGGGATGATCACTTTCTTCTATCCAACAGAGGATGATGTTGATACAATGTATAAATTGCTTGGGCAGAATGCGACTTCAGAACCTGTAATGAATGAACGATATCAGATCTATCAATTCTTTGCAAAAGACCCAGAAGGCAGAACATTAGAGTTTCAAACATTCCTCCATCCTGTTGAACCAATTGGGTTCTAAACTGTGAAAAAGTTCAGATTGCTACCAGTGTACTGCTCTCAACAGTCCAACCAAGTTGTTTAGCAGTTTTGAATGCCTCACTAGATTCATTGTACTTGCCTGTGAACCAAAGGACAAGACGCAGTTTATTCCATAAATTGGAATTGTCCTTGTCATCTTTGATCTCTTTCCGGACATTCTTCACCATCTTGCGGTACTGCTTTTTTTCATGTTTTCGGGATTCAGCCGCTTTTTGCAAAATTCCATGTATCTGCTCACTCAATATACCAACGGGATATTTCAAGAACTCTTCAGATTGATTTCGCATGAATGCATTGATTGCAGCTTTTGGTGTGTCTTTTACTCGCCAGAGCTCTCCAGTGACCAATTGTTCTTCATAGCCACTCATCATGAACTCTTGCAAATCCTGTAGGTTGCTAGTAATATTATGGTCTTCACCGAGGGTCTTCTGACACCAATCTAATTCGCGATAAACAAGCTCTGAACCGACATTATACAGAACACTGGGTGTGGCTTCAATTTTTTTCAAATCATTCAGGAGATCCTTTATCGTGTATTGTTTCCTCTTTGTTAACTTAGCAGCCACAGTATATTCACCCACCAATGCTCATAGTTACTAGTCTTATGTTCTGATAAATCATGTTACTAGATACATCTGCAATCATTCTACTATTATCATGAAAAAGCACCTAGATTGGTAGATGCCACAACAGCCAGTCAGGTAATGGAACATATAGTCTTACATAGACGACGAAAACAAGAACCATGAATGATATGAGAACTACTCCCCAGTCTCGCTTCTGAAACGACAGAGTATACATATAGGTTCGATTCTCGCTTGCACCAAAACCTCTAGACTCCATACTCTCTGCAATGGAAAGAGCTCTTCTGATTGATACAATGATCAATGGTACAATGATTGGGACTATATTCCGAATTCGCTTCAATAAGTTACCTTTGTCTAGCTCTACACCTCGAGCTTTCTGTGCATCCATAATTGAATAGGCTTCCTGTCCAAGGGTCGGCACGTATCTCATTGCCATGCTCATCGCAAATGCAAATTCGAATCGTACACGCATCTGAATCAATGCCTGCGAGAGCTCCTCAGGATGAACAGTTAGGAAGAATATGGAGAAAGATGTCATCAACGCCACTAATCTAATAGTTAGTGCTAGAGAGTGTGAGAATGGATTTGGTCCGGTAGAGAGAAGTGTGTTGAATACTATAATAAAGATGAGGAGAATTGATAGCCCCTTCATACTCCGAGACCAGCGCCTTAGTGATTTTGCAGCTCCTAATATTGGTACAAGACAGAAGAAAATGATCAGCAATGGAATAATCTCCAAGAAGAGGAGAGAAACCACTGCAAGGACAATTGACATGAACATCTTAGCCCTTGGATCTAAACTGTGAATGAGGGAGTCCTGGCGAGTATACTGGAAGACCTCGAGAAATGCCAGTTCATGCACCTCCCATTATTTTCACTACAGCTTCTTCCAAATCATCCATCAAAGTAAGTCTCTGAGGAACATCTGGGAACACTTTATGGAGCTGTCGTGCTGTTTCTGTTAGCTGAGGTCTAGTAAGAGAGCATTGTTCTATCACCGCGTCATTGCTCAAGACGGAGTTCGTTGGACCATCTGCGACAATCATACCATTTGCCATCGCAACAGTCCGGGGAAAATTCTCAGTGACGAACTCGATGTCATGGGTCACAACTATCACGGTCTTCCCCTTGTCATTCAAAGCACAAAGCATTCTGGCAAGGTTCTCTTTTTGCCTTGCGTCCTGACCAATTGTTGGCTCATCAAGTGAGATTACTCTGGGCTCAGTTGCAAGGACTGTGGCAAGTGCCACACGTTTTCGTTCTCCGCCTGAGAGTGTGAAGGGGGAACGTTCAGAGAATCCTGCAAGTCCAAGGCTTGCCAATGTCCTCTCACATCTCTCTTTAGCTTCTTCCTTTTGATATCCAAGATTCTCAAGACTGAACAGAATTTCTCGTTCAACACTATCTAAGAAGAGTTGGTGGTCAGGATTCTGCATTACAAGTCCAATATCACGTGCCAACTCGGCAACAGAGTAATGCTTAGTATCCACACCGTCAAAGATTACTCGACCATTGTCAGGTCTAAGAAGTCCATTGAGATGCTTCACAAGAGTTGTCTTTCCAGCTCCATTGCTACCCATTATTGCAATTCTTTCACCATCATTAATCTGGAGCGAGATGCCTTGTAATGCAGTATACAAACCATCATAGGCAAAATGAACATCTTCCAGGATTATCAATTCTGTTTGACCTCCTGGACTAATGCTGCTAATTCTGCTCCTGTTAAAGGTACAGAATTAAGATTCAACCCTCTCCCTTTCAACCGTTTGTACAGATGTGTGGCTTTGGGAATACCAACTCCAATCTCCTGACAAAGGTCCATTGTAAGAACCTCTCTTGGCTCTCCATCAGCTACGATGCTACCTTTGTCCATCAGTATGACACGAGATGCATCCTTTGAAACCAAATCCAATCGATGCTCAACAAGAACTACTGTCAGATCATTTCTATTCAAGTCTGATATTAATTCAAGAATTGTTTCTGCACTTCGGGGGTCTAAGTTCGAGGTGGGTTCATCTGCAACAAGTATCTTGGGCTTGAGCGCTAATGTTGCAGCTATCGCTACTCGCTGTTGTTCGCCGCCGGACATTTCATGGGGATGTTTATCCCTCAGATGTTCAAGATCCAACATCTCAATGAGGTCCTCAACTCTACGACGCACCTCATTAGGGTCAACACCTAAATTCTCTGGCCCAAATGCAATTTCACGTTCTACATTGAGAGTCACGAGCTGATTCTCTGGTTCTTGAAACACTAGTCCTGCTATTGGTGCGAGTTGTGCAACACTATAATCACGAGTGTCTTTTCCATCAACATATACATTTCCGGCAATGTAACCACGATGGAATTGAGGAACTAGACCATTTATTGCTCTACACAAAGTGGTTTTTCCACAACCAGAAGGACCTGTTAGTACTAGATATTCCCCTGATTCGACCTTAAGACTGATACGTCTAAGTGCAAGAGTTTCTGCTCCTAAGTACTTGAAACTGAAATCAGCGAACTCTATCAGGGGCAATCTACACAGCACTCTCTCTTTCTTCTGTTTTCGTCTTACTCTCAACAGCACTCCTAATAATCTCTAACGATTTCAAGAGTGCCTTCTCAAGGTCTTTCTTTCCATTTGCACCAGCAGCATTTGCATGACCACCACCAGCACCATCAATTATCGCTCCAAGTGGATCCATAACATCCGTTCCAAGATTGATTCCAGTGTGCTCAAAAAAGTCGCGGGTGCTTCGTGAGCTGAGCCGCACAACATCATCTTTCGGACTACCTCCAACAATCGCCACATCTGCACCAATGTCAATAAGGCCACGACAGGCACTTGCTTCAAAGGCTTTGATTTTCGATATAGCAACAATCCAGTCCCCTATTAGATGGACTTTCACTCGACCTGCGGCCTTAAGACGAGCGATTCGTTCGGACCGGTCAGGTCGTATCAATAGAGACCTCACACATCGTTCATAATCAGCTCCAGCTTCGATAAGCTTGATGGCGGCTGAGAGTGTATTCGAATCAGCGTAGAAGAAACGTCGCGTATCAAATATCATTCCAGTGAGAAGCAGATTCGCTGTATCTCTATCAATGTCAATTCCAGTATCATTGTACACATCAACGATTATCTCGCACGTAGATGACTTATCGCTATTCAGTATCTGATGTTCTGCTATCTCATCAATTTCAGGGTTCAATTCATGGTGGTCAATGACCAGCGTCTTACTAGGATTAGTCAAAATATCTTGAAGACCTGACCCCAGCTGGAATCGACTATTTGTATCGAGTAGCACAAAGAAATCATGAGTGTCTTCAGACTTATTGTGAATTTCCGCCTTAGGTGCAAAATTCTTGAGGATTTGTTTTGACAACCTACTTCTATCATCTGTTACGAGAGAATACGTGCCCTCAGGAGTGATTGTTTTGTACAGTTGGGCAAAAGCTATCATTGCGCAGACTGCATCTGGATCAGCATTCTGATGACCCATGATAAGAGGATTCTTTACTTCTTTGAGGATCTCTTGAAGGTTCATTGATCCTTCATCTCCGTCAACTGATTCTCAAGCCACTCAACTCCGAAGTCTGTTGCTTCTTGCAACAAATCGTCAAGTGAGTGACCCGAGTCGAAGGCCTGGCTTAGCTCAATTTGGACATCGAGGTCAAGCTGACCATTCTCAAATTCGAGAGTACAGCTGACGAACATGCTCTCTATGCTTTTCGCGGGTATCTTCTTAACAACAAAATCACTAATCTGAGCCTCGCAACTTTCTGTAAGTTTCTCAATGACTTCCTCCGAGATTTCGGGAAGTCCGATGCTCAGTATTGGATTCATCTTTATCACTGAATACGCAAATTCCGTTTTGAAAGATCTAGTTCAAGCTTTGTCTGAAGCTCTTTAAGCTGATCAGCAAGTTTTCCAGTCTGTTTTGTGGTAGATGCCAGTCTCATCTCAATAGTCTTCTCTCTATCTTCTAGCTCCTCCACAACTGCGGGTTTCTCTACTTTGAACATAACCTGTCCTACAGCTTTGTATGTGACAGTATCATCAGGGTGTTTTTTCAATTCTTCGAGCGTCCCTTTTACTTCTGTCAGCTCAGCCTGAAGTGTCTGAGACATAGCTGTAAGAGTTTCATGATTACGTCGCATTGTATCGAATTTCTGAAGTTCTTGCTCCAATGCGGGTGGTATATTCTGGGCCATTATTGATTCACTCCTTCTCACAAAACAGCTTGTTTCAGACTGCGCCCTCTGAGATGGGACTTAACTGTTGTGGCATGACATCAAGCAAGCTCAACTGTTCGAAGGCAAGCAGAAACCCAAGCAAGGTATGAGTTTATCGCAGCTCGCAGTGCAGTGATATCATTCGCTTCAACCTCGATGACAAGGATAGAATCACGAATCGACACACTTGTTGTGGCTCTATCAGATGGCCCGGATTTAGTCTCAGGGCTCAACGCAGCTAGTAGCAACTCTGCTGTCTTCTTTGAATCAAGTGGAATCTCAATTGTTGATTTACCTAACACAATACTAGAGCTCATCAGTTTCACCGCTTCTGAAAGAGGTCACCCTGATTCTTGGACCAATTTCAGCACCATCAGTAGTATGATAATGCGTCCAAAGAATCTTTCCAGAGGGGGCGTCCTGAAGCCAAATCAGAGACTGGTTAGGTTCATGTGTGGTTGTATCTAAATGAATGACCTCTGCAAGTTCAAGACCCAAGAAAGATGCGAGCATCTCACCTAGAGCACGTGTCTTTTCGCTACTATTAGATTCGACAAAGACTCCAATGACTCTGTTGATTTTTTTCTTTGCAGCATTGACCTCACGACGGAGCATAGCCATCTCTACTTTGATGGATGCTAGTTCCTCTTCCGAGGAAGAAGTAAAACTGAGAATACTTGGATTTCCCTTCCACATTGAAATTATGAGTGCGGCGTGTGCTCCGGTCTGTCTAACACGTGCGGCGATCTCAGAGAGACCCTGTCCCCCTCTATTGAATCGCTCAGTATTTGGAAGTACAGTCCATAAGTCACGTGCAAAAGAACGTACTCGATTGGAAGTCTTCCGCGAGGTGGTAATAAGTAAAATCGGCAATGCAGTCCGGCCTTGGTTACTCTTCTGGTTCAAGTGCGGTTTCAGTTTCTTCTGGTTCAGGTGTAGTTTTCGTTTCTTCTGATTCTACAGTTTCAGCATCGATGACAACTTCCTCTTTCTCGACATTGGGAAGGAAATCGACAGCTTCTTCGATGGCCTCATCATCGCGAAGTGCAAGAAAATCACCGGAAACCCTCTGTGCAATTGCTCGTTTGGCCGCTTTACCTGCATCTGTGTAAGGAACGTAGGCACCACCTGTAAAGAGTAGATCGCACTTGTTGCATGTCCATAGTCCAACAGCCTTTCTCTTCAATGCTTTTGTAGCACACGCGGGGCAACGATTCGGTTCATGCCTTCTCTTCTCTATATCAAGGACTCTTCGGCGTAGCTTAGCACCGTACCTTACTCCGAATCTTCCTGTGCTACCAACCTTCTTGGTTCGTCCCATTTTCTGGTCTCCTTGCAATTATTACTTCACCCTACAAGAGGGGAGGGGAGGTTGCTGGAACCTACCAGTCGGCCCATGGATTCTCTTATTAGGCTTACGTTGTGTTGTGTTTCTCTTATTACCTTCTGACTCTGTTTCTTTAAATGTGAATGAATCTCAACTGCAAGAAACTTCTGTGTTCCACCCTTTCCCTACCGATGTCACCACCCTCATTAGTCCAATGAACTAACGAGGTAGTAGGAACATTGTCGACTATCATTAGGATGAGATCCCTCCTGAAGACCTGGCTTTCTTCTTCTGCACTGATACTAGAGCATCACTTCCAGTGGCAGAGAGTTTTTCCACAGTATTTTCCACGACGGGGTCATTATCACTCTCACTAGTTGCATCACTGAAACCAGCAAGGTCCGATTGGACAGAGTGAACAGCCGCGGACTCTCCAGAACTTGATGATAGTTCTTTTCCTGAGAGTAAGGACATCCCATTGGATTTGATCCTTCGGGTTTTCAGTCGCGCACGTCGAGCCTTGTCCAGGGCTCTAGTCCACAGGCCTAGTCCTATCATATTTTTCTATATTGATGCGAGAATATGAACTCATACAATTGGTGTTGTATGAACTGAGAGTATCCATCTTATCTATCCGTTGGCAGAAAGTAGATGATCAGATTGAAATTCCGATCATCTATACACATCTACTCTACAGACTTAGTGGCTTCAACGATTGCCTTCTTGATGTCCCCTGTAGTTTCTAGAGCCATATCCATAGCCTTTTCGACAAGCTCAAGTGATATAGGACCAGCTCCACCGCCTTTCTGTATTGCAGTGAATTTATTATCTTTGTCAACTGCCATTGTAAGTCTACAGTCTTGTACGAACTCCTCTTTCAACGTTGGATCGAGTACGAGACTCTCATCAATCTTGGATACTGTGTGCTCGATTGCCATGTTGTTAAGGGGCAGCGGTAGCATCTTACCAGTTTTTACAGCTTTGTCATCTTCCCATTTCATCTCGGAATATTTCGTTGTGAGTAATGCTGCATTAACTGCAATGGATGACGCATCAATGAGATTCCCATCATACTCCATAGGATAGACATCTGCAAATACCATGTAGACTTTCTTTCCTTCCTCGATACAGAGTTTCTTTGTATCAACGGTTCCAGATTCTCGTACTCCACGATCAACAACCCGTGCAAGCTCGATAGCACCCTCTTTAGGAGGACCCAGTTCGAACAGGGGTGATGCAATGGGAGACATCTCAGCAGTTACCATTATTACTCCTTGATCAGGAGAGTCGGAATAGGGGTCTCCAACTAAGACTTTCACTCCTGCAACAATACTCGTATCACCGAGCCTCACAAGGGCTGATCCCTCAGCTTTTGCAGGAACTACATTTGCCTCAATTACAAGATCGCGGTACTCACTAAAACCTCGGCCATCAATACGTTCACCCTTCCGAAGAAGGTCTGAAATGAAGTCTCGATCCATGTGACTGATTGTTTCAGAACTATAATCACCCATTCTACTCACCCTCCATAAGTTCAGCTTCACCCAGATCTGTTTCTAGGTCGTCTTCGTAGTCATCATCGCCTTCTTCACCTGGCTTCTTGACATATGTGCGTTTCAGAGCTTCTTTCTGAAGTTCATGAAGATACTTGCATGAGTTGATCCCCATACGCATTGCCTCCACGAGCTCTTCTTTTGTGAAGGACCCATCCTGTTGAAGGAGAGTAATCTCCTCAGTCTGGGGGATAATTGCCATCGGAACATCGCCTTGTCCGTACTTGTCTTCCTCATCTCCAAGATCAACCAATAGTTTACCATCAGCTTTACCTACTGCAACTGAAGGGATTAGACCTCTCATCGGGATTCCAGCATCTGCAAGCGCAAGCGAAGCTGCGTTAATTGCGGCACAGCGTGTACCACCATCTGCTTGAATCACTTGGATGAAAACATCAACTACTGCTTTCGGAAATTCTTCAAGAAAGAGCGCGGGTTTCAGAGAGTTAGCAATGACCATTGAAATTTCCCTCTCTCTTCGAGATGGAGCAGGTCTCTTTCTATCTGGAACCGAGAATGTTGCCATTCTGTAAACCACTCTTAGATAGGCTCTATCGTTCAGTGTTAGGTGCCTTGGGTGCAGCTCTCGTGGACCATAGACTCCAGCTATGATGTAGGTCTTTCCTTGGCGGATTGACGCGGAGCCATCAGCCTGCTTGAGCACGCCAACTTTTAGCTCGATCGGTCGCATTTCATCAGGTCGTCGACCATCGATTCTCAAGCCCTCAGGACTAATTAGAAAATCGGGCTTTACTTCAGGATTCATTTTTCACTCACTTCCTCTGTTGGTTCTTCTTTTTCTTCATCTTTCTTTGCTACGACCTCAACTGCGGTTTCTTTTTCCTCAGGTGGGGTCTCAGGTTCTGATTTTTCTTCTGAATCCGTTTTGGATTCTGGTTCTGGCTCGGGTTCAGCTTTTGCATCTAATTCGGGTTCTGGTTCAGGTTCGGTCTCCGTTGATTCAGCCGCATCTTCAACCTCTTCTTTTTTATCTACTGAACCTTTGATTTTTTCCAATTCCTCCAAAAGCATCGAACTAATCCGATCTGTAAGTCTGGATGTGTGCGCTTGGGCCTCAATGGTCCTGAATGCCTTGATAGCAAGGCGAAGAATCTCCGTACTCGGAGCGCGTATCCATATACGACCATTCTGACCGACAATAGTATCAATCTTCAAGTGGTCGTTAATCATGTTGATCATGGAACCGCTTCTACCAATTATTCGCGGAATCTTTGCAGGACTCACATCTAGAACCATTCCGTCAGTAAGTACCGTAAGACCTCTTGCTTTCATTCCGAGGAAGGGACCGCTATTCCTATCGAATGCGATAACTTCTGCAGAAATCACATCACCAATATCCATGTACTCTGAAATGTCGTCAGAGTATGGTCGTCTCAATGCATTATTCGCATGAAGAGATGCGCCATAAGGACCACCGATGTCCACCTTCCAATTGTTACCAGCTACAATATTGATTGTCGCAATTACAAGATCGCCTTCTTTTGGCATGTAGGTGCCCTCAAGAGCAACCACTTTGACTGTGTTTCCTCTGAGCTCGGCCAGACCCACAAGAGAAGAGAATATCTTGCCTTCTTCATCATATGTACCAAAGGAGGATCTATACCTACCTTCAGCAAGTAACTGCCCGGGGACAACTACTTCACGTTTTTGAAAATATACTGCCAATTATTTATTCCCTCTTTCTGATTCAAATTTTTATAATTCTATTACTTGATTATGCTTATCTGATGACCTCGATTCGGATTTGTCCTTTTGTCAGTTTATTGAGTTCATCATAGAGCTCTTGCCTTTTCTGAGCTGGAATCTCAACAAGTCCAGTCCACGAACCATCTTGACCCCATGATTCTGATTTTATTACGCCAGCTGTTGCGACTAAGTTGTACCCTTTGCCAGAGAAAGAGGCGGGTAAAGTAATCTGTAACTTCACACTCTCGAAAGAGATTGGAATAATCACTCTGAGTGCTTTTACAACTGTTGAAATCTGTTCATCTACAGTAATGAAGGGGTCAACAGTAACTTTAGCTTCTTCCATTGCTTGACGAATTCTGTCTGGTGGATGAGGGTGTCCAGTCTGTGGATTCATGGCACGCTTTGCCAGGTCACGGATAATCGTTTCAGTCTTCTCTTCCACAAGCTGTACTCTCTGTTCGTGGGTTAGTTTGAACTCTCCCCGTTTGATGATTTCTGGAGCGATTTCGAAAATTTCGTCGGACCCAAAGGCATCTTTTACAAGGCTGTCTGTGGCGCGTTCTCCTCTTTTAGCATCTTCATATACTTCGTATGATTTCAGAATCTCCTCAAGAGGGATATCTTCTCCTCGTCTGTACTCAAATGCAAGATTCGGATCAACAAATATCTCAAACCGTAGATGGCCTTTTTTGATTCCGATGACCACTGCATCTAGCTCTAACCACGTGTCTCCGGATTTCTTACCTGATCCTCCTCCGCCCATCATCGTTCGGTCAACTCTTACTCTTTCTTGGGTCTGGCAGGGTTTAGGAAGCCTTCTATCTCATTCCGAGTTAGTTTCACAAAGGTTCGAGATGCTTTTGGAATTCTTGCTATCTCAACATTGTCTGTGGTCAATTCCTTCTCATCGGACTCGCGAAGTGCATTCAATGCGAGAGCTATAGCATCATCCGTGTTCATCTTCCGGGAGTAGTTCTTCTCAAGATATTCTCCAGCACGGGCTGCACCTCTTCCTAGAACTGCAACCAAGAATCCCCAATAGGTTCCCACTGGGTCAGTCACAAACAATTTTGGTGAGCCATCATGATCAATGGAGCCAAATATCATAGCAACTCCATAAGGTCTAGCTCCACCGCCCTGTGTAAACTGAGCCTTCAGGTCGCAGATATGTTCAGCCAATACCTCAGCGGGTACAGGCTCTTCATATGTTAACCAGTATGATTGTGCCTTGACTCTAGCCTCAGATATCAGCTTTCGAGCATCAGCGGTAAGACCTGAAGTTGCTGTACCAACGTGGTCATCAATTTTAGAGATTTTTTCCACACTATCTGGTTCTTGAAGAGGTTTAATCCTCTTCTTTGCCAGAAGTATCACTCCATCATCTACAAGAACACCGATTGATGTTTCACCTAGTTCAACCGCCTTTTTCGCATATTCAGCGGCGAATATCCTTCCATCAGGACTAAAGATGCTGGTACTCATATCATAACCAGAGCCAGAGATCCCAAACACAGTATCTTCCTCCAAGAGCCTTCAGAACACTACGGAAGTCGGAACATTACCAAAGATACAATCCAACAATTCCGAAGAGCCATGAGGACTCCCTTGTTGCCAGCCCCAGGCATTCCTGCCACAAGGCTCTGAGTCGAAAACTCAGACCTACGCTCATAAAGCTTCTGGTACGTCATCATAGCTGAAGACGCTAGAATTCACCTGTTGTGCCTTGATTATCACTCTTGAAGCAGATACAGATAGACTACGAATCCAAGAGAGAGTATCACTGATGCAGCACCGACAAATACACCAAACATTGTAGATGCAATTATTGCTACGACTACCAGGACTACAATGACTTCTGTCCAACCTGCTCTAATCTCAGTTAAAAATAATTTTAGATTGATTACAGTAACTGAGAGGAATACGAAGAACCCAAGCATCACCAGTACCTCTAGCAATACTGTGATGGCAGGGTTAATTGCGTTCAAAGCACCTACAGGGCTTGAATCGATAATTTCCGGTGAAGACCAGGCCCAAAGGGAAATTCCCAAGACTAAGATCAAAACGGAAAATATAATCGTAACAAGTAATGATCTTATCATTTTGCTTCTTTCAGGGGTTTCTTCACTCACTGTCTTCACACCGACCTTGAAAACCGAGATGCCTAAGTTCCACACTTAAACATACCGACAGAATCAACGTTGTCTTGTCAATGATAGTTAGTGGTTGTGGTGAGAATCCTCACTTGATTCAACAACGGTCTCCACGAATACCTCCTCTATGTCCTCAACTTTCGTGTCAAGCTCGACATGGACCCGCTCCTTGATTCTTTTAATCTGTAGAGCGAGAATGTATGATAATGCAGCGAGTATTCCAGCTATTGCACTTGGAGATACATGCAATACAAAGGAGGATGCAATGCCAATCAGTTCAGCAAAGAGTGCAATCAGGAATACGGAGAAGATCACACCGCGTACTGATTTCACCAATTCATTTGATGCAGCAGCTGGAGCGACTATTATTGCGTAGACCAAAATAGCACCAACAGCTTTCGTGGCAAGAGCGATAGCTAGGGCTGAAACAATAAGCATCAGATAGTGATACGCACGCGCGTTCATCCCATGAGCGATTGAGCCTTCCATATCAACACTGACGTATACGAACTCTTTGTTGAACATCAGAGTGATGACTCCAAGGAGAACTGCGGTACTAGCAAGCAGAATCACATCAAGGTCATTGAGTAATAGAATGTCACCCACTAAATAACCCCAAATTTGGGGAATCCTGTAGGGTGGAATGTAGTACATCAGGAAGACTGCAAGACTCATGGAAAGGGCAAAGGAAACACCAACTGCAACTTCCATTTTTTGAGTGATTCCAGATTCACCAGCATAACCTGTGAACACTGCTACAAGAACTGCGAATAATAGTGCGCCGAAAATTGGGTCAAACCACGGAGCTATTCCTGAGTCCTGTAAGAATATCCCGAGCGCTGTTCCGCCTAAAGCAGCATGTGCAACTCCTGATGCCATGAATGATAATCCACGAAAGACAAGGAATGTTCCACTAGCCGCTGCTATAACCGCCACTAGAAATGCGCCAATCAATGCCCTCTGAAGAAAGGGGCTGGTGGCGATTATTTGTAGAATATCAATCATGACTGTCAATCCCCGAGTCTTTGGTCATGCAATAACGGTGCCCAGAGTGTTCGACAATTCTCGCAGAGGGCCCGTAGACTTTCTTGATAAGGTCAGGATCCATGACCGAACAGGGTTCGCCGATACCAATTACGGTGTTCTTCAAAAGGAGTACATCTTGAACTAGTGTGTGGATAGGGTTGAGGTCGTGTGTGACCATGATTATGCTCACGTCATTCTCTTTGCGATATCGCCCCAGGGCTTCAACAATTAGGTCCTGGCTCTCAACATCTGTACCAGCTAATGGTTCATCAAGAACCAAAATAGATCCTTCACCTGCTAACGCTCTAGCAACTAGAACGCGTTGTCTCTGTCCGCCTGAAAGTTCGGGAAAGGGCCGTTCCCAAAGCTCTTCCATGTCTACTTGTTGTAGAGCATCCTTTGCAATCTTGATGTCTTTAGATGACGCAAAACGAGGAGGGAGTTTCTTGAGTAATCGCCCCATCAATACTATGTCTTTCACCTTCATTGGTACTGTAAGCTGAATTCGGTCTCGTTGTGGGACATACCTCACGATCTTCCGAATCTTACCAGATTTTTTCACTGAATCGTAACCAGAAACTTTGATACTACCGCGAAACGGTTTGATGAGTCCAAGAAAGGTCTTCACGAGGGTAGATTTACCTGATCCATTCGGCCCAATTATCGCCATGAAACTTGGGGATTTGATACCAAACGAAACATCATGAAGAGCAAGTTCACCATTAGGATAGCGTACAGCAAGATTGTTTGCTTCAATCAATGGAACTGCTTCCATCAATCGCCGCCTCCCATGAGACTGACGTTGACCTTCAACACCTTCTTCTGGGCACGGAGTTTCTTCAAGAACTCTCGGACTTGATCTGCATCTGAGGTCACAATCATCACTTCAACACAATTCCCTTCGCTGGTATGGTCGTGAATCAACGCTGTGAGAGCATCACCATATTCATGTTGCACCGCAGAGATACCGTGACCCTGACCTTTCTTAGCATATAGGGCTGTGAGTACGGCCGTCACATTTCCTTTTACGTTCTCAATTGTGCGATGTTCAGACAACAATGTCTGGACTGCATGTCGAACAACGTCAGACCTGCTTGCGAATCGTCCTTTCTTTTTTAGAAATTCTAACTCTTTGAGATCGGAATCGGTCATGGATATAGCAACAATGGGCATACTAAACACCTACAGAATATCATCCAGGTTAGTAACTATTACAAAATTGTTATTAAGGATTTGGCTAGATGAAGTTCTGTAGTGATTGATTTGAAGCGGAAACAATATGCCCTAATCCCACTGGTTTTGTTCTTGTTACCCCTCATTTTGAGTTCGGTGGTTTTAGAGGTGCATGCACAAAACCAACCTGTTCATGAGATAGCAGTTTCAGTAGCTTCACTTGCAGGGATAGTCCAAGAAGTAGGTGGTCCTCAGGTCAGCACCTCGGTCCTACTTCAACAAGAAACAGAACCTCACGCATTCTCCGTTACTCCTGAAATCATCGCTACAGCTGACGCCGCTGACCTGCTGGTCTTTACGGGACACTTACACTGGGAGGAAGAGCTTGCTAATCTAACAGCAACACCATTCATCACATTTCATGATGTCGATGCTTCGGAGAACTATGATGATTATGGTGCAACATTATCACCAATGCCTGGGGGAGAGGAGAATAGTGAGGATGCCCACAAAGGAAATCCGCATGGATTCTGGCTGCTTCCACAAAATGCCTTAGCAATTGCTAATGCCACTCGAGCAGCCTTGATTACGCTCAACGCAACGATGACAGATGATTGGACCTCAAATTTCAACTCATTCGTTGATTCAATAGATGATCTCCAGAGTATCATTTATGCTCTAGATGATGTGCATGGTTTTTCTGAGATGCATGCTGTTGTTGTATCTCCTGCAGAGGCATATGTTGCAGAAGCCTTTGGGATTGCGAGTGATGCAGTCCTACAGATTGAGGAGATCTTTATTCCTGCGTCCAAATTATTGGATATTCAAACTGCCATCAGGAATGGAAGTATCAATCTGATAATTGGTTCTGAAGTTGCAAAGTTCCAAGCAGGTGGGGAGTATGCGTATCAGTTACAGGCAGATTACGGCGGCATCCTCATATGGTGGAGGACTGTCTTCTTTCCGGAGTCCAACTACTTCTGGATGATGAACTACAATCTTGGAGCACTTGCTTCAGGCCTAGAGGGAAGATCGGGGCGGATATCGAACAACACGACTAACATTGGATTGATTGCGCTTTCAGGTGTTCTTGGAGTCCTGGTTGCGATAGAAACCGTACTTCTAGTTATGCGTGCTAGAGCTGAGTGAATTCGTACTATTGACTCACTCGGGTACCAAGTCGCATGTTATATACAGTGAATTCTAATTCGGTCAGTTCATCTTGGAGTTTTCTGTATTTCTCATCAAACTCATCTTGACCAACTAATCCAGCCTTCTTGTTTGTAACTAATTGTTTCAATGCTTTCTGACGTTCGTGGATCTTTTTCTTCAGCTTCTCCCATTCTTCCTTATTTGAAGAAACAGATTTTGCCCAACTCTTGCTAGCATCAGCATCCTGGTCGAGTTTGTGAACGATATCGTCAAGTGATTTCTTGATCTTTCCTGAGTCACTGGATTTCTCTGAATCGTTGCTCAAAGTTCTCACCGGTCGATGGTTCAAGTGGTTGCTTTCGATATATGCCTTCAGATTACGCAGTTGTACTAACCTAAAATGAAAGGGAGTATTGGAATCAAGGGCAGTAATAATAGAGTTCCAACAGTTACCGTTGTTGAAGCTGTTTCAACATCTAAACCAAATCTTGAAGCGTATACGACAGTCAAAATGGCTGGAGGCATCAAAGATTCTAGAAGAAGAACCTGAAATGGAATCTGAGAGAGACCTGAGACAATGAGAATCGGTAGGGTGATGAGGGGGATGATCAACTGCCTTGTTGCAATGACATTCAAGGCAACACGGATATCGGCTAAGGAGAACCTTATTCCAACACCCAGACCAACCGACAACAATGCAAGATATGTAGTGAGTGGTGAGTTGTACGATAGAACGGTGGAAATTATACTTGGGAGTCCTATTCCTGCGGCAAGAAGGACTAGGGCAAAGATTGCGGCTAGAAATGGGGGAAACAATAATGCATCTCTGGCTATTTTCTTCAATCCGGCATTCTGCTCGCTGAAGCTTGCACCCATAACAGATCCCACCGTAACATAGAGAATCATCTGAGTAAGAGAGAAGAGAATTACAAAGGGCACAGCAGTAGGACCTAAGAACATCAGAACTAGAGGAAGCGGGACGAATATGGCGTTATTGAAAGTAGAGCAGATATAGAGTGACCCTTTAGTTTGATTTTTCATTTCACTCTTCCTCAACCTCAGGAAAATCAGAGCAGGACCCAGAAGATGAATTATCACAGTAATGAGAAGGTAGACTGGAATCTCTGCTAATGAAGAAGGAGCTGAAGTAAGGAGGACATAGAAAATGAGTGTTGGTACAAGGATGTTAATGAGAATGAAATTGAGATGTTTGTTCACAATCTGACCTTTTCCAGAAAGCCGAGAAATCAGGTATCCAAATAAAATGAACCCATAGAAGAGTGCAATCTGGATAGCCAGAGCGTCTACCGTTTGTATTGGAAACACCTACTTTGGATGCTGCGAGTACTTCGAATTAAGGTAACGGATGATGAACGAATTATTGGAGATCAATCATCTCAAGGTCTTGAAGAGCTTTTTCTGTAGGTCTACCGGTTTCTCGATTCCATTGACGATATTCATAGTATTCTTTCAATTGAGCATCAACATCAGGAACAAAGTCATCAGTGACACTTTCAGCATGAGGTTTGAGGAGAGGTGTTGGGAGTCTTTCGTCTGAGGTTTTTAAACCGCAACGCAGGTTGAACAGCCTCTTCATTGTGACTGCTCGTGCACCAATAGTCATCAAGTCATCTAACTGGTATGAAGCGCCCATCGCATAATTCAGTAGGTCAATTATTTTCTGGGGTGGAACAATTGCAAAATGACACATGATAACAGAGTCAAAGAAAGCTCGATACTCTTGGACTCTCGCTGCAGTCTTTCCCTTACCATCATTCTCCAAGCGGTCACCAGCAATAATTCCAAGCTCCTGTACGTCCGCGCCCATATCAACAGAATAAATGTCGCCTTCCATATGACTTGCTCCACGCGATGCAGTGGTATAGACTGTTGTCATACCAGAGAATGCTCGAGGGTCGTGATTTGGAATCTCCATTCCTCTGACGTGAAGAACAATATCCTCTGCGGAGTGTTTCTGAGCAATAGAAACAGATCCTTCCGCTAATTCATTGCCAATGCCTTCCCTCTTTGCAATTGCATGAATCAGATCAATAACTCTGTCTGGGTCATTCCAAGTCAATCCGTAGTCAGCCTTTCCGATATCACTCAAGTGAGTGGCAAAGGCAATTGTACTCCCACAGCTGATTGTATCCATCCCATACTCATTGCAGAGGCTGTTCATCAGAGCAATCTTGTTCAAATCAGAAATCATTAGATTTGAACCAAATGCTGCAAGTGTTTGAAACTCTGGTCCTGCAACATTTACTAAATCATACTCCGGCACAGATACTTTTCTTCCACAACCAATGGGACAGGAGTAACATGCGATTCGACCAGTCAAAATATTTTCCATCGATTTGGCATTTATCAAATCAACATCATCGAACTCAATCTCTTGAAAGTACTTGATAGGCATGTCATTGAACATCATAGCAATGTCAACGTACATAGCCGTACCTTGGTCCGTAAGCATTGACATGCCCTCGCCCAGAATCTTCTTGGATGATTGTGCTAATTCCTTGAATTCATCAGGTGAATAAAGAGGGACCTTGTGCTTGCCACCTACTGCGATGGCCTTGAGATGTTTCGAACCCATCACTGCACCGAATCCACATCTTGCAGCTACACGTTCTGCGTTGACTATACTAGCAAACTTGACGAGATTCTCCCCAGCGGGACCTATGCACGCCACTCGAACTCTTCCAAGATCCTTCTTCAGAGCTTCCTGAGTAGAGTCAGTCGTTTTACCCCACAGATTTTCAGCCGGGATTATCTTAGCCTGATTGTTCTCAATATGTAGTGTGACCGGTTTCTCCGCACGACCTTTGACTAATATTCCATCATATCCTGAAAACTTCAGAAACGTCCCAAAATGACCACCAGCATGTGATTCACCCCATAAATTTGTGATAGGGGATTTACCACATACAACATGACGTCCTGTACAGGGGGCAAGGGTACCTGTAAGTGGTCCAGCCATGAAAAGCAACATATTCTCGGGGGAGAGAGGATCAGTGGTGGGGTCCAAGAGATCGTATAGGATTCTAGCGGCATAACCACTCCCACCAAGAAATTTGTTGGCTATTTCGTTGTCAATCTCCAGGCTAGTAATCTGATTCTTTGTGAGGTCAGCAACAAGAATCTGACCCATGTATCCCGTCAACGAAACACCTCAGTATTGAGCTAGCATGTCGTGGATGTCTTGCTCATCTTCCACAACTTCCTCTGGGAGTTCATTAACTTTGCCAGCACACTTTGCAGTCATGTAGATCTTACATGCACGTTCAAGAATTATGGATAAGAAGAGTGCCTCCTTCAATGTTTTCGCATAACAGACTGCTCCATGATTGGCTATGAGTGCCGCACTCCTACTCTCTAGAACCTCAACAACATTCTTTGCCAAATCCTTCGTCCCGGGCATTGCATACGAGCTGACTCGGATAGTTGCACCAAGCTTGGGAATTATCTCATCGAGTATTGGAGGTAATGGCTCTTGTATAACCGCCATGGCTGAAGCGTAGATACTGTGAGTGTGAACTATTGCAAGAGCTTTATCGCGCGCCGCATATATCTCAAGGTGCATGAGCATCTCAATACTCGGGTTCCGTGTCCCCTCAATGACGTCCCCGTTCATATCTACTACAACCATATCTTCGATTGACATCTCAGTATAATGCACTGAGCTCGGGGAGATTACTACATGCTCATCAACACGAAGACTAGCATTTCCAGATGACCCAATGACCAAGTCATTCTCAACCATTTGTAGGCATAAATCTAGCAGTTCTTTCTTTTTTTCTTCATACATTTCTATTCACCTTTATGCTATATCTTTGACCATCGAGAGTAGTACCCTTTGTACAAATTAGCTCGCTCATCTGGTTCATAGGTTGTTCTCCATTTGACCATTGACTTGGATGCTTCCTCAATAGAGGAATAATGACCAGCACCTACTGCAGCACATATTGCGGCCCCTAGGAGACTTCCTTCGAATTGTACCGGAGTGTGTACAGGTCTGTTGAGGACATTAGCCAAGAGTTGAGGCCATGTTTCAGATTGACTCATTCCGCCGATTGTCTTGATGGTTGTTGATTCTCTGTAAGTATCCAGCTGTTCAATATTGCCTTTGACGGCATACGCTACATTCTCGATTACTGCGTGAATGAAGTGGGATGCATCAAGGGGAACAATTTGTGGTAATGCGGGTTGAGGGAAGATCATCTTGGCTTGTTTCAGATCAGTGATTTTTTGACAATCCATGACACTGGGACCAATAGCTGCATAGGTCTCGTTACTACCTGGTTGTATTCCTTTGACGATATTATCGATCTCACCAAAAGTTCGTTGAGTACATTTCTCAGGATTCTCTGACCGTTCACATAGAAGATTGACAGCCCACTCGAGATTTGCACCGGTAAGGGTCGCGTTACTTTCGATGACCCATTTTTCTTTGACCATGTGACTGCCAGTCCATATTTTCTGTTCTGCTGCACACATACAGTCATCGATAATCATCATCACAGGAGCAGTGCTTCCCACAATTGCAGTAATCTCTCCTACCTTGGAATCACTGGCTAGGAGTGCGCAATGTGTGTCAGCTCCTCCTTGTACAACCGAAAGTCCCTTTGGAAGACCACATTCTTTTGCGGCTTTATCTGTCACTGAGCCTACAACTTCACCAGCATTGTGAATCTCTGGAAGTATATTCAAGTCGATGTTAATTGCAGATGCAACTTCTTCACTCCATTTGCCGGTTCGAATGTCAAGAAAACCAGTACTCCCTGCAGATGAAAGATCGGTAACATACTCACCTGATAGCTTGAATGTAATCCAGTCACAAATTGGGAGAAGGTGAGCGATAGACTCGAAAATCTCTGGTTCTTCTTCCTCAAACCAACTAATTCGTGAGGGAGCAAACATCAGAGGGGGCCAACATCCCGTTATCTCGTGATACTTCTCTCCAAGGGATTCCTCTATGATGTATTGTGTCATTGCGCCTCGAGCATCGATATTTGGCCCACCGTGTAGTTCCTTGCCTTCACCGTCTAATAGAACAATGCCATGTCGTTGACTCGTTGTGGCAACAGCTTCCAAATCCGATGTTTTAATCTTGGAGTCCTTTATTGCGCCATTGACCACTGTGCAAACATATTTCCAGAAATCTGTAGGGTCGAATTCCTTGGCTATCTCCAAATCGAGGGGGGTTGTGTATCCCCACGATTTCCTTGAGACCCCCAGGACTTTACCTGTTTTGTCGAAGATCATACACCGAACGCCTGTTGTTCCAGCGTCAATAGCAGCTATCGCCAAGAGTTCCACCTCTATTCAAAGACTTCAGGATTGAGTATGTGTGTAAGTTTCTCACCTTTGAGAAAGGCTTTGATATTAGATACAATTGCTGTTGATTGTCGGTGTATAGTTTCCTTTGTATTACCCCCAAAATGTGGCGTTACTACGACAGAGTCTAGCTCTAGAAATTCATTATCACTGTCAACTGGCTCCATGGAGAAGACATCGAGGCCAGCTCCTGCGATCATGCCAGTCTTCAGAGCTTCAAGTAGGGCATATTCGTTGGTGATTGAGGCCCTTGCAGTGTTGATGAAGATAGCAGTCTTCTTCATCAGCCCAAACTCTCTTGCTCCTAACATTCCACGAGTTTCTTCTGTTGGGGTACAATGGACTGATACAATATCGGATTGTTTCAATAGCTCATCCAACTCGACAACAGTGCCATTGACATCTTTGACCCGTGAATTGTCGGCATATGGATCTGTAACTAGAATTTGAACACCAAATGATTTGAGTCGCTTGGCCACCTCATATCCAATCTGCCCCAGGCCTATGATACCAACAGTCCGTCCCTTGATTTCAAAACCGATTAAGTCGTTGTACATTTTTCCAAAGTCTTTGAAATCATCAACATAGAATTCACTTTTTAGAAGACGCTCTGCAGAGATGATGTTTCGAGCCTGAGCGAGGATTAACCCTATAGTCAGCTCCACAACTGCATTTGTGTTTCGTCCAGGTACTGAAATGACTGGTATCTTTTTAGCTGTCGCTGCAGGAATTGAGATATTATTTGGACTCCCTCGAACTGACCCTATGAGCTTCAGTTCACAGCCTTCTATGACATCTTCTTTGATCTCATCACCTTCGACAATAACGATGTCATAGTTTCCATCTTTGATAACTGGAAGCAACGAATCACCAAGGTATAGTTTGCCAGTTTCAAGCCAACTCTGATAGTCTACATCTAGACTCTCTGATTGAAGTTCTTCTAACGCTTCTTCAGAGAGCGGTGCGGTGATGAGAACTCGCAATCGATAAAACCTCCAACTTCAGAAGCATTCAGTAGTAGTTTTTCACTTTAAACATTCATCGACATCTTGCGTAGCAAGTGAGTTTGCAGCGCAAACCACGATGTAGTTCAAAGATTATCAGTGTCTTATATTCATTCTATGCATGGTTATACTCGTGATTTACATTGTCAAAATCTGTAATAACAAAGATAAGGTCAAACTTGAAGACCAATAATCACGCATTAAGTGGATATCTTATCTTTATAGGTGGTATTCAGTGGTTCATAGGCTTGCTAGCTGCAGAGTCCTGGTATCCTGGATACAGTAGTCGTATTGATTATGTTAGTGAGCTAGGGCTTGGACCTACTGCTGTGTTGTACAATGCCTCTGTATTTCTTTTGGGAGCATTCATTGTAGCAGGAGCCTACGTCTTTCTGAGTGCAGGTGAAGGTAGAATCTTTCCAGTTTTACTCAGCATTACAGGAATAGGTGCGATGGGTGTAGGGATTTTTTCGGGTTACATGCAACCGATGCATAGCATTTTCACATTAATTGCCATTATGTTCGGTTCATTTGCCGCAATGGCTTCGTATAAGCACCAGAAAAAACCAATGGCCTACATATCCTTAATCCTTGGATTAATGGTATTCATTGCCTCAATTGTATTTTTGCCTTATTTAGGTCTACCAACTGGATCTACTGAAACCTTTCTTGGAATGGCAAAGGGATCATTGGAGCGCTGGGCGATCTATCCGATACTTGCATGGTGTATGAGTTTTGGTAGTTATCTGGTTGGTTCAGCTAACAACAATCCAGCTCAAAGCTGATCATAGTTTCACTAAACTCTAGGTTCTTCCAGAATTCAAGTGTCTGAGGATTCTGTCGAGCAACCTAGAGACTTATTTTTAAAACTCCTTTTTGTATCAGTCAGTCATGAGCTAAACCCCACAAACTGGTTTCACTCTTCCTTTATCTAATCACCCTCAATCTAGTTCATACAGTCATTGTCATCTTGTGAAACACGTGAGTTTGCGGCGCAAACCACGATGTAGTTCAAAGATTGTCAACACCTTATATTCATTCTATATGTGCTCTTACTCGTGAATTACAATGTCTGAATATGCAATCACAGTAACAAATCTAACAAAACGGTTCGATGATATAACAGCCGTCGACAATCTCAGCCTTGAGATTAGATGGGGTGAGCTGTTTGGTATCCTTGGACCAAATGGGGCTGGCAAGAGTACAGTGGTCAATATTCTTAGTACACTTTTAGATCCCACAGATGGCTCAGCAACAGTTGATGATCATGATGTGGTCTTTGATCCTGACAGTGTTCGAGAAGTGATTGGCGTTTGTCCTCAGAAACCTGCGTTCTATCCGCATCTTACTGGTGAAGAGAACATCACCCTCATGGGAGACATGTATCTCGTGCCAAAGGATGTCCTAAAGGAACGTGTCACGATTATGGTCGAGAAAATTGGTATGGAGGATCACATTGGTAGGCGTACTAAGGATTACAGCGGTGGAATGATTCGAAGGGTCAGTATGCTAATGGCTTTAATCAATGACCCAAAGATAGCTCTACTTGATGAGCCCACTGTTGCGATGGATCCGAAGTCGCGCAGAGCGGTCTGGGAGTATATTCGAGAATTAAGATCCCAAGGCAAAGCAATCATCCTCACGACACACTACATGGAAGAAGCTCAGGAGCTCTGCGACAGAGTTGCCATCATTGATGAAGGCAAATTGGTCGAACTAGGTTCTCCTGCAGAACTAATGGAAAAACACCAGGCCAAGAATTTGGAAGAAGTCTTCCTGAAACTCACTGGTAAGAAACTGAGGGAGGAAGTCTAGAAATGAATCTACGACGAATACTCGCTTTAGTGAAGAAGGACTTGAAGAAGACACATCGGGAACCAGCTGTCCTTTTTATTCTGCTAATATTCCCTGTCGTGTTGACATTCGTGTTTGGTCTTGCGTTTGGTGGAATTGGAGGAGGTGGCACTACAAGTTTTGATGTAGGTCTACTGAATCTTGATGCTACAAGCACACAGGCAGATTGGAGTGATGCATTTACTGACAATCTGACAAGTTCGGGGGTCTTTGTTGTTCATGATTTTGATGATAATGTCACTGGACAAGAAGCACTTCTCCAGGGTAACCTAGACGCATTCATAGTCATTCCTGAAGGATTTGGTGATAGTGTCGTGTCTTACTATGGCGCTCTATTCGATCCTAGCTCATGGGATAACACAACCATTGGCCTCTATGTTGACAGTGGATCTCTGATGGCGGTGTCAGCTGTTCCTCCTCTTGTACAACAGGTTCTGATGAAGACCATATTTGGGAGCGAGGCAATGACTGTAGGTCTGCCAATTTCAATTGGAAGTCCTGCGTTAGTTGAATCGAGCACTTTTACGCAATGGGACTTCATGGCTCCGGGAATCTTTGCATTTGCAGCAATTTTCCTGACTATGATAGTAGCACAATCAATGACATATGAGCGAGATGAAGGACTCTTGAAGAGACTGAGAACGACTCCAGTTTCATCAGCAGACTACATGATCAGTCAGACTCTAACCTATATGATAATTGCAGTCATTCAAGTAGCACTTGTTCTAGTCTCAGCGTTCGTGATTGGCTATAGACCTGCAACCGGACCAGCAGGAATTGTGTTCACCTTTGTCATCGCCATAGCATTCTCATTGGTCGCAGTCGGTTTCGGTCTGATTGCCGCGTCTATCTCCAAGTCTGCAGAAGTTTCGACAGGTGTGAGTTTCATGTTCATCATGCCACAGATGTTCTTTGGAACATTCATGCCTTTGGGCGGAGCAACCGAGATCATAGGCAATTTCATGCCTAGCAAGTACATCACTGATGCATTGACAACACTGTTCCTTAGAGGGGCACCAGTTACCACACCTGTAATCTGGTATGATCTGGCAATAGTATCAGTTGTTGGGGTCTTGCTTGTTGCATTGGGAATCTATCTCTTCGAGAAATTCGGTTATCGCTAGGAGTCCCTTTTGGGACTCCCCTTTTTTCTAGTAGAGTTATTAGGGAGGTATTTGAAAGTGAATTTGATTAAATTTGAGGTGAGTGAATGAGTCCAGATAAAATCCAGGCAGACGAAGATATGCTTGAGAAAGCAAGACAGCTACTTGAGCTCACGGCCATTGTTGACAAGTATCCACTAGTTGTCGCTCGTAGAGTTGCAGGTCTAGTCTACATCATAATGGCAGGGGGTATTTCATTTGTAACATTGATTTTCATGTCGCTGCAAGACATCTTAGGACCTGGAGATTTCTTGATTAATCTGGGATTCGTCATATTTAGTCTAGTCTTTTCATGGATAGTTGCCTTTAGACTAGTAATTCCACTTACGCGTTCATATCCTAAGGAACCCACATTGGATGAAGGAGGAAGAGCAACATTAGTAATTTGGGGAATTCTTGTATCAGCAATAGTCATCGTGTCATTGCTTACATTTTCAGCAGGAATGGACAATCTGTTCCCGCCAGTTCTGGAGTTCATTATGGGGATTGGTTTCCTGTCCAACTACATGTTGGGAAGGAGAAACACTAGCGTGGAGTTCTATACTCACGAACATCTGTACTTTGCAATAACTGTTCTTCTTAGCATAATCCCCATGTTGCTGTTTCCCGCCATGGCGTATGTGATCATAATTATTTCTTGCGTCGGTGGAATCTACGTGATTGGAATCTATATGCTCATCACTGCTGAACGACTTCTTCTGGAAAGCAGAGGGAAGGGATAGACTTGGGTTTCGATGGGGACCTCCTATCAGCATTGGTAGGACTCATGGAAGAAGACCGTGAGACCATGGTTCCCACACGACTCTCTATTCTAGTCTACCTTTATTTCACACAACACGCTACATTTCCTGTTCTTCAGAAGAAACTCCGTCTGACATCAGGAAATCTGTCAAGCCATCTCAGGAAGTTAGAGAAAATGGGATTGATCAGAATATCAAAGCGGTTTGTCGACCTAAAACCGACAACTTTCGCAGTCTTGACCCCAGATGGAGCTGAACACGTAAGGAACCAGATGATTCGAATGCGTGAACTTGTATCAAGGGTTATTGATAAGGAAACTAAATTAGAGTAAGAGTTTCTGCAACTTTAACAGGTCTGGAACCTCTCCCTTGGTCTTGAGTTTTCCAGCAGAATACGCAGCCATGGGGCTCTCAGTCTTTTCTATGATTGCAATGAATACTGACGAGTCCATTGTGACTTGTAGCTCAGATTCAATTTCCCCCTCAGCAACCTCCAGAAGTTCTGCATCCCCGATCTTCATGAACATCTTTGTGTCAAGGTCAGGGAAGATAAATTGTAGCGACTTGTTGTATTCTTTGAATCTCCGCTGGATCTTCGGATTCTCAAACTTTTCGCCAAGGGTCTGAAGCAATGCCAGTATCTTCTCTTTGGTCATGTAGACACCGATTATAGGAGTTACAAAGCCCGAGTTATATCTTATTGCAGTCTGGATACGGGTTAGAGATTAATTGTTATCTCCACACACATAACACCGGATTTACTGCAAAATTCATATATCTTCGATTAATTCAAACCCGCTTGAGGGAATTGATATTGAAAATTAAGGCAGTGAAAGTCATCAGTTTTTCACCCACAGGGGGCTCAAAGAAGGTTGCTGAAGCCATCGCCAAAGGAATTCAAGCCCCTATAGACTACGTCGACCTTACACCACCAAGTGCACGAACCCAGCAATTTCCAGAATTCACTGATGAGTTAACCATTATCTCCGTGCCCGTCTATGCAGGACGTGTACCCACCGAAGCCGCATACAGGATACGCAGGCTAACAAGTAGAAGGGAACCATACAGAACCAAACGCGCACACAAAATCCCTGCCGTCATTGTCGTAACCTATGGCAACCGAGCCTACGAGGACGCACTCCACGAACTAAGCGACATTGTCTCAGAGGTTGGATTTCAACCTATCGCCGCAGGGGTCTTCGTCTGCGAACACTCGTTTAGTGTCCCCGAGACTCCTACTGCTCATGGACGACCCGACGCAAAAGATCTCGCTAATGCCGAAGCCTTTGGCCAACAGATACGGGACAAGTATCGGAAGGTAGATACCATCGAGAACCTCTCCCCCGTACATCCTCCTGGCACAACTCCGTACTCGTTGTCGATGCGTGCCAATCTCACCTGGTACGACTATGGCGAATTAGCCACGCCCTACACCAATGAGGACCAATGCACTAAATGTGGGACCTGTGTGGATGCCTGTCCTACCGCGGCAATTCGGATCCAACATGTTGCATCGAATCCTTCGCCAATGATCGGTTACAATCTTCGTTTGATTTCTACAGATCATAATGCGTGTATATGGTGTTGCGCCTGCGTCAAAAACTGTCCAACTGGCGCACGAGTCATGAGCCGCCGCATTCAACAATCACAAGAAAGCCTGAACAAAAACTACCCAGACAGAGAGGAACCAGAAACATACCTCTAACCCCATGTGCACGCAAATTAGTCTGATGATTGGGGGGTTCTTCCCCTAATTCTTCGGTTTTCGTTTTCTCTGAAATGTAACCGTTTAATCATTTCTTGGAACACGTGTTCCAAACAATTTAGTTAACACTGTGAAGGCTATGACAGAAAGATTATATCGCCTGTTCCAATGGTGCCGATGTCCCTACTGCGGTTTGGAGAAGACTCCTATGGTCAGTGAATCGGTCAAAAAATCGGAACAGACGACTAAACCTACTGATGTCCTTGTTATTGGAGGCGGTATGGCGGGAATCAATGCGGCACTTGGACTTGCTAATGGTGGTCATCACGCCCATATGATCGAGAGATCAGTGAACATTGGTGGGAATTATGTTGCTATCTACAAGATATTTCCAGCATTAGAATGCTCAGCATGTGTCATGACACCACTCACTTCATTTGTGGGCAAGCACCAAAACATCACTGTACATCCATTGTCGACAGTAGAGAAGGTGACTGGAAAGGAGGGTAACTTCACAGTTACAATTCGGAAGAAGGCTCGCTACGTCAATGAAGACAAATGCACTGGTTGTCAGCTCTGTATTCGTTCTTGCCCGGTAGAGGTGCAAAATGAGTACGATCATAGCCTCTCCCTACGTAAGGCCATTTACATGAACTTCCCGCAGCAAGTCCCGCTCATTGCAACAATCGACAAAGAGTCTTGCATTGGCTGTGGCACATGTGCTTCAGTTTGTCCACAGGATTGCATCATCTATGATGATGAGGATAAAGAATACGAACTCAACGTTGGCTCGATTATCATGGCTACAGGTTTTGAAGAATACAAGCCTCTAGATTACAGTGAATATGGGTACGGGGTCTTCCCGAATGTTGTCACTACTATGGAGTACGACAGGCAGTCCCACCCAACAGGCCCAACAGACTCACACATGATCAGACCATCAGATGGAAAAGAACCCGAACGGATTTTGTTCGTGAATTGTGTCGGAAGTCGAGACGTTAGGGAGAATATCAGTGGATATAGCGAGCATTGTAATAGGGTGTGCTGTTCATTTGGTCTCAAACTTGCACAGGTCACGAGAATGCACTACCCAGAAGATCATTGCAAGATAACTTACACGTACATGGACATGCGAACTGCTGGAAAAGCTCTTGAGGAATTCCTATGGGATACTGAAAAGAATCGAGGTATCGATTTCATTCGAGGAAGGGTTTCTGAGATTCAGGAAGACCCAGACACCCATGATCTGTTTGTCAAGATGGAGAATACAGAAACAGGCGAGATAATTGAGCTTGATAAGATCTCCATGGTGGTTCTAAATGCGAGTTTCAGGCCCAGTGAGGGTTCTGACGAACTCGCAAAGATTCTCAAGATTGACCTTGACGAAGCAGGTTGGGTTAAGGAGAAACACCCCAATTCTTCAGCTCTTGAAACCAATCGTTCAGGAATATTCGTGGCAGGTTGTGCTCATGGTCCTAGAGACGGAACCGATTCCGTGAACGAGGGCAAGGGAGCTGCAATGGCGGCTCATTCTATTTTACCTGTACCTACCCCTGAACCAGTACCTGAGATTCCTCCGGCAGAGCTCGGTGATGAACCTCGTGTAGGCGTTTTCATCTGCCATTGCGGCGGCATTATTGGAAACGAGATAAGCTCACCAGGTCTGGCAGACTGGGCTAAGGACTTACCAAATGTTGCTTACAGTACGGACTATATTTTCATGTGTAGTGATCCGGGACAAGAACTTGTAACGGAAGCTATCAAGGAACACAAGCTGAATCGAGTAGTTGTTGGTTCCTGTTCTCCATTACAGCACCAGGAAACATTTCGAAATGCGCTTGAAGCAGCAGGTCTCTCAGGTTACTACTTGGTAGGACCTGTCGGTCTTCGAGAGCATCTAGCCCTAGTTCACGTGAATGATGATCCAGAGGTACGTCAAGAGAAAGCTCAGGATATGATTAGGAGCGCTGTAGCCAAGGCCATCAACAATGAAGATGTGCCACTGAAGAGTGTCGAAGTCACACCTATGTCAATGATAGTGGGTGGTGGCGTTTCAGGAATGACCGCTGCTCTTGACATTGCACGTAAAGGATTTGATGTAATACTTGTAGAGAAGCAGGATAAGCTCGGCGGAAGATTGAACGAACTCTATCATGTCTTCCCAGCAATGGAATCGGCACAGGATATCGTGGATGACTTGGTTGCCAAGATTGAGAAGAGTAAGCGAATACAAGTACTTCTGAACTCGAAAGTTGTTGCTAGAGATGGTTCCTATGGCAATTATGACATCTCTCTAGAGAATACTGAAACAGGTGAGCAGTCAGTTCATCGAATTGGATCAATGGTGGTGACTGTTGGATCTGACGTCTATGACCCGAAACAGGGTGAATACGGATGGGGTGAAGTTCCAGGAGTGATATCAACTCTTGAACTAGAACGAAGGCTGAGGAATGGAGAGATTAAGAAACCCCCAAAGAATCCAGTTTTCATTCACTGTGTTGGCTCAAGACAGAATCCTGGTGAGGGTAACAGATACTGCTCTAGGGTATGTTGTTCCGCCACGATTGCGATGCAGAGTACGCTAAAAGATATGTTTCCTGACATCAAGATATTCTCAGCATACAAAGAACACATCCGTCCATTTGCGAAAGGATTGGAGGAGATGTGGCGTGAGAACAGACAGAAAGGTGTCGCATATCTCAGGTGGGACCGTGAACAACCGGTGACTGTTGAGAAAGATCCTAATGGTGACTCAGCCATTGTTACTGTATACGATACTCTTTCACAGGAAACCTTCCAGATTAAATCAGAACTTGTAGTATTAGCACTCGGACTTGAAGCACCCCACGATGTTGATGAGTTCGTCAAAGCCATAGGTATCACACGTGGTCAGGACGGATTTCTGGCAGAGATGCACATGAAATACAAACCTGTTGAAACCACAGTCCCTGGAGTGTTCCTTGGCGTAACCTATGCTAAGAACATCGGTGACTCAGTCAATCAAGCTCGTGGAGCAGCCAGTGAAGCATGTATCCCATTGAACTTGGGTACTGTGAATATTGAGCTTCTCACTGCGGATGTTGATCAGGACCTCTGCGTTGGTTGTGACCTATGTCACTATTCTGAGATCTGTCCATACGATGCAGTTTCGATGATTGAGATTGAGCCTGGCGTCAAGAAGAGTGTCACCGATGAGATGCGTTGCGAGGGTTGCGGTGCTTGTTGTGCTATATGTCCCACTGGAGCACGGGACCTCAGATGGTGGCGTGAACAGAGCATCCTTGACCAGACTGCAGAAATGTTGAGGGAGTGAGACCGTGGTCTCATTGGATAATCTCCTAGCAGGGTGGATTGTTCTAAATGATGTACTGGGAGCTCTAAGAGAGAAAGAGGTATTCATCCCTGATTTGACGTACGCAGACCTTAGAAACGCAAAGATGAGTATCGAATATCTCCGTTCTTTTGACAGTGAAATAAGATCTGGGAATCAAAACGACGCTGACACTCAACTTCAGATTACAATGGAACTCACGATACAACGCCTCAGAGACACACTGATGATTTGGGCAGAGGAAAACAGTGGAGTCGAATACAGAAATTCATGGGAAGAGCGGTTTGAAGCAGCAATTCGGGGAGAGAGTGAGGAGTACAAACCAGAATCTCAAGTGCACATCTCAGACATTCCTCGGGAGAAGGATGTTGGATTCTTCAGAATAAAACTCCCTGAAGAAATCCTGGTGGAGGTCATTTCTGAAATCGCAGAGGATTGCATGGTAAATATCTCTCTTGATGGAGAACGTCACCTACAGGTGAGTGGGAAGAAAGACTGTGTCCGGAATGCGATGCAACGAATTGGCCAGCTCTTCTATGGTGACAGTAAGTTGGAAACTAATTGATTGCTGGCTAGAGTCCGAAAATATCGTTGATTGGATCAAGAGATACTCTGTTGAGTTCAAACCCTAGTGGTTCTAGGTCAATACCCATGGCAGCACCCAAGATTTGAGTCACAAACAACGCTGGTAGCTCAAGCGAGTTTCCTTCGTCGTCTTTAAGACCAAGTTGCTGAATATCGAACTGGGTGTGACACGCTGGACAATTCGTGACAACACAGTTTGCTCCTGCACCATTGGCGGAGATCATTTTTTCTTGAAGTATCTTGACTGCAACGTCTTCACTTGCAATGAGAAGCGGGGAACCACAACATCGTAATTTCATATCCCAATGAACACTCTTTGCACCGGTCAGCTCGATTAACTCATCTACCTTGGAAGGTAGCTCTGGATCATCAAAACCTGCAACGTTAGAAGGACGTATTAGATGGCAACCAGGATGAAATGCAACTCTAAGACCATCAAGGCGTTTGACAATCTTCTTCTCGATCTCGTCCTTCAGTTCATAGAGAACCTCAACAAAATGACGAATCTTAACTTTACCAGTGTATTCTAAACCAAGTGGCTTCAAGGCTGCGTTGACCTTCTTTCGATAGTCCTCATACTCGTGAAGTACATGATTTGTATCCTTAAGAGACCCAAAACAACCATTGCATGGTGTTACTATATCGTGTCCTCTCTTCTCTGCCAGAGCAATGTTCCGACCGGACATAGACAGCCAGCTATTTTCATCAATTGACTTGAGAACCACAGTTCCGCAACACGATGCACCTTCAAAGTCAATAAGCTTGACACCTAGCTCCTTTGCAACTGCGCGCATAGAAGACTCGTAATTGTTGAATCTGCTAGGGATTGCACACCCAAGGAAAACTTCGTAGCTTTGAGTCATCTTACTCAGCCTCCTCCAACTTCATGAGCTTCGTCTTATTCAGCATCTTCTTTGTGTCTGCGATATCAAATTTAGGAACGGGGTCAAGTTCAAGATCATCACGCTCCCAGTCTGTGGGTTCGTAGAGTCGACCTGTGTCATATAGCGACTTCCGGGCTCCAATATAGCCCTGAGGAGTGATTCCTTTCTTGAATCCCATATTCTTCAAGCCGAAGAGGATGTCAGTGATGTCAATCCCTTGCGGACAACGCTCTTGACATGTATAGCAAGTCGAACAAAGCCATACCATATCGGTTTCGAGGACCTCTTTCAATCCAAAGAGCAACATCCTCATGACCTCGTGAATCTGTATGTTCACCTTGTCAGCGACCGGGCAACCAGCGCTGCATTTTGCGCACTGGAAACAGGCAGTAAGGTCCTTTCCGCCAAGTAGGTTGGAAACCTCCTTGGTGAACTCTGCATCAAGTGCTTTGAACTTCTTTCCTTCAAATGATTTGAAATTACCCCAGGACTCTGTCACTCTTAACGCCTCCTCTGTCTCAACGGACTTGGTCCGAGTTTGTCAGCAATTTTTGCAAACTTCTTGACTGTTTCTGCCCATATCGACCCTTCACTTGCACTAATGTGCGTGAACTGGAGTCTGTCTGGTTCGAGTCCAGCTTTCTCGATTATTTTCTTCGCAATGGCGTATCTACGTTCAAAGGAGATGTTCCCATCAACATAATGACAATCGCCCACGTGACATCCCGAGATCCAGACCATGTCCGCCCCGAGTCTGAATGCCTCAAGGATGTGTTGCACACTCACTCGACCGGTACACATCACTCGTATGTCCCGCACGTTCGTAGGTTGTTGGAATCTTGAAACACCGGCGCTGTCAGCTCCCGCATACGAGCACCAATTGCAGAGGATTGTAAGGATACGTGAATCATTAGCAGGCATGTTCTCCATAGCGGATCGAATTTGAGTGATGATCTGGTCATCAGTGAAGTGCTTCATAGTGATAGCCCCAGCTGGGCAACCAGCACCACACTTTCCACAACCTTGGCAAAGAACAGGATTTGTCACTGCATAATCATGACTCCCGTCACCTGGAACAACCTCAATTGCATTGTACGCACAGTTAATCTCGCATGTCCCGCAACCCACACAGATTTCGGGGTCGACAACTGAAACAATGGCCTCTGCCTTTCGTATTCCTCTGACGAGTGGGATCAATGCTCTCGATGCAGCTGCTTGACCCTCAGCAATGGATTCACCAATATTCTTTGGTGCTGTTGCAGTACCACCAACAAACACACCATCAGTCTGAAAATCAACAGGCCGAAGTTTTGGATGTGCCTCCATGAAGTATCCAGACAGGTTCAATGGAACTTTGAACAATTCCGAAATCGCTTTGTTAGAACGTGGAACCATTGCTGTGGATAGTACAGTGTGGTCAACATCGATACTGAGTTCAGCCCCAAGCACTTGGTCCATTACAGTGATAGTGAGATCTTTATCTTTGCCTTTCTTGACTTCTGGAGGTGAGTCCTTATCGAATCTAACAAAGACAACTCCCTTCTTTCGTGCCTCTCTATACTTGTCCTCAGCATCATAGAAGACACGTAAGTCTCTATAGAAATGGTATACTCGAGAGTTAGGATATTTCTCGATCAGCTCAAGGGAATGTTCTAGTGCCACCATGCAACATATTCCTGAACACCAAGTTCTGGACCCCTCCAATGCTGCGTCCTCACGTGACCCTGCACAATGAATAATCCCAAAGGTTTCACCATCATTGAATCCCTCATCAGAAGCAAGTCGACCGTTGAATTCTACCTCGGTCATTACCTCTGGGAGCTTCTTGAGACCATAGAGACCCTTCTCTTCAAGAGCCACAGCACCAGTAGCAACAATAACTACACCTACTGTAAGTGTCTCTTTCTTCTTGCCGGTCTTCACGACTACTTCGAATTCACCGACCGATCCCTTTGCCTCAATGACCTCTGAGTTCAACATGATCTGTATGTTCTCTTTATCCGTAAGACGACTCTCATAATCCGCGACAATCTCTGAGGCGGGACGATTATCAAAATCAACTGTGTTGAGTTCGTTGAGAAATCCCCCAACTTTGTCCTGTTTCTCAACTAGATGGACATTGAATCCTTTCTTGGCAATAACATCTGCTGCAGCCATCCCTGCAACACCAGCTCCGATGATGAGAACTGAGGGTTCAATCTGAGTCACTGCTTCCTCTTGCGCCTCAAGCAGTTTAGCTCGAGCCACAGACATGCGTACGAGATCCATTGCCTTTGATGTAGCTTCATCTTTGTCAGCTTGATGTACCCAGGAACAGTGTTCGCGTATATTGGCAAGCTCGAATAGATACTTGTTCAGTCCAGCCTCTTCAATGGTTGCTCTAAACAGGGATTCATGTGTGCGAGGAGTGCAGGAGGCGACTACCACCCTGTTGAGATTGTGTTCTTCGATTGCGTCCTTAATGACAACCTGAGCATCTGATGAACATGAGTAGAGAAGATTCTCAGAGTATACAACATTGGGTAGCTCACTTGCATAGCGGGTGACCTCTGCTACATCAACAGTACCTGCAATGTTTATCCCACAAGAACAAATGACGACTCCAATTCGTGGCTCTGCAGCAACAAGCTCTAGGTCAGCTTCTGTGAGCGCCTCAGTCTCTTCACCGGGGGAAATAGTGATGTCAAGTGCAGCCAGAGCGGCTGCAGCACTCCCTTGGGCTACTGAATCAGGAATGTCCTTGGGCATATGAACTGCCCCACACATATGGACACCTGGGACTCCAGTTTCAGAGATCATCAAAGACTTCGTCGGCGATTGCACAAAACCAGATTCGTCAGTCTTAATCCCAAGCTGCTCGAACAATCCATTGTCTGATGATGGGACCATCGCAGGACATAGAACTACTAGGTCATACTTGTCTAGAATTACATCGTGCCCCTTTGCGTCACTATGACGGACAAGAAGATTTCCTGTACCGTATTCCTCCTGTATCTCGCTGGGGATTCCCTTCAAGTAATTGATACCGTATTCTGATTCGCCCCGAACCAGAAACTCTTCAAATCCTTTTCCAAATACTCGTAGGTCATTATAGAGGATATCAATGTGTACATCAGGAGTATGCTCTTTGGTGATGATTGCCTCCTTTGTGGCATAGGTGCAGCATATCTTTGAGCAGTATGAACAGTGATTGACATCTCTTGAACCAACACACTGGATGAAGGCAATTTTGTGAGGCTCGCGACCATCAGACGGGCGCATGACAACTCCGTTCGTAGGTCCACTAGCGGAAACCATACGTTCGTACTCCAAAGCAGTGACTACGTTAGCAAATCGACCATAACCATATTCTGGAACTGTGGCTAGGTCGAGGAGTTCGTATCCAGTGGCCATGATGATTGAACCTGCATTGATCATAAAGGTCTCATCAGCAATATCGAAAATGATAGCCTCAGCCTTGCAAGTCTTCACACATACCATACACTCAATGCAATTCTCCATGTCTATTGTAGCAACATTAGGTACTGCTTGTGGAAAGGGAATGTAGGCCGCCTTTCTCATCTTAAGGCCTAGGTCATACTCATTTCTTACTTCTATCGGACATACTCTCTGACAATCCCCGCAGCCTGTGCATTTCTCAGCATCGACACGACGAGTATGTTTCATGATATTCACCTGAAAATCACCCTGTTTACCGGTGATCTCAGTGACCTCGGAGTAACTTAGAATCTCAATATTCGGATGACGCGAACAATCCACCATCCATGGTCCTTGAATACACATGCTACAGTCCAGAGTTGGGAATGTTTTATCCAGTTGAGACATGTGACCTCCGATAGAGGGATTCTTCTCAACAAGAAACACTTTCACACCCATCTCTGCGAGATCTAGGGCTGCACGCATCCCTGCAATTCCTGCTCCAATGATGACAACTGGCTTCGATATAGGCTCTGCCATTATTCTGTCGCTCCGGGGAGATGCTCGACCGGTCTAACTTACCCGATAAAATGCTTCCCATCGGGTAGTAAATGGAAAGAACAAATGTTGTAGTAATCGATTGGCGCCAAACTTTAGGATTAACTATTACTAATGGATGGACTTAATATTACACAGACAATTTTCTGAAAGTATGAAGGCAACTAGGCTCTATACTCGAGCTTACCTCACGCGAATCAAATGCCGGGAGAAATTGGAACTCGTGGATGACCTCAGCAAAATTGAAGTTGTTGACTTCTCGCCTCCTGTGAAAATCCATTCAAGCTAATCTTTCGATCTCTACTTATCATTTTTCTTCAGAATTGTTTTCAGCTCACCAATTGTAATGTAATATTCTGAAGTGTCTTAAAGAGTAATTGGACAAAAGGAGTGTTATGGGCTCTTTTTCAGACAGGGTTCTGCATGTTACTCAATGGTCGTTATATATAGAAAGGATAAGTGATGTTTCAGTGAATTATCAATGAAAAGAAAAGCTCTGTTTGGAAAAGCATTGCTCTTTGCTATGTTATTCTTGCTCGTCTCATCTGTCGCAACAGTGAACGCTTTCAACTTGAGCGAAGATGATGATGAGAGCACGCACACTGAAGTTGAAGACCATGACGAAGATAGTCATGAGCCTGAAGAACTCCGTGACGATGATGGAAGAGCTTGGATACTGACTGACATCATGACTGTGATGTTGGATCCAGAATTACCATCGTTTCATTACTGGTACACTACAGATGTTAATGGGAGCCTCGCGAGATTCATGGTTAACTTCTTGATGATTGTGGAGTTCGAGGACACCAATGGGGATGGTGTATATCAACCCAATGAAACCCTTGGGTTTGCACCACTTGATGCCTTTGAGTGGAGTCTTCAAACTGGCTCCATCACTAATGAGCTTGGTCAGAACACAGAGGTCTACGCCTCATATACAAAGGGCGGCCTCAGTGATGATTGGGAAGATGATTGGTTCGAGCACTGGATACCGGGTTATGATGAGGATGGTCCATTCGAAGATCCAGAATACATCTTCTCTCAGTATTCTGAACTGACTTTACAATTCTATGCTCATATCTACATGGATGATTACAACGGTACTGTTTCAGATGATGATGGAATCAAAGCCAACTACACAATTGCAGGAGGTGTCGAACTCAAGGTTGACGTTGAAATTGGTAATTTCCCATTCACTTCGGACACCTCCAGTGTTGCAGTTCTAAACTATCTAAAGGAAGATGAGGCTTCCACCGACGAGTTTGATCATCATTTTAGACTGCACGAGGATACCGGTGACGAGGACCATGACTCTGAAGATGTGATGGAACACCTCGGAGAGGAGTTCGAAGACCTTGACGAAGACGATGATGGGAATGAGGATGATGTCCAAGAGATTTCATTCATCGATGCATCTACTGATGTAACTCATGGTTTCTATCGTTGGCTTGACAAGGCAGTCATTACTCATTTGAATGGGTCACAGGAAGCCGTTGATGTTGATGCGTCATACTGGACGAATGGTGATGGATTGCTTCTATGGCTTGCCTATCCGTACTTTGATGGTGGCTCAATTCTTCATGATCCTTCAGTAAGGCTCATTGAGAGTGCATCGCCATATGTTCCAACTAATCCAATAGATTTGCCGGTTCTATTCTTTGCAGTGATTGGGGCGGTCGTATTGATTGCTGGAATTGGCATAGCAATCAAACGTCGCTGATCATTATGGGAGGGAGTTGCTTCCCTCCACTCATTTCCTTTTTGATAACCGGAGTATTCTTAGAGATAAACAAACATTTGCGGAAATGGTCCAAATGACTAGGAACAAGCACTCGATAATAATAATTGGTATTTTGCTTGCGATGATGTTTTCTATTGGACTCGCTGCACAAGTCACTGGCCAAGCGGATTCTCAAGACATACTCATGACGAATATGGATGTTCGTGCTACGCTCGGGACTGATTATGTTACATCAATTGTCATCAAAACTGAGGTGACTAACATTGGTTCAACAACACTTGATTTCTTTGATTTGAGAATTGACATGAGAGGGTTTATCGTTTCAAATGCCAATCTTAATGGAACATCTGCCGTAAGTTCGATTGTTCCTGAAAGCAATTACAATCTCATCAGAGTTGTACCAAACTCTCCTATGACTGTAGGTTTAACACTAATGCTCAATCTCAATCTCACAACTGATTCCCTTCAAGAGCGGATAAGACTCAATGATGATGAAACCATGCATATCGATCAGATGATTTACTATATCCGTCCCCTATACGAAGTGAGGAACCTGACATTTACTGCAATATTACCAACTTTTGCAATTCTCCAGTCTGATGCAGCTGCACCATTATTCCCGATTCCCACAATGAATTACACAGATGGTTTTCGTCCCATCTATGTTTGGTATAGAACCCAGATGCTACCTGGTCAAGAAGCAGCATTCATTATCAAATATCAACTTCCAGCTGCAATCCTACAGGATCCAGCTTCACAAATCAACTCGATTGCTCTAGGAATCCTGTTTCTAATTGTTGGGGCTGTTGCAGTACTCTTCATTGAACGAATCCCTCTTATTTTCGACAAGCTGAAAACAAGAACGGTGATTTCACCAATCAGACTCTCAAAACAGGAAGAACAAGTCCTTAACTTCTTGTCAAAGAAAGGCGGATCGAGTCCTCAGAGAGAAATCTATGAAGATCTAGATATGTCTCAATCATTGGCAAGTACTGTGCTGACCACACTTGAAGAGAGAGGTTTAATCAAACGACTCAGGACTGGAAGAGAGAATATTGTGCATCTAATGGAACAGTAATACTAGATCTTTGCCTCGATACCAAGTCGTTCCCAATTTGGAGCCGACTTTCGCTGCATGTACTGCAAATGAGTCGCGAGTCCGAACTCGTCGGGTTTGTGACCAAATGCAAGAGCAAGTAATTCAACTACATGCATGACATCAAAGTGGTATTCTGCTTCGAAATGTTTCTGAATCTCAACCTGCCCCATATCTAGCTGAAGTTCACAGAATGGACAAGGTGTGACAATGATATCAGCTCCTCCTGCATCAAGGAGACTATCGAATTTCTGCTTTGTGAACTCTAGAGCAAGCTTCACATCTGCAGTCCTTACAGCTCCTCCAGCTCCGCAGCAAATCAGCTCATCCTTGTAGGGAACATATTCTGCTCCCGATGTTTCACACAAGTCTCTAAAAATGTGAGGTCGATCAGAATCATCTTTCTTCTTGATATTCTTGGGACGCATCCAATGGCATCCCGGGTGTAGAGCCATTCGGACACCAGTAAGCGGATTGGTTACACGTTTTCGAATCTTCTCCAGACCAACTTTAGAGTATAGAGCATCAACATAATGCCAAACCTCAGTCGTTCCCTTGAACTCTCTGTCAATCTCCGCGAGGTTCTCGTTCACAGCATCACGGAGTTCATCATCGTGTTTCATTTCATGGTTGGCATCCCAGAGACTTGCAAAGCAACCATTACATCCTGTGGTAATCGGATGTCCACCAGCCTCAGCGATTGTCAAATTTCGAGCAGCAAAAGTTGCCCAGGTCACTCGATCAAATGAGCCGAAAACACCTGGTGCAGGACAACAAGTTGCACCCTCCATATCAAGTAGACCCACACCTATATCTTTGAATACTAACTTTGCAGCACTCTCAACACTCGGATATCTGTGAGGAATTATGCAACCGAGAAAATGATAGAATGATTGTTTTGCCATGATTACTCCTCCTTCTTCTCTTCCTTTTCTTCGACAAGTTTGTCAAAACCCGTCTTCTTTGCGATCTTTTGGAGCTCTTCAATAGCTTCAGGATATCTACTAGCATTGGGTGGGACTCGCTCAAGACCGACCTTCTCACGTAGGTTCTCCCACATTTCCTTTTCCAATGGAACCGCATGACCAGCCTCAAGGACTTTCAGTGCTGTCTTTTGGTGTGGAACTAACATGTATCCCTCAGCAACTGCAACACATCTGATGGCCTTGATGACGTCTGTTGGCATCACATCTTGTGGACATCTATCTGTACATGTATAGCAAGTAGTACAGTACCAGAGTTCTGGGGCAGAAATGCATTGTTCCTTTAGACCCAATAGAGCTTTACGAATGATCCCACGAACCAAGTAGTTTGTGCGAGCTCCTGCTGGACAACTGCCACTACAAGTACCACATTGGTAGCAATTCTGAACATTCGGACCACCAGTCTTCTTAATCATCTGAACAAATGAGTCGTCAGGAGTATCAATTTTGATTGCAGGTTTTTCCTCAGCACTAGTCAAGATATCACACCGGCTGCTCGTGGATTTAATTTTCACCTTTAAATCCATTGCCGAAAGGTCGTTAAGTTCGTCCGTCATTGATAGATGGCAATAGTGATGTTGTGTCCTAGTCATGACAACGGAAAGAGAATCGTTTCTCGTTCAATTGGTGTCTGTTCACAGTGCGTCAGAAATGATTCTGTGAAATTGGCTCAACAGACTCATGAAAGATTGCGACGTCGTGATGGTCTAGTTCCTGAAATTCCATCGAGCGGAGAAGTTGTTTGTAATGAATGTGGAAACCATTGCCGAATGAACGAGGGTGATGTGGGTTTCTGTAACATACGAATAGCTAGTGGAGGAAAAATCGTCGACAGATATTCTGATAGCGTAGTGGTTTCTTGGTACTTTGATCCCTTACCAACGAATTGTGTAGCAGACTGGGTTTGTCCAGTCACAACAGAACGAGAGGTCGGTATTGGGAAAAAGCGTCTCAAAAATCTTGCAGTCTTCTACGGCTCATGTAACTCAGACTGTCTATTTTGTCAGATTGCAAGTTATAGAACAA
>SOKL01000027.1 GCA_004376265.1 Candidatus Thorarchaeota archaeon
ACAGGGAGGGATTTCTGGAGGATTCAGGTTGGTTTGTATTTGCTCTGCAAATCTCGATAGACTGATTACAGGGTTTTTCAAGTCCATCAACCAAGAGGAAACAATCTTCCCCATTGAGGTAAATATCAATGACAAAACCATTCAGAGTGATACAGATTGGATTCGGGTCACTAGGTCGTCATATTGCCAGTTCCATCTTGAAGAGAGAGAACCTAGAGTTAGTGGCAGTAGTCGATGCAAACCCAGAGTTAACGAACAAGCCAATCAAAGAACTTCATGACGAGATTGAGAGCGATATCTCATTGACGGATGATCTACAGAAAGTCCTGAAAGAGCACCCAGCAGACGCAGCAATAGTGGCAACATCTTCTTCATTGGAGACAGTACTTTCTACCATCGAATCGTGTGTAGAATCGGGACTGGATGTAATCTCAATCTGTGAGGAACTATCATTCCCATATCAGAAGAATCCAGAGATTGCTGAGAAACTCAACAAAATTGCCGAGGATAATGGAAAGACAGTTGTTGGAACGGGCATCAATCCGGGTTATCTGATGGACCTGCTACCCATTGTGCTTACTGGACCGTGCCAACATGTT
Source organism: Candidatus Thorarchaeota archaeon (assembly GCA_004376265.1). Taxonomy (GTDB): domain Archaea; phylum Asgardarchaeota; class Thorarchaeia; order Thorarchaeales; family Thorarchaeaceae; genus SMTZ1-45. The sequence continues at coordinate 600 of SOKL01000027.1, forward strand.
GATACTATCAGTGTAACTCGCCACATGAACTCAAGTCACAGGAGACCCTCCTTCCAGAAGAAGATTGGAACAGGAATGACAGTTGAGGAGTTCCGAAAGAAGATCGATGAAGGAGAGATCACAGGACATGTTGGGCTTGTAGAGTCAATACAGATGATTGATGCAGGGTTGAACCTAGAACTGGATGAGATCGAGGAGTTACCTCCTGAAGCCATTATTGCTGAGAATGATGTGACCAACTCATTTGCCACGATTAAGAGTGGAGATGTTCTCGGTCTCAAGAGTGTGGGAGTAGGAAAAAGAAAGGGAGAACAGATTGTTACTCTTGATTTTCAAGCATATGCGGAGGCAACACCACAATATGATGAAATCATCATTGAAGGTCTTCCTCCCATCACACAAAGAATCATGGGCGGGGTTCAAGGAGACCATGGTACAATTGGTATGGTCCTCAATTTGATTCCAATTGTGATACAGGAACCACCCGGTCTAAGGACCATGAAAGACCTTCCAGTACCCCGAAACACAATGAGATTCTGGAAGAAAACCTAGAATGAATGAGGATGTTTAGAATGCTCGAGGATTATAATTCAAGAACCAAAAAGTCTAAAGCTCTCTGGAAGAGAGCTGTCACTCTTTTTCCTGGTGGAGTGAGTCACAATATACGTGACTTTGGAATGCCGAGTTGTGGTTCATACCCACCTTACATTAGTCGAGGACAGGGTGGACACATCTGGGATGTTGACGGGAACGAGTACATAGATTGGTGGATGACTCATTACTCCCTCATTCTAGGGCATAACGATCCTGTTGTGAAGAAGGCAATCAGCGACCAGGTCGAAGCAGGTCATCATTTTAGGATTCCAAATGAACCTCAGGTTAAGTACGGAGAACAGCTCAAAGAGGTTGTTCCACTACTTGAGAAGATGCGATTCACTGCTACTGGTAGTGAGTCAACGATGTATGCTGTGAGACTGGCGAGGCTTTTCACGAAGCGGAAACTCATAGGAAAGACCTTAGGAGGATGGCACGGCGGCAATGATGCCCTCACCTATCATATGGGCCATCCATATTCTGATGCTCCATTCTACAATGGTGTTTCATTCGATTATAATAACCGAGAGAGTCTTGATGAGATGTTGAAGAAACATGGAAAGGACCTAGCGGGTATAATTGTGGAACCTGTGATTGGTGCGGGTGGTGGGATTCCACCGGAGGATGATTTCCTCGTCTATCTGCGAGAAGAAACCGCATCTCGGGACATTCTCCTCATCTTTGATGAGATCATCACTGGATTTCGTTTTAGGTTTGGAACTGCGGGGGACAAGTTGTTTGGAGCGGAGCCTGATCTTTTGACTCTTGGAAAAGCTGCTGCTGGTGGGATGCCTCTTGGTGTGTATGGTGGTCGAGAGGATGTCATGGCTCTAGCTGCTGCTGGAGCTGAGGGGGGTCGTTGGGTCGGTGGTGGAACATTCTCCAGTCATCCGTTGACCATGGCTGCAGGGTTAGCAGTCTTGAAAAGATTACGCGAGAAGAAGAAGGAGTATGTTCGTTTGAACAAGATGGGCGATTCCTTTAGAGAACGATTGAATGAGATGCTTCAAGAGATGAATGCACCTCTCACCGGGACTGGCTATGGATCAATTACTTTTGTTAGTCACTTGACTAAAGTTTTGGAAGGCCCTCTCAAGACGCCAGGACAGCTAGGTGCACTCTTTGACCACGACAAGCAAGATATCTTCCAGGGATACCTCATGCAGGAGGGTGTGTTTGGGTATCATGGACTGGGAGCTCTCTCGTTCACTCACTCGGAAGAAGATGTAGAGAAGACACTTGCAGGAATCTCAAATGCAGTCAGGAATATGACTTGTTGAATTTCTTCTTGTCAAACATCTCCTGAATTCGTTGGATAGATATGCCGACTAAAGGACGTTTCAAGTTATTCGCATCAGACACATGTTAGAGTTGATATGAGTCGAGTTTAGTAATAATATGTGAGTCTGGGTTTCCCAGAGTATTTGAACGAAATATCTGCCAAAATCCATGGTCCATTTAGTTGTTGCAATAACCACGGATACTCGTGTGTGTCAACATTGGATATAGGGCACCAGAGATACTCTATCGTGGTTTCATTTCCATCTTTAGTGAGTGAATATGTAACATTGATGATATCACTTTCACGGTGCCACTGATGTGCAAAACATCGGATATTCTCCCATTCTACCATATCCACGAGCACATTAGACAAGAAGCGACCCTGCTTCTTACCCCGGATCCAATAGTATCCTTGCGTTCCTGCAGCAAAAAGGACTCCACTCTCCTTGTCCCTCCCATCCCGCAGTGATTCCTCAAGGAGAAAAGGCTCATTTCCTAGAAACTTCAGTGCCTCATGGACAAGCTTGTCGTGGACTGGTTGGTCTCGAAGAATCGTGTTCAGGTCAAGAATTGCATTTTGTTTAAGGCTCTCAGGCATTTGTTGCAAGTAGGAAAAATCCCGAGTCAGTGGGATATCTCTTGTGAAATCTTCAGACGCCCTAATTCTTTCTACAACATCAAAGCACTGACTCATCGTAGACTGAAACCTACTTCTGACATCAATCTTGTTCTCACCTTTGTGTCCTTTTGGTGCTTTGACTTCGAGTGATTCGATTTCCTTGGTGTGACAACCGTAAGTGTCGAGTACTATCCCATTAATCATGAACCTGTCGTCTTTCTTTGGTTCAAATCCAAGAATGCAGTCATAGGGTATTGCTCTCTCAATACGATACTCGGACCGCTTCGTTTCATTCAACAATACAACTCGTCGACTTGACAGGATGAGGAATCCACGATGTGTCTGACAGACAAGATGGACCTCTTCGTTAGGCAAGAGATACCGCTGGGCATTCTCAAATTTCTCGGCTCCAATGGGTCCTAATTCTTCAATCATGACCTCAGTCCCCGTTTCAAAAGGGTTATGGGATTTTCCTTCTTCTTGAACCATGCATCAGGATTTGCATTCTGTAATTTCT
>SOKL01000046.1 GCA_004376265.1 Candidatus Thorarchaeota archaeon
ATGTTGGGAATGTTCAAGGAACAGCTTCTATTATTGAAAAGCTTCGAATATACCAGCAGGAATTGTAGTCGGAGGACTCGCTATTATATCGCAGAAATCGTCTCATTAACAATAAGAGGTTGCATTAAAGCTACTGAGAACGCAGAAAGTAGAGCTTTTAGGATTTCTCTGGGAAACAATCTGAGAACGGAAATGGCTTTATAGTGAGGATGAATTGAAGACGTTAATCGCCGGGGTAGTCAAGTGGTACCATCAACTTCTAGGAAAGACATTGACTGGTTGGAAACCGAGTCGTAATCTTTGATTCTTTGCTCAATCTGACAGTAATCAATTATAGAAGAGCTTTGAACTTCTCAAAGATATCAGTTGCATGGACCGTGCTGTCACAAAACTTACAGACAATACTCGCTCCACCTTCTGGTAGTGCGAGCTCTCCGCTGCAAGAGGGGCATTCAATTTTCTGCAGAATTATCCCCTTGTTCTTCAATTGAGAGACGAGACTTGTGAAATCGATGGTAACTTGATATTGGACTGTTTTTCTAGCTAATTTCGCATTTGAAATATAGATTTTGTTCTCTAATACACCATCAAGGTCTCCCTCAGTGATGTAATTAGCTACAACTCTTTGAAGGATTTCTAGGACATCTTCAGGTGAAGAATCTTGGATTTCTCCTCTTGTCTTTGCGAGTGATATCTGTAACTCGACATCCTTTGAGAGTTCTTCAAGTGAAACCTCCTCTCTTGTCTTAACGAGTTGAAGAGCTCGGTTGTCAAAAAGGAGGCTTGCATCTCCCATCTTTCGAAATCTGTCGGTTTCCTGAACGAAACGTTGACTATCCTCCTTGCTGCAGACATAAACTAACTCGTCTTCACCTTCAGAGGATTCTACTGCGACAATCAGATTCACCTTCCCCAACAGTGATCCAAGAGATATTCCCTTTGACTCCTCTCTTAGTCCTGTGATGCAATCGATAGGGATGATATGTGCTCTCTCTCGACCTGTCTTCAACATACCAGTCGTAGCAAGGAATATGACAAGTTCTTCGGTAAGTACAAGTTCCCCTGTAGTCTTCTGCTCTTCTGTCCATTCCTCAGAGTCATTGTAATACCCTACTGTATCAAGGTTCGTCACATTTATTGTGAGTATCTCTTTCTCATCCGGAAATAATCCTTTTCGAGTCATCTGAACTTCCCCATCGAGGACTATGTGAATGGTCTATTTATTTATTATCAGCTAGGTTTACGATAGTTTTCGTAGTGTACTCAATCTCTAAAACGGAAATGGCTTTATAGTGATGTAGTGAAAAATGACGTTAACTGCCGAGGTAGCCAAGCCCGGTTAAAGGCGGTGGACTCAAGATCATTCAAGTTAATGGCTTGACTCCAATGGGAAATCCACTCCCGTAGGGGTTCAGGAGTTCGAATCTCCTCCTCGGCACCATTTGTCTATTCTAGGATGTCGATATATCTAACAACATCATTTCGAATCTTTGTAGCTTCTCTTGAGTATGATACATCAATTACCGGATGCCATGTTAGTAATTTTCGATTCATCCCAACAGGAATTCCAATATCATAAGGACCTCTTAGAATCTCTATGGCTCTCTGAGTATTGGTATAATTCAGTTCCCCGACAAAGGTTCCATCTAATTCTTTGAAACTGATCAATCCCTTTTCTAGGGTGCCATCTAATTCACACTTTACTCGATGAATGGTACTCATACCTTTCGCGACTTTTTCAATGTGGTCCATCATTCTCTGTGTGAGTGCTTCTGGTCGACGAGGAAGCCTATCAACACCAAGTATTGGAAATCCAGCATAATATTTTGTACTCAACCACTTCAGTCGTGTTAGAGCACTGACTTGACGTGTACCATAGCGAAGATGTCCACGAGCAGTCCAATCAATTTCTGTGTAGTCAATGGTGTCAGAGTCGAAGTAAGGATATTCACCCACAAATGAGTAGAGAACATTGATTCCAGATGTTTTACCAATCAGAATAGGGCGTATCAATCCACTAGATCCGCACGTATCAGCAATCTCGGCCTGCTCATCAAGGGGAATGATAGCTGTACTCGATTGTTCAACAAAGCAACCAGAAACAAAATCCTCACTATAGGGTGTCCTTTCCAATACATACCATGTGTATACTGGTTCAGAGTTATCATCTTGCGTGTGTGAGTCTACTGCGATGGGAAATCCACTCCCGTAGGGGTTCAGGAGTTCGAATCTCCTCCTCGGCACCATTTGTCTATTCTAGGATGTCGATATATCTAACAACATCATTTCGAATCTTTGTAGCTTCTCTTGAGTATGATACATCAATTACCGGATGCCATGTTAGTAATTTTCGATTCATCCCAACAGGAATTCCAATATCATAAGGACCTCTTAGAATCTCTATGGCTCTCTGAGTATTGGTATAATTCAGTTCCCCGACAAAGGTTCCATCTAATTCTTTGAAACTGATCAATCCCTTTTCTAGGGTGCCATCTAATTCACACTTTACTCGATGAATGGTACTCATACCTTTCGCGACTTTTTCAATGTGGTCCATCATTCTCTGTGTGAGTGCTTCTGGTCGACGAGGAAGCCTATCAACACCAAGTATTGGAAATCCAGCATAATATTTTGTACTCAACCACTTCAGTCGTGTTAGAGCACTGACTTGACGTGTACCATAGCGAAGATGTCCACGAGCAGTCCAATCAATTTCTGTGTAGTCAATGGTGTCAGAGTCGAAGTAAGGATATTCACCCACAAATGAGTAGAGAACATTGATTCCAGATGTTTTACCAATCAGAATAGGGCGTATCAATCCACTAGATCCGCACGTATCAGCAATCTCGGCCTGCTCATCAAGGGGAATGATAGCTGTACTCGATTGTTCAACAAAGCAACCAGAAACAAAATCCTCACTATAGGGTGTCCTTTCCAATACATACCATGTGTATACTGGTTCAGAGTTATCATCTTGCGTGTGTGAGTCTACTGCGATGCCATATCTGATTTCATCGAAAACAGAATTGTATGGATTAGGCAGTTCGGACATGTGCTCAATCTTGGTGAGAAGCCGTGTGAAGATCTCTTTCATGTCGAACGTAGAATGTGGTTTGGTGTTCTCTGTTTGATTTGCACCTAGTTGAAGAAGTAACCAGGGTCGAACAGAGGCCCAAAGGTGTTGCAGTCCATCATGAGTGAGTATTCCAGGAGAAGATTCTAGCAGGGCGGAAATCAACACAACGAAGTAGTTACCAAAACGAAGCAGAGTATCTCGATTCTGAGCCTGAACCTTCCTAAGTTCAACATTGATACCATGTGGCAGATTCCAAGTGTGTAAATCAGTTCTATAGTATGACAGGGTTTTCCAGACTGACTTAGAATATCCAATTCTGTCAAAGAACTTAGGAAGTTCACGAACTATTGCAAGGTCTGAACCACTAGTTTCTAGTTGAAGTCTGTTGATTTCGGATACGACCTCCTTGAGAAAATCATTGAGATAGGGGAAATTGGATTTTTATACTCGGCTGAGTACACCAACTACTTCTAGGATTCGTTCAATTTCTATCCTCGCAGCGTTTCCGAAATCCACTTTCGATAATGCAAGC
>SOKL01000042.1 GCA_004376265.1 Candidatus Thorarchaeota archaeon
CTTTGCATCTAGAACATCTCTAAAGGCTGCATTGACTTCCTTCAAGATCAATGTTGGATAGTGGAATCCTTCGGAGCGATCATTCTCGTAGTACTTTACAGTGCTCTCAGCGTCCTCAATTACACCAAGCACATAGTTTGCCAGAGTGTAATTTGCACCAGCTGTTTCATTGTAGGCAGATACTACAGCATGAATAGCATTCGCTTCTTCCCAGAATTCCTCAACCAATGTCTCGAAGGTACCCTGTATCTCTTCTAGTTGGGCGTTTGCCCAGTCTTCAAGTCCCTCGTGACACTCTTCACTCTGACCACATGCAAGGTCAGGATTGACCTCGAATGTGTGGTTTAGGAAGACATTATCACCAAGGGCGACATCATAGCCGTGACAATCGATACAATCGACTCCTGCAAGAGAGTGTGGACCACCAATCCATACGTTGTAGGAATCGTGGTTACTTCCAACGTGACAAAGACCACAAAGGTCGTTTGTAGTATTGGCACGTATCATGCTTGTTGTGACTGACCAGTTTGCATGGACAGCGTGACAAGCAGGACACCCAATTGAATTGTAGTCACCGGTTGGTTCGAATGTATCGGAGCCATCAGTCATTGTGTCAACGAAGGCTTCGGTGGACATGCAGTGCATACAGTAAGATGCTGCATGATCGCTTGACCTAAGATCCGTTAGAGAATTGGCATGAGCAGAATTTTGCCATGGAACATACTGATGGGGATGTTCTTCGCCACTTGGTTTGTGACAGTCAGAACAGGCTTCACCAGAATAGTCCACAGTAGGCGTTCCATTGTGGCATGCAAAGCAGTTGACTCCAAGGAAATCATATGTTGGAGTTCCTGTAGAGTTATCCCATCCACTTGTATGACACTCAGCGCATGTACTGTTGAACAAGCCCCAAGATACCCACGCGTAGGCGCCTATACGTATATGAGTTGAGTTATACTCGTCCATATGCGTAGCATGATTAGTATCACTCCAGTTGCCATACTCATTTGAATGACAAACAGAGCAATCAGCTGGGTCATCACCCCAATCAGGGGTTGCTATCGAATGCTCATCGCGGGCCTCATTCCCAATCAGGGTGATTGGAATCCCGGATCCGGTCGGTCCTAGGAGAATGGCGAAACCAATTAAGCAGAGGAACAGGTAGTAACCCGTTACCATCCGCTTGTTGACCCCTGGGGTCTCTTCAGTGTAGTACACCATTGGTTTTTCACCTTCGTCCCAAGATTTCGGTTAGTAACTCCCACAAGTCACCCAATATATATTTATTCACTTTGCACGAGTTATTTGTTAACCGACTCTTACAAAACGTAATATTATGGTTACGGATGGTTGCTAAAAGTGACCACACATGCAAATACCGTAGCCCAATATATGGGCCTGTGTTACAAATCGAGCTGGGAGTATGATATATCATGGATGATTGTAACCTTAATACTTGTAACTTATTACCTCAAGTTTCATTCCGTAAGATTTTAAGTAGGGGTAGTTGGAATCATCCCGGCCCGCGTGTCGTCCTACAAGAACTTGAGTTACAATGCAAGAGAAACAAATCTCAAGCCAATTGAACTTGACGAGCTTATCCTCGATGAAGCTCGCTCCTCACAGGTGGAGGAGTAGGATGAACTAACAAGAAAGAATGGAGATATCAACTATGAGTACAGAGAAAGGCACACGTGTTGTAGTCGTTGGCGGTGGAGTTTCAGGATTCAGCTGTGCACTCGAATTGAAGAGTCTGAAAGCCCGATGCACAGTTCTGGAGAAGGAGAAGACAGTCGGCGGCCGCGCAAGATCATTCACTGAATCAGGCTACATTTTTGACCAAGGATTGCACTTTTTCGTTGGCGGTTTCAAGTCACTTATTCCGATTCTGGAACGAAGCGGAGTCAGAATGACCACAGTTGGAGAGGGTGCAGTCTGGCTGAAGGATGGTGATAGGCACATTATTCGTAAGTCCGCAGTTGACTTGACCAAGTTCGGTTTACTCCCTGTAGCCGATAGGGTAAAGCTAGGATTACTCGTACAAGAGAACATCAAGAGGTCAGAAGAGGACTTTAAAGAACTCGATAAGATGACCTTCTCAGAGTATGCAGAAGATAAGAAGATTCCAGAAACTATTCAGAATGAGTTTTATGACCCACTCATTAGAACCGTGACATTTATGGAACCTAGTGAGGTTTCTGCAGGGCAGTACCTCTACTCCGAACACCTACGATTCGCTTACGAAGATGGCTTCATTGCCATGTATCCAGAGAGCGGTGGTCTAGGCAGTGTTGCTCATACTCTGATGCTTCAAGCCCGTAACTTTGGTGTTGAGCCACAAGTAAATTGTGCGGTCAAGCAAGTTATCATTGACGATGGCAAAGTAGTTGGTGTTGACTATGAGCAGGATGGAGAGAGCAAACACCTCGACACTGATGCGGTGGTATTGACGACACCAATCGATCTTCTACCAAACTTTGTCAAGATGAGCGATTTACCAAAGGACTTCGCTAAAAAGGCAGCGAAGTTTGAATACGCGCCATCCACTGTTGCGTACATCGGATTAAAATCGCGAGTTCTAGCTTTCAACGTCGGCGCTTTTGTGCCAGGGAAAAAGATCAACATTGTAGCAGAAGCCAAGAGAGTTTCAGGAGTGCTAGCGCCAATCGGAGAGTCACTTCTGACCGTCACAGGAATTGACAAAGAACTTCTCAAGATGAGCGATGAAGAGGCAACAGCTGCCATCCTTGAGGAACTTGAGCTTCTTATTCCTGGTATGAAAGAGAAAGTCACATGGAAGAAGAGCTGGAAAATCTGGAAGTCTGTTCTGAAGCAACCACCAGGTATCATGGACGATCGTTTGACAACCAATCGCACGGGTGTTGAAGGACTCTATGTTGCAGGACCTCATGCTAACTGTGGCATATACTATGACTGCATGGAAGCAGCTTCAAAATCTGGCATAGCATGTGCTGGAGAAATGATTGAAGACCTGATGTAGGAGTTATGCTAATCGATTAATGTCAAGAGTGAAACAATCCTTGGCATAGCTATTCGCTCGAGAGTAGCATCGAGATGCCGCATGTTAAGAGCTAGTATTGCACAGCAAACAACCATTTTGAACATAACGTGGTTAACCAATATGCTCTTATACGAGACGAATATTCCCAAATGAAACTTAGCTAAGGTTTCCAATAACTCCTTAGATGCAATATGTAACCAAGTCTAGGTGATAACACGATGAAACGTAACCACGCCACGATGGTCATTGTAGCCCTGAGCTTCTTTGTCTTACTTATTGCTGCAACAGGTTCAGTTGTGGCGAATCCCGAGCTAACTAATGAATGTGGAGGAACTGGATGTCATGAAACATTTGGTACACTCACACTTACTACGAACTCCACTATTGATGCAGAAACAGGAGTTCCATTCACACTTCAGATTGATGCTGGAAATGGTGTAGAATATGTGGCCGTCAAACAAGGATGGGCTGATAATGACTACTTCAATATTTCCGAGCCTCTAGTTCAGGATGGCTCAACTAATGACACAGATGCAGCCGACGGAGAAATATCGGTAGAGATTATCATCACTCCACTTACAAATG
>SOKL01000013.1 GCA_004376265.1 Candidatus Thorarchaeota archaeon
GTTCTATGCTTGGCAAAACATCTCCGAAACTGGTTTGTCATCACAAGATATGGCAACCCTACTACTGCAAGATTCTGGAATTGCTTGTTTACCTGGAACTGATTTTGGTGCGGGTGGTGAGGGATACCTACGATTTTCCTATGCAACGTCACTCGAAACAATATCAAAGGCCATTGATTGTATTATGAAATCTAGTTCAGGTTGGAGTGCGTAGACTTCATAGTCCATTGGAAGAATTTCATTCTACTCCGTGAAATCCGGGCGATAGGTGATGAATCGTTAATGCTTGTTTCTATCCGATTTTCCCAAGGAGCTTCAACATCGTCGCTTCACTGAGAAGACCCAGTTTTTCAGCGATTTCGTCCACAGCTTTTACTGCAGGACTATCCGAGGTGAGCTCGATCAAAGGGCTACCAAGATAGTTTACCTTTGCGAGTTCTTCATCATTTGGAATAATGCCAAAAAGTGGAAGCCCGACTTCCTCAAGCCTTCCTCTGAGCTCTTCTTCCATACCTGGTGGAAACCGATTTCCCACAACTACGATTTTCTTGAAGTCAATGTGAACCTCTTTTGCCAAATCTCTGATTCTCACAGCTGCTTCGAAAGCAGCTCGGGATGGGTCCACAACGAGGACAAGCACATCCACGTTTCGATTGGTCCTTCGGCTCAAATGCTCCAAACCTGCGCTCATATCCATAAGAGTTAGCTCGTAATTCTTACTTAGAGTATCTATAATCTGGGTGAGAAGTCGATTCACGTAGCAGTAACAACCCTCTCCTTCAGTTCGCCCCATAGCTAAGAAATCAAATTTGTCGGTCTCAACCAAGGATTCAAAGATTTCTCCTTCGAGCACATCCTGCTTAGCAATCTCTCCGTCTAATGATCCTTCGTCGATACTCTTGCGAAGTCGTGTTGCAATATCCCCTACTGACAAAGGAATCTCGATACCAAGTGCTCGTGGGAGATTCATGACAGGATCTGCATCAACAACCAGAAGGCTTCTTTTTGTCATCTCAATAACCGCTCTTGTGAGTAAAGCAGATGTTGTTGTCTTTCCAACACCACCTTTTCCAGCTACTGAAACTACTAGACGTTCTCTCATACTATTCTCTTCTTAGGTATTTACCAACATCAATCTTGGGATGTAGGAATTATTCCTCTTTCCATTTGCCTTCTTGCAGATATTTGCCGATTCCACTCGAATCCTTAGGACCAACCTTGATGGTCCATCCACTCGCCTCTTCGGTTTCACCACTAATCCTCGCAGCCATTCCTGGACTAATGAGAATTCTGTGATTCACCTTATCTGCCATACCGACTTCTTCTAGCGTTTCTGCAACTTTCTCAGCGGTCAGTTTTCTTCCAGCAACTGCAGTTTGTACACTCATAGCTTCTGTGTCAATGACAATAAGGTAAGAAGTCACTCCAGCTTGTTTGATATCGCTTTCCACAGTAAAGTATGTCAATGCGAAGTTTGTGGTGTACAAGACTGGCGAATCAGCATCTACATCTCCAAAGGTCTGGAGACCTGCCTCCACTGCTACTGGTTTGACAGGATCGGTGTATATGTTGCTACGTAAGAATGTCAATGGTAGATTGGTCCACATATCTGTACTATGCAGGATGAGAATGTCTGAATATCTAACAATCATTGCCGCTGACATGAGAACTTCATCCCACTTTGTCAGCTCAGGAGCTTCACCCTCTCTGTGATCCGCCCAAACGGCAATGGGTGCAGCAAGCAACGGATACCCGAGGAGTTCGTTCTCCTTGATTATTGCTGAACGCCTTAGTTGAGTAAAGTTATCAATGGTATTTCCAAGACCTGCTTTTGATGCAGTTCCAGGATCCAAGACAAGCTGTTCCACCCCCATTGCACGAAGAGTGTTCGTCAATGTTGCTAAATTGTCCAAATTTCCAGGTGCATAAGCTACTAGAGGTAATTTATGCTTAACAGCAATTTCACCCACGTCTGCCCAAGTGTCTAATGTGGCCGCATAGAGAAGTGGTCGCTTGTCTGCAATTGCTTTCGCTCCTGCAGCCAGCATATCTGGTTGGAGTGAGCATAAGACTATTGGCCAATTTGAGATCTCAGCTAATTTCTTTGCAGCCTTTGCGAATGTTTGTGGGTCCTGCGAAACACCTCGCAGAGCAATCCCGTCCAATCGTAGATTAGTTCCGATGTACATGTAAGTCCAGTCTTCGATCTCTTTTACTCGCTTTGCGAACGCCTCCGAATCAAGATTGTCGGGAACATCTAGGAAGAATGATGTTGGATTTGTATATCGGAGGTCGTGTCTGTATAGAACGAGCTTTGCTCCGATGCTTACCGCAAACTCACCAACTCCTATGGTGACCTCCCTTACAGGAGGTGTGACAAGTTCTTCTATCTTTACAAGCTTCTTGGCATATTTCGGATCTTCATAGAGTGGAGTACATGCCTTCAGTTTGACCGTGTGTTCAGCCATCTTTGTGGCGAAAGCCATGCAGTTTGCTTCTCCGCATTCCTTACAATTTGTGCCAGGGAGATGGGGATAGATCTCTAATGGACCAGGTAGTTTAGCCATTAGACCCCCTCCGGTATGGACAGTGTAGTCCAATCAGGATAGTCGTCGACTTTTCGTGACTCTTTCATCCAGTCAATCAAGTCATGTACTGTCTTGATGGCTGCAGGGTGCATCATCATGAATAGATCACCACCAGCTAGAAGTAAGGCTAAAGCGGTTACACTTTCCCAAATGGGGCCTCTGAGTTCCCTCGGACCAAGTTCAGGGTTTTTCAACCATGCTTCTCTTGCTGCCCAAGCGTTTGTGGTTCCTGAGCTGATTGGGAATCGAAGTTCTTCATCTCCTAACAATCCCCCTAGACGCATTCTCTGCATGATAGTGAATGCATACTCAAGCCCATACCCAAGAGCTGCTGTTGTAGGATCGATGATAATCTGCTCTGGTTTTAACCACTCGAATAGTCTTCGATTGAGCTCCTTCTGCTGGTTGATGTCGATTGATGTCCAAGACAATACAACTTGATCATGTTTCTTGGCAGCTTCAGCAATGGGTTCGAAAATATCCACTGTAGCTGAGCACAGAAGAGTTCTCTCGCCTTCACAGACTTCTGCAGCTTTTGCCAGTACGGGTCCATCTTTCACAGGGTCTCCCGCTGAGCCAATGAGGATTGGAACCTTCACTGCTTGAAGCACATCTTCAATGGTCTTTGCAGCGTCCTTCGGAGATGTATCCCCAAGTTGGCGGTCTGTACTGATGAGATGCAGAGTGACCACATCTGCTCCAAATTTATCAACTACAAGTTTTGCCCACTCTGCTGGATCATCCATGACTTCTTTATAGTGCGTCTTCACAGCTTTCGCAAGAGATATCGGCATATCAAAGACATCTGCCGCGATAATTGGTGGGTTCTTCGGTGGTGATTGAAATAAGTCCCATGCTGGGGCAATATGACCACCAATGGTCACTGTACTCCCTCGTGTTCCACCCTGTCCTTTCGTGGCTCCCAAAGTGACTTCTTGGATATCCTGAGTATATTCACCAAGAGGGCTCGTGAAAGAGGAAGAGATGAGTGACTTGGGTAGGGACAGAGCTTGCTGCGTTGCAGTTCTTGCCATTTGTTGGACCATAGGTCGCAAAGATAGTTTGAGCTCATCAAATTCCAATGTGACGTTTTCAAGGACCAGCTCTGCAAAATCGCCAAACAGGTCATCAAGCGATGTTACATGTGATTTATCCTTGTCTGATGTCATTTCTTCTTTTCACCCTTTCCCATTCTTCGGATGATGACTTTCTCAGCGTAGATCTTGGCATTTTTGAAGATAATTTCTATTCCTCCTCCTACGCCTCCTATCATCGCAGTCATCTCCCCTGGCACAGGTACATAATCGCCTTCAGTTGGAGTGATATCAGTTTCATCCTCAAGCTCGACCCAACGTTGAACCACTGGGTGGTCCTTTTGTTTGAGATATGTCTTGAGATCATCAATGCTCATCACTTCAGTCTCAGTGGGGATATTGTCCCGAATCTCCTCAGGCATGAATTCGTAGACTCGTTCCTTGATAGATTCAGGAAGCCAGACAATTCTATCCCAGCCTCCATCAACTTGCAGGAACTTTGGCGACCTCATGTACTCTATTGAGAGGCCGTGGAAACCTGGTATTTGTCGCCCTCCAGCAGTCGAGTCTGCCATGCTTGAGAATGGTAATCCGTTGACCGTATCACCCTTGAAGTCTCTGTGAACAACTCCTAGTCCATCAACCTCAGGAATGACGAAAGCAATTGCCTCGAAACATCCACAGCTTGTGTGTGGTCTTTCAAAGGCACTATAGAGTGCGACAGAATTCACCTTGCCCAGTGATTTCTCTGTGTAGGCTTGATTAACGCCTGAGAACTCTCCACGGTATTCATCAATTGTTTCACCTTTAGGAATTGCATAAAGCGGTCCTTTTGGATCAACTCGTGCAGCCGCACGTCCATCAAACCAACTGATAGCACCACAGTTTGCGTATCTTTGTGGAGTAATTGTGCAGACGTGTGTCGGCGCAAATGACTGACAGAGTGAACATCCATAGAATGTGTCAACTTCAGCGTCACTTAGGCCTCTTGCACGGGCATCACGTTCATTATACCTGCTTAATATATCGTCATATCGACTATCAATCTCTTCTGGGTCGGTAATGAACGTCACCTGTATTTTTTCGATGATATTCATTTCGCTCTTGAAGAGTCTGATTAGGACTTTACCCAAGTATTCAAGCGAATTGAATCCTTTCTCAAAGGACTTCTTGCTGAGCCGTATCCAGATGTCATATCTCTGGTTGAGGTGCATCATTCCTTCAACAAAGTTCACATATTCATGAACTCGTCGCTCGATGACTCCTTCGAGGTCTGGCTCAATCTCTTTCCCAGCCACTTCGATGAATATACCGAAAGGACTGTAGCTTCCAGGTTCCATATCCTTGAGGTCTGGACCGATAATTGTGACCTTCTCATCTTCAATCTCGTTCATTTCACGAGCTAGAGCGACTTCAAATTTCTTTTCCATTTTTGGCCCGCCAAGCTCAACGAACATGTCCTTTCCTCTGACTCTTTCACCTTCATATACAACGCCGATGTCTACTGGAATATCTTCAAATGACATTGTTATTTGCCACCTCCACCCACTAACTCAAGTATCTCCTTGAGAACTGGATGCCATTGTTTCTCTCTCATATTCGGGAATGACCACTTCGCATGAGGTTGGAAATGGCGGCCCAACGCAATTGCTGTCAAATGCGGAGCGAAGTTCATTGTTGCTGACAACAGGGTCCACTGCATGAAGTAGGGGATACCGTATGTCAAAATCATATCGTAGGGACCCTTCCCGTTTAGTCCCTTCCAATCTGCATCTTGAAGGTAGTATGCCACTTCCATGGCACCCATCGATTTAGCATTTTCAAAACCCTTTTCCAAGAATGCCTTGATTGTTCCTCCAGTGGCAATAACAGGAATGTTACCTGCCTTGGATAGTTCAATGATATAGTCAATCATCGTCCCTTTACCATATTTTTCCGTAATGGCTTCAGATCCGACAATCAAGAGAGGTTTACTACATTTCTTGAAATCTCGCTGAAGAACTGCGGCCTTGTTCAACGCTTTCGCTGCGTTTGGACCACAAATCTCACCTGTCTGCCAAGCTATTGGTCTCATGACCATTATGTACCACCTCCAGTGAAAACCTGCTCTTTGAGCAGCGTTGGATCGGGTATTGGTCTTTCCTTCCACTTGTTCTCTTTCATCTGAACCATGATTTTTTCCTTGAGGGTGATTGGGATATCAGAATCACGTCGGATGTATTTCCACACATCCTCTGGGAAGTACCCGTAGTAGGTTTGGTGTATGTCTACATAATGACTCAACTTGATTGACCGTCCCTTGCCAGTATCATTAGGTCGAATACAGAGCTTAGCTGTCAATACCATAGCTTCTTCTTTCGTTTCCGCTGCATAGAAGAGATGTTCTGGACCTGGTGCAGTATCCATTCTATCTCCAGTACGTGCATCCCAGACCTTCCAATCCCTTTCTTGGTCTACTCTACCAAGAAGCATTCTGCGATACTTGGAGCCATGTGGTCCGACAATCACAGGAACCCCTAGTTTCCAGAACCCTGCTGCAATTGCGGCAGCCTTCTGAGACATTGCACCCCATGATATACCTACAGCACCAACACGGTTGTGGATATAATCTGCAATCTCTGCATAGTTCCCACGCAAATTTCTCTTTGCAAATATTGCTGCGATTTTTATTACTGCACCCGCAATGTGCGAGTTTGCCACACAGGAACCTACGTTAACAACGCATCCTGCATCAAACTCACCACCTCGGCGCTGGTAAATAGACTCCCCATTTTCATCTAGGACTGTCCCTGCAGACATTGCAGCACATCCTGATGTGACAATGATGAACCTACGTTTTGCGAACTCCTCAGCCATGTCATGTACATCTTGGCCGCCACCAGGGTAGTTAGAACACCCAACGTGTGCAATCACTCCTGGAATCTCGCCGAATACGATAGGTTGTCCGACACGTCTAATTTCAGTGTCTTGGACTGCGCCTCTTCCTGTTCGTACCATGTATGATTCTTTATCACAGTCATCTTTCGCAGCTACGACCATCCAACTGTGAAGTTCAAAGTCATTCTGACACGCAGACTCACATCGCGCACAACCAATACAATTGTGATATACCTCACGAAGTGGTTCAAAGTTACCAACCTGTGCGGCAAGAACTGCTTCATTAACGTTCAAACCATTGGGACAAGCCCTCACACATTCCAGGCATTTCTTACATTTTTGTGCCAGTGTCTGAATCTGCTTCTTACTTGGTAGAAACTTCTTCTTTCTGCGTATTGGATTCAGAGCAAGTGCTACTTTAGTCGCTACTTCTCCCACAACTACGTGATCTGAGATGTAAGCTCCTGGAATCTTTCCAGACACGAGCTCTTTGACAATATCATCTACTGGATCGTCTGTTCTGTCAGGGAGCCCCATTACAGCTTTGTCGCTGGTTGAAATGACGGGAGCCATTACTTTCTGAGCTTCCTCAACGACATTCGTACGGACGCACTGTTCATCGACAACAACCACATCAGCTCTTCCACTACGAATGAATCGAAGCTGCCATGATATTGGGCCGATGACCTTCGCCTTGGGGTCGCGTCTTGTAATGTCCCATGCTGTACAACAAATACCTCCAACTTCCACTTCTTCACCAAGTCTCTTCTCGGTGATATAGTCGGTGATTGCTGCTGCAGGAATGATATTATGTCCGATTGTCAAGATGACTGCTTTGTTCACATCTAAACTCCCCATTCCCGCCTCAACGAGTGGAGCGTCTGGATCTGCCTGTGGCATTCCAAGTGTGGACACCTGTGCAATGTCCGCAATCTCCAAAGCCAAATGGTCTATCATCCCAATATGGAATACTTTACTCTCGAAATCCATCCAACTACCCTCTTGGCCAGTAGCAATCGCTGACAGACCATGAGCCAATTGTGTTTCACAGTAATCAATAATGATACTTGCATCCTCGAGTGTGCGTGGACGCATTCCTGTTACTAAACGAGAAATCGGAGCATGTATCTCCGTACCCGGCCCCTGTATGAGCTTGGTCCGCGGTCCATATTCGTGGATGAGATGATTTATGAGATGTCTAGAATGAGCAAGGTGTGCTGCTGTACCTATATTCGCTGCTGCTAGTACTATCCTGGCTTGTTGAGCTTTTATATCAATGCCACAAGCACCTCTCTTAGTTCCAGACAAGTCACATTTACCCATTGTACATAGACAACACACTTGACAATAAGGCATGTAGGATGGCTGGTATTTCGTCAAAAGTTTATGATCCCAATTGCGAAGAGTGGTAGGATCTGGCATTGGAGTAGGTCCCATGGGTTCATCCCAATCATCGTCAACAATCGTGCCGATTCGAACCTCAAGTCCTTTGAATCTTCCAAGTGCAGTGTCCGCCTCATCCGCTTTGAAGTAGGCTTTCTTCTTCATGCTGAGTTCGTTCCTGTGCGTGGTGAATGGCCGGAAACATAGCAGCATAATAAGGTTATGAATTACCCCCAAAATGTCTGTAATTAAAAATTAACCATGGTAACAAGTTCGTTTAAGAAAGTAAATCAATTGTCTTTGGTACTTTCAAAACGTAAGCAAGTGGACTAATTACTTGTTTCTTCGATTAAGCGGTTTTTAATATCAAGGATTGCAAGAATCCCGGGTGAGTTCGGATCGAGGTCTAAAGGAGCAACTCCTTTCTGATCTGCTTGTTTAATTGTTTCGTCAAGGGGTACCATTCCTAATAGAGGAATACCCTCATTCTTTACCCACTCTTGTATCATCTCGCTGTCATCAGGAGTCGCTACTTTGTTTCCCACTGCAAAGACGCGTCCAACATCGATATCTTGAGCCAACGTTTTGATCTTTCCCAATATGTCCAGTGATCGACGGCCTGGTTCAGCTACGACTACGAGAGCATCCATCCCTTTTGTTGTTCCACGACCGAGATTTTCAACACCAGCATCCATATCCATCACAAAAGCCTCATCAGTTCCAAGGATGAGATGGCGCATGAGAGATTTGAGAAGAGTTGCTGATGGACACATACAACCGGAACCTCCTATTTCAACAGTACCTGCAACTAGGAGACTTACATTATCTGGACCAGCGATTGCGAATTTATCCGCAAGATCATCAACACGCGGATTGAGTTTGAAGAAGCTCTTATACGACCCCGCACCTTCAATCTGTAGTCTTTCTTCAACTAATGCCTCATTCTCAGTAAGTGGAACTATCTGCTTAGCAACATCAGCAGGAATGCCTAGTGCTGACCACAATGTGTAGGCTGGATCAGCATCAACTGCGAGTATCTTTAAACCATCTCTTCCTAGAAGCCTAGCTATAGTACCAGCAACTGTTGTCTTTCCCACGCCACCCTTTCCAGCAACTGCAATTTTCATTACTCGATCCCCTTTGTCTATGTATTCTTCTGAACTAGTTGTTGTAGTTTCTTCAGCACGGCACTAGTTGTAATCGATTGCTTACTCCCTTTCCAAGGTTTGAATTCAACTTTGACTTGGTCCAGTCTTGACATACTTTCTGATCCCTGGAGGATCATATCCGTAGTATGGATTGACACAGCCGCCTTACTATCTGTCAGTCCACCAGGAGGACCAACATACACCATTGTTGATTTAGCTAGAGCTTTTGCTACTGGTCCCGGAAGAACTGACAGGGGATCATCTTCAACAATCAATGCTATTGAGAATTCGTTTGCCGTGATTCTTTGAAGGGAACTAGATACTTCATTGGCAACATTGACAACGCCCATGAGGTTGGTTTCAGTGTACATCGGTAGGGCATAGGCTTCCTTTCCGGAATTTCTTATTGCTCCGATCAAACGCGAAATAGCTGAAAGATTCTCTTGTGTATTTCCAGAATTAAGAATACCGCTGCCATAGAATATCACAGTACAGTCAGACTTTTTGAATTTGCTAACAAACCCAATTACTTCTGCTGCAGATATTCCTAGAACAGGACTTGTAATCGACGATTTTTCTTCCAAATCATCTATTACTGCATCTAAGAACTCTACGTCAGATCCAATGGGAATAATCATTCGATGATTCGCTATCTTCATTGTTTCAGTTTCACGGACATCAACCACACCAATGGTCCTGCTCTCAACCCCCTCAGGAATTTTATCCCCTCTTGGTAGAACAGCAAACCTGCTTGGGTGGCGATGCACACTCTCTGCGGGGTCTGATCCCCAATAGATGATAAAATCACCATTATTACGCACATACTCTAAGTCTGTATCGAGTTTTAACGAATGAATGGTATGAGTCATTGATTGCATGACTCCAAAGTTGGCTGTTGAATCAAAATGACCTCCAAGTATTTCAGTAAGAGCAAGGCCTTCCTTGATTGCCTCGTTTGAAGCATTAGACCATCCAAATACCAGAGGATTTTCTGCAGAAGTTAGCAAGTCCGCAGCTTTCCCAAGCAAGTCATCGATCAAATCTGAGAGTTGATGTTTGAGTGCAACATCAAGATGAGTAAAACCAAGTAAACACAAACCAAGAGACCTTACTTGACCATTGTCAATCTCAGCGGCAGTGTCATCACAGAGTAGTGAACAACCATTACAGACAATATCTTCCATCAGAATCACCTACCATATCTCAATTGCATCAGTGCAGCAATACTGTTCACAGACACGGCAATTCAGTTTGTCAGGAGGAAACCTCCGACATTTCTCCAAGTTAATTATCTTCGATATTCCATTCTCAACTCTAAAAACCGTATCACCACTCTTTCCTGCCTTTCCAATAGCTGTATCAGGCTCGACAGCCACATCAACTGGGCATACGACAACGCAGTTTCCGCAACCTGAGCATCTACCCTCATCTAGCTTGATTCCTGTTGCCTCAGCAGACAGCATTGGAGCAACCATCTCCCTAATTTTCTTGAGTTTCTTCTCAAATCCTTCTTCAAGTAGGGGTGGACAGTCGTCAGGCTGAACGTCTCCAAGTGCAAGCTTTGTGGCAAACGCCATACAGGTCTTTGCCTCGCACAACCTGCAATTTGTTTTGGGTAATAGACTATACAGTTCCATTGGATTGAGTTTCAAGAGCTCAGGTCTCCGTCATCAGTGGTACGTTGTATGATACCAATTATTATTATTCGGTATTACCCTAACCATTACAACGTTCGCATTCCGGAAAATAGAACCGGTACCCAATACTTCATCAATGTAAAAATGAGAACAAAGCTCCAAGGAACGGTGCAATCTTTGAGCAAGAAATCGAAGGTAAAGTCAAAGTCCAAAGAAAAGGACAAAGACAAACTTGCCGTCTTCCTCTGTAAATGTGGTTCAAATATTGCTGATACGTTAGATGTTGATTCTCTACGTGAAAGGTATGAATCAATGGGCATTCCTCTGGTTGAGGTCGATGATCATCTCTGCTCAGAACAGGGAGTTTACGATTTCGTGGCAAAAATCAAGAAGAGCAAAGCCAAGAGAGTTGTCATTGCTGGATGCTCCCCATTAATGCACATAGAACTGTTCTCTGACGCTATGAGAGAGGCTGGAGTTGATCCAGGACATCTTCACATGGCAAATGTCCGTGAGCAATGCAGTTGGGTTCATTATGGTAATTCTGAAATTGCAACGCAGAAAGCAGCAACCATTATTGATACAGGAATTGCAAATGTTCGTGATTCCAATCCTATACCTACACAAGGACACCCCATAACTCAACGAGTAATGGTTGTTGGTGGTGGTGTAGCTGGACTGACGTCAGCTCTTGAGATAGCTGATGCAGGTATAGAGACTGTCATTGTAGAGAGGGAGGGTTTTCTAGGTGGCCATATGGCAAAGTGGGACAAATTGTTTCCAACATTCGATTGTGGTATCTGTATTTTGGGTCCTATGATGGCTAGGACAACCAGGCATCCCAACATTCGTATCTTGACACTCTCTGATATCACTGATGTAAAAGGAAATGTGGGGCGATACAACGTCACAGTTAGACAGAGGGCGCGATACGTAGACATCGAAAGTTGTACGGGTTGCAACCGATGTCTGGAGGTATGTCCAGTAGACGTTGTGGATGAATACAACAACGGGTTAGGAATGAGAAAAGCGATGGTCCGCCCATCAGTGGATGCTGTACCCATTGCTCCATACATCGACACGACCAATTGCATCGGGTGTCAATCTTGTTCTGGAGTCTGTGAACCTCAGTCGCTTCGCTACGATGAGGAAGACAAAACCGAGATCATTGAAGTTGGAGCTGTTATACTTGCGACTGGATTCGAGCCTTTTGATCCAACAATCGTAGAAGAGTTTGGTTACGGCATTAATCCAGATGTCATTACTTCAGTGGAGCTAGAGCGCCTGATCAATCCAGAAGGACCAAGTGGTGGAAAACTAGTACGGCCATCAGATGGCAAACCTCCCAAGAACATAGTCTTTGTACCTTGTGTAGGGAGCCGCTCTGAGAGATTTGGAAGACCTTACTGTAGCCGAGTTTGCTGTACTGCTGCTGTCAAGGAGGTCATGCAGGTCAAACAAAAATTCCCTGATTGCAACGCTTACGTTTTCTACACTGATATGCGTGTGTTTGGTAAGGGTCATGAAGAGATGTATGAGCATGCAGCAAAAGATTTCGAAGTGAATTTCATCCGGGGCGCTATTGGGGAAGTTGAGCTGGATCCAATCTCTGGAAAGTCCATTGTAAGAGCTGAAGATACACTTGCTAGAAAGATGCTGGAATTTGAGGTTGATTTGGTAGTCCTCATGGTGGGCATGGATGCAGAACCCGGTAATATTGAATTATCTCGCCTATTCAGAGCACCGTTAGATGAGAATGGCTTCTTTATGGAACAACATCCCAAGCTTGCTCCTAGTAGTACAGTTTCGAAAGGTGTGTTTCTTGCAGGAGTTTCACAGGGCCCAAAAGATATCGCTGACTCAGTTGCACATGCTGGACTTGCTGCATCCAAAGTCAAGACCTTACTGGCATATGGTGACATTATCGCAGAAGCCTGCGTTCCTTCATTCGACAGTGACCTCTGTATAAGCTGCAGACTCTGTGAAGAAAACTGCTCACCTCAAGCCATCAAATTCACGGATGAGAAAGTGCCTGCTATCGACCCAGCAGCGTGTCGTGCATGTGGCGCGTGTGTTGCAGCCTGTCCTTCTGGAGCTCTAGATCTTCCATGCCTTACGAATGAACAACTTGAACAAGCAACTAAGGCTGCTGTTAAATTCAACAAACTGAGACCTGCAATAGTAGGGTATCTGTGTCGATGGTGCGCATACAGTGCCGCTGATCGCGCTGGAACACAACGGATGAAGTATCCCGCAAACATAATTCCAATCC
>SOKL01000359.1 GCA_004376265.1 Candidatus Thorarchaeota archaeon
CTCTGGATCTGTCAACAGTGACGCAGTTATGACTTTCTCTTCGCCGGGCATGAGCCAGGTCAAACCATCAACCCCACCTAAGATCATTGCCTCACCGAGATTTGCAGCAAGTATCTTGGAATCGTGTCCAGCTATCAAAAAGCTGAATCCGGTTGTTTCCTTCTGGTCCTCATTTGGTTTTAACCATACAATACTCCTAGAAGGCGTAACTGCAACTGGAACCATTCCCTTTCTCAAGTTCATTGCTTCACCATCCCAATCAGTTTGAAAACTTCCACCTGCGAGATGATTGGATAGATCAGGATCTACAAGAATTGATGGCCAGAATTTCAATGGTGCACTGGTCTTGTTCTTAATGACCCACTGAATTAGAACGAGGGGACTCTCTGGTGTTGTGAGATATCTCAGCTTGAAGTCAACTCCTCTTGAGAGTTTTTGGAGCTTGCCAATCCACCCAATCTCAACTCCTTTCCAGAATCCTATCTCGACAGACTTCCCGACCATCTTCTCCTTGTTTGTTCTGGCTTTGGTCAAGTCTTCTCCCATTTCCTCATCAAAGACGAAGGGTTGAACTCCACCGTAGTAGTTGTCAAAGAATCCTCCCGGTTTTGGAGCGGGGGATGGGAAAGAGCTAGTCATAAACTCGACATTGTTCTTGTTCTTCAGAGAAATTAGACAACCTCCGAAGTCTGGAGATACTGTATATTCAATCAGTCCATTTTTGATAAGGAACACCTTCAGATTTTGGTCAACATCCTCCAGGACCTCCACGTCACCTTTTGATGATCCAAGCTGAACAAACGGTACAGATTTCTTGACAGACCAGTTTGTGTTAAACTCAACAAAGCACTTACCAATTTGGAACGCATCAGGTAGCTTGGATCCTGGGCTCAACTTTACATTTACAGTAGAGTCTTGCATTAGCTGAATGTCAGCTGATACTTCATTGTCATCTACAGTGGGAGTCATTTCCACATCGTCAGAATTGATGGACGCTGTCCATCCTTCTAGAGATTTAAAACGAAGTTTTCCAGGTAGAGGAACAAGAGTAGATTTCGACAGATGTACTTTGACTTCAGCTTCCTGAATTCCTGGAATAACAATTGGGGAAGTTTCTAGATTTAGCAAATCTTTCGGGGTCTCAAACTTGACAGAATCTACCTGGGTTTGGTAATACCCGCCAATTCGTGACCTCCATATTTTCCTGATATGTTCCCATCTTTGAGCACCGTGCACAAGCCAGAGCTGTGATAGGCGTTGGGTCTCTCCAGGCTCCAGTGTGAGCAGAGGATAGCTGATCATAGCCATTTGCCCAAGACCTAGGCGTACCTCCTCTACTGCTGAATGATTCCAAAGTTGACCAGTTATGATTCCTTCTTGTTCATTTGCAATCCATCCCTCGGCAAATCCTGAAGGGTCACTTGGGACTGCAGGATAAGCAGAGTAGAAGTTTCCAAGTTTCGATCTCATGACACCACCAGTCAGAGGTACAAACATCTTTCCTTCAGCAAACGTTATGTCACCACCCCTTCCGTTCAATCGAAGTTGGAATGTTTCACTCTCAGTACTAATGTTTTTGACCCATACCTCGTGCAGTATAATTCCGGTCCCGTGTTCGAATCTTGTTCGATCCTCAATCTCTAGGGGTCTATCGGGATGTTTGGCTTTCATCGATACGACGGTTTCAGCGTCCAAAACTTGAGTCGAGGATTCACGTTCAGCAAATCTAAACGGATTTATTCCAAATGGGGGTCCAATTGATGATCTTACTTGTTGTCCAGATCCACTAATTGTATACTGGTTGTTAACTCTGAGTATGGCTCCCTCATCAGCGATTGAAGCAGTATAGATTGGCGAGGCGACAACCAATCTCCGCTGCCGATCATCACGACCAACAACTACACCTTTCACACCTAAGCAAAAAACAGGAACTCTGAATTTCCGAGTATTAACATTGAGACCTTTCTTAGTTTCAATCTCAAGAGAAACCCAAATGTCATGGGCTCCTTCTTTTAGGTCTGGCTTTGATGTCACTAAAAGGACTGTTCCTCCAAATCCGTCAGCGGCAAGTGTAATTTCCTTATCCTTTGTGGTGGCATTAATGGCTGAACCCGATACTTCAATGTGAATTTGAGAATTCGCTTTTGATGGTAGATTACTTACGATGGTCAAAGGAATCTCTGTCTTACCACCTGCTACGATTCGTGATACACCCCAACGTGACTTAATCTCTGCAGCAGCTCTAACCTTGAGACCTGTAACAAGTTCTGACTTTTCTCCCATGACCTGAATATGTGTAACAATTGTAGAAGACTTAATGTCATCTCTATAGAGAGGTGCAGATGAATCTAAGTGAAATGGGACGGTCCATTCGAATTTCTCTCCAGACCGAACTGTCTTGGAGAGTCGTGATTTCTCATCGAATACTAATCCTTTGAATCCTTCTAGATTTGAAGCAAACTCCAGATCATCATTAGACTCATTTACAATCTCCAATGTGTAAGAATAGGGCAGACCACACAAAACTTGGTGGGAATCCACTTTCGCATAGAATTTGATCCGTGAATCCTCAGTAGTTCTTTCAATTGCGGTAATTCCCCTTCCATAACGATCCACAGTTACTAAAAGTTTGTTTCCTTTGTTCTCGAACTCATACGGAAATACAGCTCGACCATCAACCTCAAACTCATCCGGGGCTTGTATAAGTTCACGAACATGAACATCGTACCAATCATGATCTCCCGTGAGAGGTGCAAAGAAAGGTAGACAGAGTGGATGGTTCAAAATTCCAGGAATGTAGTCTTCCATGTGAACGCCACTAATCTCTGGATTCCACATCATTCCAATCTTCTTGTAGAGAGGAACAGCTTTCATATTTCCAGCCCAAGTATTTAGATCGACACGCGTGTACCCCTTCTCAGAGGCACGTTTGATTGATTCCAATAGGAGTTTCTTTCCCACTTTCTTTCCAAGTGCCGCAGGCGATACTCCTAGAGTTCCAACATAAGCAGCCTCAGTATCCCTCCAATGAGCATACAATGTGCAGGAACCTAGTGGTTTCTTTGTTTCATTATCAATTGCAATGAGAATCGCAAGGGCATCTGATTTTCCATACTGTTTCTGGACTCGATCAGCTGTATAAGGGACACCTTGTGTAAATCCTCCAGGCCACAGTTCATCCCATGTGTTCCACATTTCAGCTACATCACTAGCCATTTCTTTGGTATAATCCCAGATTTCAATCGCAATCTCTTCAATCTTAGAATTTTTTGCTGGAGCCATATTCTTTCACAACTTTCTATATGGTGGTCACATGATATGCTGTTTCTGAGACTAACTGACCGCTTCTGTGACCATTAGTAGCAGTTAGAGCCACGATATTTCGCAAGGTTTGTTGCTCAAATTTGGTATATATAGCGAAGCCACTTGTTAGGGTCACATATTGTTACTATCACTTTACCAATCTTCTCTTTTTTACACGAAACGTCAAGTTGAAGATGCGCCATTATTTTGTCATCTTGCGGGTACCTTCACGAGATATGATCTGGTCACCATCTCCTTCTTCCAGATTCTCGTATCGTGACATAACAAATAGAGCGTCAGAAAGTCTATTGATGTATTTGATCAGTTCTTCATTAACTGATTCAATACTTGCGAAATAGACGATTCGTCTCTCTGCTCGACGACAGACTGTTCTACAGACATGAAGGAATGCAGCAGATTTTGTCCCACCGGGAATTATGAAGTTCGTGAGAAGGGGCAATTCTTCAGACAATTCATCTGCAATTCTCTCAAGGAATTCCACATCCTCAGCTTTAACCTTTTTCAGCTCTCTGAGCGTATCTTCTGCTTCTAGAGAATCAGGATTAGTGGCTAGCTCTGAGTTGATGAGGAATAGCTTTTGCTGAATAGTATTGATATATTCAGCAATCCGCTTTGAGGAATGAACCTTAGCGACACCCAAAGCCGCACCTAATTCATCCACTGTGCCATATGCTTCGATACGGGGGTCAGTCTTATCGATTCGTTCTCCAGATAAGAGACCTGTCTTTCCTTTGTCACCGGCTCTTGTGTAAATCCGTTTAGACAAGCTACCACCAAGTCGTGATTCGCACTCCTACATGATTAGCCTTTCCATTTGAGAAAATGTGAACCCGCCCATGCAGCTAATCGTTTTGCAGCTCTGAAGACTATCATCCAGCCTTGGGACATACTCCGGGTTCCAACTCAGTTCTCGTGAGTGTGGGAAGAGCTCAGCATTAGAACGTTTTATGATCTGGTGAGGGAGGCCAGAAACCTAGCGCTTGCCGAGTAGCAACTATCTCCCCAATATGATATGCATTATGTTGACCAAAGACCATTAAAGCTCTAAAAGCGGGAACTTTTGGCCATGCAGGCAAGTCATCCTGAGACTCAAGGTCTTCAGTCATTTTATACCCTTCATCCAATCCAGACTTGAACCGCGCAACAAGTTCTTTCCAATCCTTCTCATTCTTAGAAATCTTAGTGGGCCAACTTACTTCGTTGTTAATGGGCCATTCGACCTCTTTGTTTCCTCTGAGTGCCTCGAGCATCAAATCTTGCCAAAAGGCGATATGATTCAATATGTGCCAGCAAGAGTGCTCACCATTCTCAGGCACTTGAGCTGCCATCTCCGGGGTGAGATTTTCCAATGCCTTCAATGGGTTAACATGAATGTGTTTTCCATTTAGTGAGTTTTTCAGTGCTGCTGTCAATGTTCCGAGCATGAACTAAACTAGGATAGAAAATCTAAATGAATCTAGTCATAGTACTCAACACTATCATGAATGGATGTATATTCATCAGATTCGTTTGAAGATTCCATGATCGGATAATCTCCTTCGATGTATAGAACACCGTCAAAACGTGAAAGGGGTTGATCTGTGACGTCATTGCCTCGCTCATCCCTCACCATCCAATCCGATTTTCGAACCACACTCTTGAACTGCCAATTATTAAGGCAAGCTTCTCTGAATGTTGTCGTTTCGGATCCAGTCACTAATTTCTCTACTCCTTCGATACCATCTCGAACGACTCGATTAAACAATTTAGGATTGGGGTCTGAATATCTATTGAGATATCTTGAACGTGAGAAGGCTTGAGAGAATACTCCAAATTGTAGAACTAACACAGTGACAATGGTGGTGCAAAATAACACAAAAATAACAAAACTGGGGAAGACATTAGGTTGTAGAGCATATGGGGGTAGAATATCATTTATCGCCAGGATATAATAGAGAATGATAAAAAGACATCCAGCTAGGAATACTCCAATCCCTCTCTTCACTTTTTTCAAAGCTCCTTGTACTACATAGGTGTGAGTGGATATAATCTTTCACAACAATGTGAAGAGCCCAGCGACTATGAATGAGTAGACTGTACTAACGACCAAATGTATCAAACCAAGTGGCAGTGCTACTTTCGTGAACTCTATGAATTTGATTGGTTTACCTTCTTCAGCAGCTAGGCCTACGGCAATCATGTTTGGAGCATCACCAAATGGAATCATGTAACCACCAACGTTTGTTCCTACAATGAGTGCCAGAGGAACAATGGGATTGATAGATCCTAAACTCTGACCTAGCGGAGCTAACAAAGCAGCAATAGGAATATTGTCGATTATTGAAAGGACAAACCCGGGAATCCAAATCATGAAACTGATTCCGAGGAATGCATTGTTGCCTATCAAGCTCGTCACTCCATTAACAAACTCTGCGATGACATTCGCGTGCTCAAGAGCAGCCACAATCCCAAAGAGACCAACAAGGAAGAAAATGGTATCCCATGATAGATGACGTATGAGATCTTTTGCACGCTCATGTGAGAATACCAACATTCCAGATGCAACCATCATTGCAATGAGTGATGCTTCAACTCTGAGTGCGCCTATTGTAAATCCAAGAATCAGAATTGCCATAGCGATTATTGAGAGATAGAAATCGCGTTTTGATTTTATCATCACACTGGGTTTAATCATGTAAAGTAAGTTCCAATCACTAGTATCCTCAGACTGTAACCGACCACTGTAGTGCCGTAGAAGAAGAGGTATTGATATGGCAAATAGAAGCAGGG
Organism: Candidatus Thorarchaeota archaeon; assembly: GCA_004376265.1. Classification (GTDB taxonomy): domain Archaea; phylum Asgardarchaeota; class Thorarchaeia; order Thorarchaeales; family Thorarchaeaceae; genus SMTZ1-45. The sequence goes on from SOKL01000359.1 coordinate 6,094, forward strand.
ATAACGGGAACAAAACTAAGAACATCAACCCTACATCAATTTCAGCCCAAACGACGATAACAAGATTTGGAACTGACCCCACCAATGATGATATCGATGCAAAATTAGCTACAATTACCTCTGATATTAGAATTGGACGAAAATCAATATCAAGTGTCTTACAAACCTGAACAGTGAAGGCACCCATTACGAGCATGGTTGGAAGTGGGTCGAGAAACATAGAGATAATAAAAACAAATGACATGAATGTAAGGAAAATATTTCGAGGATTTCTTCCGGTGCGCCGAATGAGTACAAGTGCGATATATTGGAACATTCCCGACGATGCTGCGATTGCTACCACAATTAACATTGCAGTTACAAAGAGAATTGTATCCCATTGCATCATGAGAACAAATTCTTTGAACTCAAAACCATACGCAATGTAGAGCACGGCGCCAGCTAGTGACATTCCGAAAAGAGCTGCGGCAGTTTCATTGATTCTCTCCGATAGAATCACAACTAGGGTGCCAATCAGGATGAGAAGGATTATTCCACCAGCTAAGTCCATCTTGTTTCATACCTGACACATCGGTTATTAAAACACACGCGATTACGGAATTCACAAAAGATTTGGTCCGACTAGTAAGATGAATTTCTGAGCGCAGTTCTGACAACTCAAGGAGAATCTTTCATCAGATAATGATATTTCCTCTGACCCCTCTCCTCTGTGACTATATATCACAAGAACGTAATATCACTTTCGAGTTTAAAATTCCCGCTTCACAAATATCCATCATAGTGAAACCTATATCTTGAATATCAAAAGAACAGACGGAGACCGACAATGTCCTCAGGTAAGCGTGTTGCCACTATGGTCATAGGTATGATCGTCATGATAGGTGGTTTCTTCGGTGGATTCATGCAATTCTTCTGGATGGATAACATGAATGTTGGTACGATATTATTCTTTGTCATGGTTGTTCCAATGATGAGTTTTCTAATTGGAGCAGGGATTATGATATTCGGAATGAAGGACTCTATTGGTGCTGGGGGATTTGGAATATTCGGGATGATGGGTTCTCGTACTCGTTCGGCTCCGAAAGAAAAATCGTATATACACGAACCACCCAGATTTTGCTCGGAATGTGGTGCAACACTGAGCTCTGAAGAGATTGAATGGGTTGGACCTTTGTCTGTGAAGTGCCCATATTGTGGAGCTACTCATGCGACTGAGAAACGAGAAGTCTAGAGTGATTTACTTTATTACACGTTTCCAGTCCGGAAGCTATTTGACCTAGATTCTGCGCAGTCTAATCTGGAGTAATAACCTGTGGACTCTCGAGTAATAGAACATGCAAAAATCCTCGTTGAATGGAGTACTGAAGTCAAACCTGGCGATCAGGTCGTGATCAATGCCACACCAGACGCTCACGAACTCGTAGTTGCACTTTACAAAGAAATCGCGAAAGCTGGTGGTAGAGTTGTCACATTAATGCAGAGTGAGGAAGCACTCAGAGCGTTTTACGATGGAGCTTCGGATGAAACACTACAGGTAATTCCAGAACACCTGAGGGCTATTACTGAGAAATGTGATGTATACATTGCACTTCGCTCTCCAGTGAATACGAGGGCACTTGCTAATGTTGATTCAAAACGGATCATGTTGAATTCAAAGACTCAACAGGAGATTCAGAACATTAGACTAGGTAAGCGATGGGCTCTGACTGTTCACCCATGTCAGAGTCTTGCTCAACAAGCAAACATGAGCTTGGAGGATTACCGAGACTTTGTTTATCGAGCAACACTCATTGATTGGAAGGAAGAGAGCAAACTCATGTTTGAGATGAAAGATCATCTCGAGCGTCACAATGATATACGTTTCACAGGTCCTGAAACTGACCTCTCCGCGTCAACCGAAGGCCGAATATGGATAGCCTCAGATGGTAAACACAATTTGCCTAGTGGAGAGGTGTTCACTGCACCAGTCGAGGACACTGTTGAGGGTAAGATCTATTTTGATATCCCATTCTTCCAGCAAGGTAAAGTAATTGAGGGAGTTAGACTGACCTTCGAGAAAGGAGAAGTTGTTGATTTTTCAGCAGAAAAAGAAGAATCAACTCTGAAAGAGATTATCGAGATTGATGAGGGCTCTCGTAGACTTGGCGAAATGGCAATCGGAACCAATCGGGGAATCAAGCAATACACTTTGAACATGCTTTTCGACGAAAAAATAGGCGACACAATTCATTGTGCTCTTGGTCGAGCCTACAAGGATAACAATGGCACAAATGAGTCTGCAGTGCATGTTGATATGATCAAGAAAATGAAGGAAGGCGAAATCATCGCTGGTGATGAAGTCATATATTCCAAGGGCAAGTACTTTTACGAGAATTAAGAGATAAGTAGACGTGGATGTATAGATGTCTGAAAACCCCCTCACGGAAATTAGCAATGGAATACTATTATTCGTACCTCCATCTGCCAGAATAGCTGGATGGAGAAGATCAGGCAACGTCATCATCCTCAATAACTCTGATGCACTGTATATCATCGATAGTGGTGGACCTTCGGTTAGAAATCAGTTGGTGATGAGTGTCAACAATTTACTCTCTAATAATGGGAGACCTGTTCATTGCATACAAACTCATGGGCATATCGATCATATGGCGGGAGCAAGAGAACTACAGAAGAACTTCAATGCAGAAATCTGGGCTTCAGAAGAAGCAATTCCATTCGTTGAGAGTCAAGCACCTTTAGAAATTGAAATGGAACGAGAATCCCTGATTGTTGCTTTCCGAGAGCTATTCACTGCGCCATCTTGGTTTGTCAAAGCAGCTATATGGGTTGCACTTGGACGAACACATCCTATCTCTTCAGTGAAGCTACTCGACAAATCTTCGAATATCAAAGAAACTGGGTTTCATCCAGTAGAGTTACCAGGACACCATCAGGGCCATATAGGATTCTATAACGAAGATGAGAGCATTCTCATTATCGGAGATTTGATTGACCCACGCCATAAGATGAAACCGATTCTTACTGCACCCTCATCAGACTTTGTAGGGATGAAATCTTCTCTTGAGAAAGTCATCCAAATTGCTCCAGAAATATTATTACCCGGACATGGCGAACCAATAATTGGTGAAGAAGCTGTCCATAGTGCTATTTTGAAGGCGCAGGAAACCATGGAGGTATCTCAAAACAAAGTAATCGAAGTATTAGAATCCAAACCATCATCTCTCCCCGAACTCTCCAACCTTCTAGTAAGGATGGGACTTGGACCCGGTGATGTGTTTAGAAGAATGTTCATCCACAGTATTCTTCGTTATCTAGTAAGAATAGGAAAAGTGTCAAAGCAACAATCATCACGACGAAAAACAATTTTCTCTATCTAGTTGTTACCAATGTTCAAGTCCTTCAAAGCGGATCTCAAAACTTTGCCATCTTCTGCAACTGGTAACTTTTGTTTGATTATAATCTCGCGGGGAGTCTTGTAGGAAGCCATCTTGCCTGAACACCACTCTGTAATCTCGTTTGGTGTAATCTCTTGACCAGCAACGGGAACGACAAATGCTCGAACTATTTCACCCCACACTCGATCAGGGATTCCAATTATTGCAGCTAAGTCAACCTTAGGGTGTTGGCAGATAATTTCTTCAACCTCTGCGGGAAACACCTTCTCACCTCCAGTGAAGATCACCTCACTCTTTCTATCAACGTAGTAATAGCTCCCTTCCTCATCAATACGGAATAGGTCACCAGTATAGAACCAAGTTCCATCGAACGATTCCTTTGTCCTTGAGTCGTCACCGTGGTATCCTTGCATAAGAGATGGGCTTCTGTAAATAGCTTCACCTATCTCATCAGGTGCTACGTCATCACCTTCTTCATTGACAACACGCATCTCAACTCCACTGATTGGTTTCCCAACGTATCCTTCTGTGATTTTTGAAATATCATCAATCGTTAGAAACGAGTAAATAGCGGCACCAATATTCTCTGTTTGACCATATCCATCAACCAGAACTGTGTTAGGAAATCTTCTCAAAATCTCTTTCTTCATAGACGCAGGCATCTTTGACCCACCGGATGATAGAAGGGTCACTGAACTCAGATCGGATGAGTCCAATCCCGGATAGTCAAGAAATATCCTGAATTGTGTTGGAACCATGAATATTGCGGTGATCTTTTCACGTTCTACTATTTTCACTATCTCATCAGGAACGAAACTCCGTGATTTGGGAAATACAATTGGCCGTTTCATCGCAGTCATAACTATTACAGGCATGAACCCTGAGAGATGATACAAAGGAGTTGGGACAAGGAACTTTAGTTCATTGTCGGATGGTAGTAACGCGGATTCAGGAACTTCTCCCTCAAATATAAGTTTAAGGCCATGATCTGGAATGAGTGTGCAAGCATCAATAAGCGCACGGTGAGTAAAATCCGTTCCTTTTGGAAGTCCTGTCGTCCCCCCAGTAAAGAGTTGGACACCAAGGTCATCACTTGAAATTGTGATGTCAGGGAAGTCTGAAGATACTTTATCAGTGAAATCAACCCAAGACTGAATCTTACTCTTCGTTTCAGTTGACCCCTCAACCACAATCATCGGGGGTCGTCCATCAACCTCAGGGAATGCGTCGAAGATTTGTTGTTGATGATGGATGCTGCAGATGCATAGACCAGGTTTCCCAGTTTCAAAGACGTGACGAATCTCTCTTCCTACGAATCTCGTGCTGATTGGTGCTGGAACCATCCCAGCACGTTGTATACCATATAATGAAGCAAGATATTCGGGTCTGTTTTCCATCACGATTGCAATTCGCATTCCTGAAGAATCAGGATGAAACTTAAGAAGAGCGTTTGCTACCTCCGATATTGATTTGTCCAAGTCAGACCATGTTAGATGCATATCTCCATACACTAATGCCAGCATATCACCATAGTCTAGCGCGTTCTTCCGTAGGAGGTCGCTGAATGCCCTAAGAGGGACATCCTCATCAACATCTGGAGAACTCATTTCATCAATGCCTGAAGTTTGATTAGGTCATTCATTGGACCCTTTGCTTTAACTCGTCCACCCATGAATGCCCGAGTTGGACTCAATGAGCCATCCATTATTGCCATTATTGCATCAGTAGTCGTTGTAATCACCAGCTCGGCAGTTTCATTAACGCCATCCACAATTTTAGCAGTTCCTTCATGAAAGACGATGTGACAATTATCTTCCTCACTATCTGTGAAATTAAATTGGAGAGTCTTATTGAAGTTCGCGTAGCGAGACTTGTACTTCGGATCATCCATCTTCGCAACCATCTTCCCCAATGATGTCCTCAGTTCGTCTTTTTTTGACACGTCATTCACATCCCTGATTCATTCAGTCTACCCGTTTAAGTGTTATTTTCCTTTCCATTCAGCCGGTCGTTTCTCTAACCAAGCTTCAAAACCCTCGATTACGTCATCAGAACGGAACAATTCATTGAATGGCTCCCATAATGCTCCAATCTCACGGATACCTTTTCTGAGAAATTCCTTGGTGAGCTTTTGCGACAAAGGAGCGACTAGTTTGATCTCCTCACAGAGTTCCATCACTTCTTTCTCTAAGTCATCATGTGGAACCACTCTGTTCACTAGTCCCATGCGATAGGCTTCATGAGCGTCAATTGATCTTCCAGTGAAAGTGAGCTCCTTGATATGTCGCATATTATACTCGTGAGCTCTGACTATTAAGAGACCTGACATCAAACCACGCCGATTCTCGCGGAAGGCAAATACAGCTTTGTCAGAGGCGACTACAAGATCACAGAAGAGAGTCAGTTCAAAACCTCCTGCATATGCATGACCATTAACAGCAGCGATAACGGGTTTGGGATATCTCTGCAGTAGTTCGATTGGGTCTAAGATTATGCCCAAGAATTCACCGAGACCCTTGAAACCAATGGTACTCATTTCTTTGATATCTAACCCAGCGCAAAACGCTGTTCCTTCTCCAGTTATCACTAATGCTCTCACGGTGTAGTCATCATAGGTGTCTTGCAATACCTGCATGAGTTCCATCCATGTCTGGCGAGATAGAGCATTTCTCACCTCTGGTCTATTGAGTGTAATCCAACCGATTCCTTCCTTCACTTCGTACTTGATACATTCAAAGCTCACTTGTTATTCCTCCTATAATTCATCTGGACTTGCTCCTCGTAGCACTCGAGGTAGACTCATTGGGTCTGGAGTCTGTTTAAACTCCTGGCGTCCAATAAAGAGTTTGAGGATGTCATTTCCACCCCCAGTGACTTTTGTCAGTAGCGCATTTTTCAAAATCGATGCTGCAAGATACTCTTCTGTATAACCATCGCCTGAAAGGATCACGAGTGCATCCTCAGCGATCTCGATAAGAGCCTCTGTTGAGAATATCTTACAAATAGCTGCATCTACACCAAACTGAAACATATCAGCGGATCCACTATCAAGCTGCGCTGCAAGTCCGTACAGATAAGTGCGAGCAATTTTCAAACGAATAGCCATGTCTGCCATTCTAGTTTGGACAGTTTGAAACCTTGAGATTGGTGCCCCAAATTGTACTCTTCTTCTACCATAGGCTCTTGCAGTTTCCATTAGTAATCGGGCTTGACCAACAGTGGCGGCAATACCTAAACGTTCAATGTTGAGACCAGAAGTCATCACAGTCCATCCATCACCCTCAAAAAGAACCATATGGTCTTCAGGCACTCTCACATCTCTAAACCGAATGACGCTGTTAACCATCTCAACATTACCTGTAAGTTCGTTAATTTTCTCAATTGTGATTCCTGGAGTTTCTCGAGGTACAAGAAATGCTGTTAGATGCGAATGCGTAGCTTGGGC
>SOKL01000237.1 GCA_004376265.1 Candidatus Thorarchaeota archaeon
GAAAAGGATAGAGACATTGCCTGAGACGGAAAAACATGAGAGTGAGGAAGAGACCCCCGAAGATATTCCGAGAAATGCAACATCAGAATCTACAAACCCAGAGGGTGAAACGATCACTGACTCCACGAAGGAAGACGTGGAACCATACAAGGATAATGGTTTCCAAGAAATCCAACGAAAGGTCACAGCAACTAATGATTTGGAACATGAAATTGAGCATAACCGTAGTGAACCACTAGAGAATGACCAACCAGAGGTAATGGAGAACCACGAAAATCGAAACCCAGTTCGAACCGAAGAAGAATATGACCCACTTCGTGAGCGGCACCCCTATGTTGAGGACATGTCACGATGGTCTGAGATTGAGAAGAGAAAGGACCTCTATATGCATGTGAAAGAAGTCCAGAGGAACGGTGAGGTTCCTGACATGACCCTCAGGGAGTGGGCTCATGAGCTTGATACCTCCTACTCCACCTTGAGAAACTATCTAGAGGATGTCAAGCAGCCCGAAGCGTTTGATATCTTAGATAGAAATGAGGAGGCACGAAGGCTTCACGAGTCCAAGCTGGCTCCTGAGGTTTTTGAGCACAGGATCGATTCTTCTGAGGTCTATCATCATTTCAGGCACCTCAAGGACACCAAGGAACATAGTCCTGAGAACTTGGCTGCGGCTATCGAGAAAATGTATAGCTCATCGGAGCATGACTCCCGGATGCAGTGGGCAGAGCTTCGACCGTACCACACTGGTGGTCCCAAGTGGCTCAGAGATGTTGCTAAGTCGATAGAGCAGAACCGGGAGGAGGTCGAGAGGGAACTCAACAAGTGTATGGGTCTAGACGAAACTGCAAATGAACGGATGCGGTTGGGTTTGGTTGATAGTAAGTTGTACATGAGAAGACAGGACACAAACGAGTACAACTGGATGAACATGTATCAGAATGAGCTTGTATACTTCAAATCCCTGGAGGAGAAGAAGGCGTTCGTGGAGGAGGCTCGGGATCGACTGGGGATTCAGGGCAATAGGCGGCTGAGTCAATTGATTGATCAGATTACTGAGAAAGAGAAGACAGTGACCTCCTCAAATCCGAACTATGATACACAGAATGCTGCCCAACATTTACGGGGATATAGTCTAGGTATGATGCTTGACACGCACAATCAGCGGATTCAAGACCTCCAATCAAAGATTGAACGAATCGGTAAGGAGCAGAAAGGAGGACATGGGATTGAGAATCCTAAATTTCCTGATGGGAAAGAGAAGATTGATTCTTTATACTCGTCCATGCTTGGAGCTGGACTATCTGATGGACATGTAGAGAAAGCGAGTAATGGTTTTGTGTATACCGAGAAGAATCGGAAACGTGTAGAGATTGTCAACAGGCAGGTGGACCAGTTTGGGGATGTGTACAGACATGAGGAAGTCCTTGAGAATGGAGTGATTCGGACTCGATACAGTTCAACATTTGGTAGATTGTTGGAGAACAGGGGGTTGACAAAGGGTGACAAGACGCTTCAGAATGAAGGGTGGCCAGACTGGATAAAGAGAATATCTCCTGAAGCATTAACAAATTACTATGGAGCTTTATGGGCTGAAGATGGTAGTTTTGTAACTGAACAGAGGAGTCATAGAGCTTCTTTCAGAGTAGATCGCGGCACAGTATTGCGTGATCCAAAAAGATCTGTAGAGTATGGGATGAAGAATATTGCATCCGAGGAGATGGCAAAGCTTGTTCGTGACCATGGGGACGAAAGCAAAGAAGGTCCATTTGGTGGGTTATTCAAATTGAATTCAGGAAAACTCGAAGAACTAGAAAACTCCCCAGATGCTCACACATCTCAAGTAGCTCGACAACTCCGCGGAATTGTCAAAGATAACAAGCCCCAATTGATGATGGATGAACAGGAAGGACTTGAAAAACTGGGAATAAAGACTAGTGAATATTTTCTAAGTCTGACATACTCGGATAACACTGAACGTCTCTCAACTCTCTGGGGTTATCAAACCAGCGCCAAAGATGATGCCATGCGAGTTGCCACAAAATGCCCTCCTGATGACGAGGTTAAGAGGGCTAAGGTTGAGAAATGGATGAAGAGCGAATTTGAATCTGAGAGAAGGGAGAAAATCAAACGTGAGATAGGCGGTTTGAATGATGACCTGTGATGAATCAAAACTGAAAGAAATACTGTTAGAAGCAATCAGTGATGAAACCGGAATAGCAGGAGTCCCCATCCAGATTTTAGAACGACGCATGCAGGAACAAATTTCAGAATTGAAGATGAATTGTGATGCAAACGACATCACCAGAGTTATTCAAAGTACCCTTGATGAATGGGCGATTGACAAGACCCTTGATGAGGTGTCCTATGAAATGATGAGAGAGATAGGTCTGCCTGAGAAGAGTGAGTTCATCTGGCATCTGAAGGCTCTTTCTAAGGAGAAGACAGAGTTCTATAAATCCCTCCGACCTGCAGCAAAGGCACTGATTCGACTATTGCGAGGACAGAACGATTCTGAGAACCGTGGAGAGATTCCAAGGGACATAGCCATCAAGAAACTCGCTGAACAGGGTCTCTCAGAAGATGAGTTGAGGTATGTTCATGCTGATGACACGATTGAGGACTTCTACACCTCGTGGGGTGATGAGTCCCATGTGAGAACCTATGGACTGGTCAAGGAATATGCAAAGACTGAGGAGTATAAGCAATGGCAAGAAGAGTGTGAACAAAGATGGATGGAGAAGGAAGCACGATACATGCATCTTCTTGAGGAAGAAGAAGTGACTCAACACATCTATACCCACATAGAGGAACTATATGACCAACAGATGTTAGCAGTAGACAAACTCTGGAGCAGGAAAGACCGAATGGAAGAATCGACGTGGTTGGCGAAGAAGGAAAAGATTGAACATCGCGACGATGAGGAGATTAAACAATGGAAAAAGGTCATCCGCGATGTAGCTAACCTTACTTTCGATGATCTGAGGGAGATACAAAAGATGTTCAAGGATGGACTGCCACCTATAGAAAATGCGCTCCGATTTCTTGTACCTATGAAAAAGGGCTCATAAAGCCTCTTTCCAGATAAAAAATCTTTTTATTTGAGTGGTACATAAGCGGAGGATTTAGTGGCCCCTATTCCAGGATTGCCATGTTTTACGGCTCTATTTGTGATGCTAAACTCTCCTAGAAGGTGACCAATCATCTGCGGGATGATCTTGACACGAGTGAAGTCTTTGCCATTGTGAATAGCAACGGTGAGGTCCACCATCTCCGGAAGAACGACCATATCACGACAGTGTGTGCGAACGACGACGTCCTTACCCTTTCTCTGCTGTTTCCTGGCTGCCCTGAGTTTCAAAAGCAGTTTCTTCTGTCGTGGGGGTAGGCCGCGCTTGAGGGTCCTTCTCCTGCGTGTAGGGAGCAGCTCGATGAGGGAATCCATATTCATCGTAGCAAGTTCTGACAGGGGATGCCCGCGGTACATTGGTTCGCCTTTCTGTGCCATGTTACCACCAGATGTGATATACGGAGTTGGTTGTGACCACGCACAACTGTGCTGAAACCGAGAGGTGTGAATTTAAGG
>SOKL01000266.1 GCA_004376265.1 Candidatus Thorarchaeota archaeon
TACAAGGAGATAACTGACCTATTTGTACAAATCAAAGGTGTGGGTGAGTGGACAGTCCAGATGTATCTATTATTCTCTATGGGGCGATTAGATGTCCTAGCCTCTGGAGACCTAGGTGTTAGGAAAGGCGTAATGATTCTCTATGGGCTTGATTTGATGCCTACACAGAAAGAGGTTGAGAAACTAGCTGAAACTTGACACCCTCTGGAAACCGTTGGCACATACCTTGCATGGCGTGCGCTTGACGATGAGTGAATCTATTATTCTAGTTGATCCATAATCTGTCTATACTCTGAAGAGAAAGATTCTCTCAACTCTGTCTTCGAAACTTCGTCAATAAATGCTGTTTCTATCCCATTCATTGATAGTTGGAATAGCTCCAGAATTGAAAATCCAAGATGCTCATGAATCTGAATATACTCGTTGTTCAGGTCCGTATGGAAGAGTGATGGATCATCACTATTGACTGTGACCAGGAGACCTTTGTCATAGAATTCTCGGATGGGATGGTCCTGGATTGATTTGACCACTCCCGTTCTAAGATTGCCAATGGGGGACATCTCAAGACAAATCTGTTTCTCCTTAAGATACTCTATCAACTTCGGGTCATTTCGAGCGGTCACACCATGCCCGATACGTTCCACTTTGAGGAATTGAATGGCATCCCAGATTGATTGAGGTCCTGCTGCTTCACCAGCGTGTGCAACAAGATGAAGTCCCATCTTGTGTGCTCGTTCGTATACTTCAGCAAATGGCTTTGGTGGAAACTTGCCTTCATTACCTCCAATGTCAACTGATACGATGTTGTGTGGGTTCTTTGCTATGTAATCCAGTACTTCCATTGCCTCGTCTTGAGTAGAATTGCGGACTAGATCTATTCGGATATTTGTTTCTATACCAAACGTTTTGCGAGCACGATCTATGCCTTTGTTGATGGCATCAACCATTCTTGAGAATTCTAGATTGTGTTGGAGGTGGTCCCTTGGAGAGAAGCTCGCTTCAACATAATGTGTGTTGCACTCAGAACATTTCTTGAGCATGTCGAAAATGATGGGCTCGAAGTGCTTCTCGTCGGATATGTATCCAACTATCTCTGCATATACCTCTATGAACTGAGTAAAATCTGTAAACTGAAATCTTTGTATGATATCCTCAATTGTCCTATAGGGTGAGTTTATCCCATCTTCTTTAATGATGGAGAGGAGTGTAGATGGTTGCAATGAACCTAAGGTATGGACATGGAGTTCAACCTTTGGAAGTGCTTTGATTGCCTCAAGCGTGTTCATTATTGGAGGTGACTCTATCGTCTTGTTAAGTAAGTACCTACTTTTCACTGTCAATGGTTACTATGGACCTATTTAGAAGGAAATTGCGCTTACTGAAACTTTAATATAGTTAAATTTCCATTATTTAGAGATTATAAATGACAGAACCGCCTATTCAACCCCCAATAGATTTGCGTGCACTGGATGAGTGTATATGTGGCCATAACAGAGAAGACCATGAAGATAGAAGTGTTGAATGCACAACTTGTGGTTGCAACTTGTTTTCTAAGACTGCCTATATAGCACGCAATAGTGATGCCGAGTAGATCTTGGTATCATCCAGAGATTGTTTCTCAAAATGTACCCGCGTATGCTAATCTATAAGTATCAACTGAGGAATCTCAATTTATTCCTCTAAGACTATTTGGAGTTTTACTGATGAAGAATAAGGAGAGACAACCTTCTACGCTCTGCGTTCAAGGTACACACGCACAAACATCAGGACCCGCTGTTGTCCCGATTACACAGACCTCTACCTTTGTATTTGAGAATCAACAACAAATGTTGGACTCAGTACAAGGTAAATCAAGTGGACACGTATACACTCGATGGAGCAATCCAACTACCGAGAATGTCGAGGAGAAAATTAGTGCGCTTGAAGGGACAGAGGACACTCATGTTTTGGCTTCAGGTATGGCTGCAATATCCTCTGCCGTGATGGGTCTCGTAAAAGGTGGTGAAAGAATACTGTCTAGTGATTCGATATACGGAGGGACAGTTCAGTTATTCAACAAGATACTTCCTCACAGCGGAATTCGAGTAGATTATGTTGATACTGATGAGCTAGTAGATCGAATCTCTGATTCCGGTGGCACATACAAATTGATTTTCTTTGAAACTCCAACTAATCCAACTCTGAAGGTCGTTGACATCAAGAAAGTAGCTGATGCCGCTCGTGCTTCGGGAACTACCAGCATGATTGATAGTACATTTGGTACTCCAATAAATCAGAGGCCGCACAAGTTAGGTGTGGACCTAGTAATGCACAGTGCTACAAAATATCTTGGAGGACACAGTGACATCATTGCTGGTACCCTTTCTGGCCCTACCAAAATAATGGCAGATGTTCGGGGTGCTGCCAAACTTCTTGGTGGAACAATGGACCCGTTTGCATCATTCCTTCTTGACAGAGGGATAAAGACACTGGGCGTCAGAATGGAACGGCACAATTTCAATGCACAATACCTAGCTGAGAAACTCGAAAAGGACCAGCGAATCAGACAAGTGCATTATCCCGGTCTCCCTAGTCATCCACATCACGATGTGGCTCGAAAACAAATGGATGGGTTTGGTGGGATGTTGGCAATTGAAATTGAATCTGATCTAGCTGGAACAAGCACGTTCGTAGACTCACTAGAGATATTCCTGAACGCAGTTTCTCTTGGTGGTGTTGAGAGCCTGGCTAGCATTCCTGTATTGACCACTCACTATGGGTTGGACGAGCAGGCTCTAGCTGAGATGAACATCTCGGAATCAACGGTGAGGTTGTCAGTTGGAATTGAAGATGCTGAGGACTTACTTGGAGACCTCACATCCGCACTTGACCTAGTCTGCAATTGAAATCGAAAGTATGCATATTGTCCTAGTAATATCCACGTGATATGGCCATTTGTAAAGGTGTGACTTAGCTAAGAAACCTTCCTTGAATGCCCATGGTTTATCCCAAATCAAAATTCACACATCAAGCAATCAATCCTCTCTAGAACCTGCTTATTCGCCTAGTTAGTACATCCTATTGCTGGTCTGTTTGCTCAGACTGGTTATATTCAGATTTTGCTAACTATTGCTCATGACACTTCGACAGGAATCAGCACTCAGCCAGACTTTCAAGTCAATACCGACAGATTGCGGCAGATGCGCATGTATCATTCTATATACAAGCGAACACTGTGTCTTGTGTGATGCAGCGCTTGAAACCCTGTACAGTGTCATTTCCGATTTTGGTTTGCCACCTGAAACTATCCGGATTGTTGATGTTGACTCAGATGATGATGATGGTTGTGGCTTTCCAGCACCACTCGGTCTTCCTGCAATGAGAGTGTGTGAGGAGTTCATCACTGGACTTCCAGACATCGATGTCGCTCGAGGGGCAGTCATGCATGCTGTTCTGAGGAATTGTTTCTCTGATGGCTGTTCCTAAAGAAACTAGTTTTAGAAATTAAGAAAATGAAGTATCTGACCGCAGGTTACCCGCGGTCAAAATATGATGGTCTATCTCATAACACGAAGAT
>SOKL01000097.1 GCA_004376265.1 Candidatus Thorarchaeota archaeon
AATCACTTATAGGTAACTCGTGGAGTATTTTTCACTCCGCCAACTGATATCTAAGATACAAAAAGAGCAGAATCTATAATGTTTGAGAATCACGTAACTTTTACCCATAAGGTTCAAGAACATTCGGAACGAGCAAGAAAAGTAGATAACACGATGCAAATTATCTTCCACACTCGGATGTGAAAACTTGATACACAACGTCCTTCTTGTAGAAAAGGCCGATGGCAACGTTGTAGTCAAGACTAGGTTCTGGAAGATTGATTTTCTGGAAAATGATGTCAAAGATTTTCTAACAGGGTATCATGATTTGCTAAACACTGAAGGACTTGCGGCTGATACACCAGTTTTCATAGCCGAGAAACATAAGGTGTTTCATGGACCTGTAGATGGCGATATGCTCCTCCTCTTTGTGACAGATGGTCGTGATGAAGATCGAGTTATCCAACACAAAGTGCGAGAAGGCGCTGCTAGAATATCCACTGCCCTCAGAGGTAACAGCATTGGTTATATCCGGGATAATCTGGATGATATTCTTGGCGAACTTATTTTCACGCGATTCAAGGTTTCCTTTGTGGGCTCTGGTGGTGTTGGTAAGAGCACACTATTGCGGCTTCTCTTTGGAAAAGAACCAGCACCCGGTGGCTATGTGCCGACAATCAATGTAGCTGTCGATTCTTCCGAGACAATACAATTTGGGACATTCTTAGTCACAGTTTGGGATTTTGCGGGACAGGCAGTTTTTCAAGATTTATGGAGCTTCTATTTCTCGGGCACAGATGTTATCTTTCTGATTACTGACTCAAGTTTCAGAAATGTTATGCAGACCAAATCGTTGCTGCGTAACATCCGCAAGGAAGCCCCTGCAGTTCCTCTATTTATCATGGCGAACAAACAAGACCTGCCTGAATCAATGAAAGCGGAAAAAATCAAGCGATTACTTGGAGCCCCTACATTCGCAATGGTAGCCACAGATAAGACCCGGCGTGAGGAGTTCATCAGACTCATGCTCGAGGTGGCTGCAAAGTCAGCAGGAGTTCAACTTCCTGAATTACCAATAAGCGAGATGATTACTATCCGCCGCGGTTCTGAAGATATTGATGTGCAGATGACTGATGCTCCAACTGAACCAGTAAAACAAACAGGCTTCGAAGATGTACCCTTCCAAGAAGGTAGTATTGACGCCATAAGCGAGACCCAGGTTCCAACTGGCAAAGAAGCAGTTGCTATTGCAGAGGATGCTGAGAGAACAACAGAATCAACAGGGCAGGAACAACAATTAGTTGCCAAAGTGATTCCTGATAAGTCTCGCATTCTTCACATGTTGCTCATTGTGCCGAAAGAAGGTATGCCTGAAGTAGCGTACCATCTGAAATATCTTGATGACGAAATCGACAAGCATGCAGTTGCGTCATTGATTTCTGCACTCGACTCCTTTGGTGGTATTGATGCGGAGGGAAGCGACTCTAGGTCCACTGATGCATTAGAAACAATAGAACACGAAGGAAACCTGGTCATGATAGAGAAATCAGAGCATTTTGTCATAGCTCTTATCGTGACCAACGACAGTGAAGAAGATGTACAACGTAGTATTCTGACCTCGCTGTTAGTGGACATTGAACAGAGATATCAAGACGTTTGGGAAACTTGGGATGGAAACCCGTCTATCTTCGAAACATCTGTATTTGATGTTATAGGAAAGCTACCAATGCGCCCAATCAGTTTCGATTACATAGTTCGTTCCCGAGAGGCTGGAAAGCCCTTACCTTTCGAGAATCGTGAAGTAGGTGCGGCTGTTGTTGAAGTAAAGAGTGCCATTGAGAATAACGAAACAATTGGTGGTCTCGTGCGAAGTCTCGATTTACCTCGTGAAACCGTTCTCGGTTGCCTTCAAATAATGAATCAATTTGGTTGGCTTGATTTCAAGGTCGAGATTGGTCCAGAAAGTCATCTCAAGAAAATGGGTGTTGTAGACGAAGAAACACAGAAAGCCTACGGTGCAGTGGTTGTAAAATTCGTTGACCTGTGCGATGGTTCACTCCCCATGCAGGATGTAGTGCGAAAACTCAACGTCAGTTTACCAGCAATGAAATTTGTTGCAACCAAGCTTGTTCTTGATGGTGTCCTAGAAGTCGTTGCATGATTATGTCTTGATGATTATCCTTTCACGATACTCTGGCATAATAATTCCTTTTGGTGCCTTTTCAATTGGCGTGTGAACCAAAATTCGTTTGCCTGAACATGATTCGATGTATCTTTGAAGATTGGAAGCCGAGGAATGTGCACTCAACCTTGCATATTCTAATTTGCAGTCATGAGGCTCATAACCATGGAGTAGATTCCATCCTGGAGTTCTTGGTGCTAAGTAACCACAGAGAATGATTGCCGCATCAGGATTGTTCCTCTGTTCATTGAAATGATGTCTCGCAAGACCACCTCCTAACATCCCACCACCTGCAACTAAGATGTCATCTTTATCGAGGTGAACCTTGTTCTTTTTCATACTGTCCCAGTTCCCTTGTACTCCCACTAGATTGGTCACACGGTTCGCCATTCCAGCAACCATGACATTACGGTTCTTCGTGATGCCCAGATTTTCAAGAATTGTCAACATCTCTTGTGAGCGTCCGACTGCGAAACTTGGAATTACAATAGGTCCATGATTGGCAATGATGTTGCTGATATTCTCTGAAACTTTCTTCCGATCGAAATCATCTCTACCCCAATATGTCCCATCAAAAATGACGTAGTCTGCATCTGTTGGTAGTGCCGCTCCGGGGAAAAGAACTGATTCGTCGATGTTGAAGTCGCCAGTGTAAAGGATCTTCGTTCCCTCGATATCAATAGAGTAAGCTGCGCTTCCCGGGATATGACATGCATCAATCGGCGTCACAACTATTCCAGGGCTTACTTCGTGGCTCGTTCCATATTCAAGACCCACATGGTTGGCAAATACTTTATTGACATTGTCCTCCTTGAATCTAGAAACCAAGTCTAATTTGTCATATTTCCTTGGAGGTGCAGGAGTACCAACTTTCTGAGCGTCGCTGAGAAGTATCTTAGCAATTCCTCCTGTTGGTCCGACGGAACACCACTTTCCTTTAAACTTGTCAAAGAGAATCGGAAGCCCTCCCAGATGATCAAGATGTCCATGACTCACCAAAACAGTGTCAATCATTTCTAATTCGGGAACCCATTCTGGGATTCTGTGATTTGCTACTGATATCCCAAAGTCGAGAAGTATTCCTCCTGTATCAATTTTAATCAGAATTCCGCTGCGCCCAATCCTAGGTCCTCCAAGGAAAATAATCTCAATGCTTTTTGTCTTACGTGAATATGCAACTGAAGGGAGTAATCCCATTCTAAGCTTCTGCGGGATGAGTTCGAAAATCACAGGGTCAACTGCATCTCCCGGTGGAGGTGATGGTAACTCTTGGAGGCGAATAGGCATAACCGCTTTCTTGTGACTTTGGAACTGGGTCTTTTCGAAGTGCCCTTTCACTGCGTCGAATGATTGTGCCACATTCATGTCCGGTCTAATAACTTCCTGAGCACCTTCATATGCTTTCTCTCGAATTATAGATAGTATATCTGACAGGAGCGCATCTGGAGTCCAATCCTTGCAAGCGTTATACATTTCTAGGAAAGGTCTTCCCTCTACAGCCTCACGAAGATATTGTGGATGTCGAGTAAGTGCATCCACTAATTTCAACTCCTCGGATTCAATAACGGACTTGATATCAACACCCAATTCTTCACCATGTTTAACGAATGATTCAGGAGTAAAGAATGGCGCACCAAGGAATTGTAGCCAAATTCTGATTTCAGACATGATCTCTTTCACATCATCATGCTGAACTGCGGCCAGCATGACCAAGGCTTTCCGAAGCCAATCCTCAATCTTGTTTTGATTTCTAACATGTTTCAATGAATATCTATAGAGATACCTGAAATCTTCCTCATTGTAATTTCCAAGTATCAACCCATAAAGACATAGAGTCATGGATTGAAGGATATCTGATTTCGAGGTTTCTTCTCGAACATCTGTATAAATCTCCAACAGGACTTTGTTTGCTGAATTTGCCTTTTCGAGCGATTCTATGGCATTTTCCATCGATTTTGCCAGCTCATACACTACGAATTCTCTTGATTCACCAAATGTCCCAATTTCATCAGGAATTGAATTACCTTTAGTAACATGTTGTAGGTCTGATTCAGCCTGACTAAAGAGTGTTCGAATCACTTTGCTCTTTGTTTTGGGGACGCCTTTCTTCTTGGTCATAGCAATCACGTAAACTCGAGGTGTCATTGGGTGTATGAGCCCTTCTTAGCCTTTGTTGGTGACAGTGCATAGTCCATGGCGACTGTCCGATAAAGAGAGTTTCTTACCTTTTCGAAGCACATTTACAACGTAGCGTGCATCTTCCAATATGCTGGATTCCAATCCCAACACACCACCAATCCTCGAGGTCTGTTCATCCTTTGATTCGAGTATGAATATCCAAAGAATTGAGAATCACACTTAAATGGCACTGAACTTAGTATGGCGAAAGTTGCCAAACGATTGTCTAGGTGTCAATCGTTGCCGATTAGTATTTTATTAAAAGGTCCTTCCCATAGAAATTATCATGGTGCCCTCAATGGAACTCGACGTCAAAGTTCTGCAAGAGAAAATTCTCAGTCTGAAGAAGGAGCGGAAAGCACTCATTCTTGCACACAACTACCAGATCATTGACATCCAAGAGATTGCGGATTTTGTAGGTGACTCGTTGCAGCTTGCGAGACAATCTGCAGAGGTCAGTGGTTTTGATATGGTCGTTTTTGTTGGTGTGAAGTTTATGGCTGAGATGGCATCAATCTTATCCCCAACTCCTGTCTACATTCCAGATCCTAAAGCGCTATGTCCCCTTGCTGGATATTTGGATGCACAGAAGATTAGAGGGAAGAAGAAGGAGTATCCCGGCGTTCCAGTTGTTGTTTATGTAAACACAACCGCTGAAGCAAAATCAGAGGCTGACCTGATATGCACTTCTGGAAGTGCAGTCGAAGTTGTGGAATCACTTGGTGTTGATCGAGTCATCTTTGGTCCTGATGCACATCTTGCAGATTACGTACGCGCTCATACATCCGTTGAAGTTATTGATATTGATGAAAGAGGTCATTGTTATGTACATAACATGTTTGACCTGAGCATGCTGATTGAATTAAAAGAGGAATACCCTGATTCGATTGCAATTGCTCATCCAGAGTGTCCTATTGAAGTACAAGAACAAGCCGATATGGTTGGTTCAACTGGAATGATGGCTCGAACAGTAGCCGAGTCAGATGCAAAAGTTTTCTTGATTGCAACAGAAATGGGTATGATTCACCAGTTGCAGAAACGGCATCCAGAAAAGACGATACTTCCTATGTATGAAGGTGCTGTCTGTCGCCAAATGAAGAAGCATACTCTAGAGAAGATCCTAGATGTTCTCGTGAATCTTCCTTCGAAAAATCTTGTCACCGTTCCTGAACCGTTCGTTCCTCACATTCGCAAAATCCTCGAGAAGATGAATAAATTACGTGGTCAAGGTCCTGCGACACGTGTGAAGGTTGAGTCTTAGGTTTTCTTCTTCAGGATATCCATAATCTCGGAGAGGTTCGCTACCATATGACCGGTGTGTCCGACTTTTCTGAAATCTTGTTCACCGAACATCCTTGTGATACCAATGAAGTCACAAAATCCTAGGGACCGTTCATGGTCTTTCAACGAATCGCCAACGAAAACCATGTCTTTGAATTGAACCTGATGTGTTGATTGGATGTGATTGAAGTGGTCCGCACCTTTCTCGAAACTTGGTCTATACCCGATGATTTCCTTGAACAGATCAAGAATACCTTTTCGCCTGAAGTACTCCTCAATTGTTGTTTGAAATGTGGATGATGATACAAACACACCCATTCCAAGCTTCAGAAGCCCTCTGACAGTGCTTTCAGAATCAGAGAACAACTCCTGCTCAAAGATTCTCTCAATCTTCAATCGTTCAAATTCCTCGATGGCTTCTTCGTTCTTGGAATTATCTGGGAAATTCATTTTGATCTGTTGTTCGTATGGGAGTCCTGTAGTTGTACGATATCTCTGAGTCGCATCCTCTCTTGACACGTCAAAATACTTTATCATTATCTGAACGCCAATTTTCTCAAGAAATGGCATGCTGTCTGCAAGAGTTCCATCAAAATCGAAAATGACGGCATTCTTTTCCATGAATCACAACTCAAGATATGACGATTTAGCGCTTCCGAGTACATTCGCTTTAGATTGTTTTGGTCAAATGAAATAGGTAAAGCGCATTCTAGTAATATCATTATTTACTGATACCAGTTTTGTAATCTTTCATGCATCGTTCAATTGTCTGGTACGCATCACTCAGTTCTCTGAATTCCAAGATTTCTACATGACCCCCTTCCTGAATCTTATAGGTTGTATAGAAATGCTTCACCTCGTTGATAAGACTTACCGGGAGATCCTTGATGCTCTTGACATCTCTATAATAAGGCTCATTCAAAGGAACTGCAATGATCTTGTCATCAATTTTCTCTTCATCATCCATCTCCATAATTCCGATTGGACGTGCGTGAACTAAGCATGATGTGAAAGTTGGTGCATTGATAAGCAAAACAACATCAAGTGGATCACCATCTTGATCAAGTGTCTGGGGAATGAAACCATAATCGAATGGAGCGAACGTGTACAGGACCCTATCAAGTTTGAATAGATTCAACTTAGGATCATATTCGTACTTGTTCTTGCTCGCTCGAGTGAGTTCGACTATCACGTATATCTCACTAGGCGGGTTTGGTCCAGTAGGTATGTCATCAAGATAATTTACCATTGAATCTCGCCGCTGTTGAACTTACGCGGTTCTTATTGAGGTTTATTGCTAAGACAACCATCCTCTATGAGGGGTCAAAACTCAATGTATTTTCACGCTTCCGGAATGAAATATTCTGTCTGTTGTCAGTTGGAATCTTCATCATGTCCCTGCTGATACAGATTTTCATCACGGTGATTGACCGGACTGCTACAACCATAATCAGGAAAGTCTTGGATGAAGACCTCTATTTCGCAAGGGAGAAGTTTAATTGGGGGTCATTATGCCCTAATCAAAGAGCAGGTGCTGACCAATGAAGATCAAGTTATGGCAATTATCATACATAGTTGGACTGGTCATTGTCCTATCATTGAATCTCTTGGAAGCAATTGGTTTCCATCTTCCAGAAAATATTCTTGCATTAACAGAACTTATCGGTGGTATCTTACTCATTGCTGGATCTTGTGAGGCATTTGTGCTATCGGTCGAGGGAATCGCGCATAATATGAAGATGACGGACTATGTCGCTGGGATATATGCAAGTCTAGCAAGCACAATTCCTGAGTTAGTCCTAATCGCATTCCTTCTACTTCGTGGTCAATATGAAATGGCTTGGGTACTTGCACTAGCAACCATTTTCATGAACTCTCTTGTCTTTGCCCTCTACACCTTGATTCTTCCAAAGGATGAAGACGGAAACTACAAACTCCCTGACGCAATCAACCGGGTCGGGTCTGACTTGCTCAGTATGGGAGCTGTCATCAGTCTAGCCGTGGGTCTTTCTATGATGATCGTGTATCTCTTCTCAATAGATGATGCCCATCTACTAACAGCTAGAAGTCTGAGCTCGGGTGAACTCATTGTATTTGGTACCTGCTTACTTGGAGTGTTTGTAGCTTATCTTTACAGAATCACAAAATATTTTGGAAAAGTTGAACCAGATTCCGACGATCCTCTCATGAGTGGTGAGGTTCATCATCCAAAAATGAGTATGAAGACTGTAGCAATCTTTGTGGCTCTTGCATCTCTTGGTGCATTACTTGGTGGAGAGGCGCTTGCTAACTTCGCCAACTTCGCAATCGATACACTTCAATTGAACATGATTCACGCTGCACTCCTACTGGTCATTTTCGGGGGAACTCCAGAGTACATTATAGTTGCCAGTAGTCATAGGAAGGAGCGGCTTGAAATTGCCCTGTCCAATGCCTTTGGTGGGATTGTACAGGTGTTCTTCGTAATCTTCGGTTTCACACTCGTAGCTGGTGGCATATTAGGTTGGATAACAACTGGTGGCTCTGCAGTCATACCAATCGACCTTGCTTCTCTGATACTCTTGGTGTTCGCTTTCCCCTCGATGTTCATGCTCAGGGTGATGATTACTGACGACTCGAAGGTCAATGCGTTAGAATCAGTATCCATGATTGCGGTGTTTGTGATGATGCTGTATATCTTGCTGGCTTATGGTATCTACTAGACTGTGTAGCCATCAAGTCTATTGTCTAGCAATTCAATAGTGACGATACTCGCCCAAAGTCTGGACTTTAATGATGCATTCAATGCAAACGAACTCGTCCGCGTCTTTAGTCTCTCCATGCTTAAGACCAACAACGTCCTCTCCGACAAATGCCACGCGTCCTTCAGCAACGATCATCATTCCAGGACCAAAGAATCTCAGTCGCTCTCCTGACTTTGCAGCATTGAGTAAAACGCTTCGCAGGGTCGCATCCTTCTCGAAATCTGACATGTCAAAAACTATCAGTTTCTTCTGACTTAAGCATTAGCAAATTTCAGTTAATAGTCGATTTTTCCTCAAATTTATCACAAGAATGAAAAGGGTGTTTCCGTTTTGTTTTGAGGTAGGCCTCTAATAGGAGGAGAAGAAATTTGAAGAAAGGAATACTTGTATTTGTGCTCTCATTGTTTATCTCATCAGTTCTATTCATTTCTCCAGTTGCAATGACAGATGTTGCGACTGAATCGAGAATTGATGTCAACGAATCGCTTTCTGTAGCATCTGATTATGTTCCAAAGGACATTCGAGTAGCAATTTATGATGAACCGAATATGACCGCACCAGCGTATGCTACAACCCCTAGGCAATTAGAAATAATGCTACTGGGTTGATGGACATTCTTGTAGGTTATGGCTATGATGTGACCCTATTGGATGTTCATGATATCTATGATTACGAGCTTACAACCGCTAACTATGATGTCTTTTGCATGGTAGATAATTATCCACGAGAGAATATCACGTATCGAGTAATGGATTTCTGGTTGGGAGGAGGAGGCCTTCTTGTTTTTGATGGGTCTGCTGGATATCTCTGTTCATTCGGAATATTACCACCTGAAGCCCTTGGGACAGATGGAAGTCCTGCATACTGGGCTTACGACGGGAATGACATTGTTTTCACTGGATTACATCCAGTAAGCCGATCTATCACGTTACCCAGTACAGTCCTTAGCGGAAGTGGCGGTTTCAATTGGGATTTCACGGCTCTGCAAGGAACATCCATCGGTAATGATCTGACTAAGGTTGCTACAACAATTATCAGTCCTGATGACGCGTCGATACTTGCTTATGATCCAAGTAAAAGGGGCGGCAAAGTTGTCACAATCTCAACTGATCTCGTATACAGACAGCTTCCAGAACTATACCCACTATACGCTGATGCAGTTGAGTGGTTGACACCAAAAACCAAAGGCTAGAGTTTTGTATGACTTGACACATCAACCTTGGACTCCAACAGACACTTGGGAATGGGCTGGTGATGCAAACTATCTAACAACCTATAGAGATGGTCTGGTTGCTAATTCACACACTGTGGACAAGCTCCATCCATCCGCTTTGGGTAATTTGACAGCTGAGAACCTAGCTCCATATGACATGCTAGTTACCAACCAACCCATGCTGAATATCTCTGCTTCAGAGATTCAAGCTGTTGAGGAATGGGTACTAGCTGGAGGTGGATTGTTTGTCATTGGAGATAACCCCGGAGTAATAGACAATCATCATCTCGATGACCTAATCGCTCCTTACGGCATACAATTCAATTCTACTGTAACTCCGTATAATCAAGCTGTAACTCTCTTTGATATGCACCCAACAACTGAAGTTTGTACTTCACTCAATTATCATGGTTCAACCAGCCTGATTTTGTCGGGTGGGGCATATCCAATCTGGAGCTACGCGCCTGGTGAAGTAGCAGCTGCCGCTTCCGAACACGGAGAGGGCCGCGTAGTCGTCATAAGTGATGCCAACTCAGTCCTCGACACTTGGATAACAGAAACAAACAACAAGCAGTTTGCTATGAATGTAGCAAATTGGCTGACGACCTCCAAGGCTGAGGTTTTGCTCTTCCATGATGCGCACAGTATTCCCTTTTACGAATATTATCGGTCTGCGGTAGCTGATGCTCTGAACGAATTGGGAATCAATTTCATGCTCACTTTCGATAGAGACTATTTCAATCTCAGCATGAATTTACAGGACTGGGATCTCATCATATGTGATGCTAACTCTATGTCTCCAGTTGTGAATTATCGATTCATCAAGAACCACCTTGAGAACGGTGGAAAACTGATTATGAGAGACTTTCTCTTCAGGGCTTCAAATGGAACGAACGACTGGGACATGTCACTGTTTACCTACATTGGTTTTGAGGGCGCAGATGACTTCATCACTACTGGGGCTCCAACAATCTACATGTGGGATGAATCTCATGATGTATTTGGAAGACCTGTCAACTTCGGCGTGGACCGGTTTGAGTCGACTGCGAACTTCTGGAATACCGACTGGACCAATGTAACCTTGCATTCTAATGCGACAGCAATTGCTGGAATTACTCCAACTACTGCGGTTAATCAGTCTGCCATTGTTCTTGGTGTTGAGGGTCGCGTACTCTGTAACATGTTCAGTATCTCTCAATACTTTGATGACTATGACAACTCAACATACGCTGACAACTTTGAACTCTGGCTGAACGAGATTGTTTACATGATGCAACCGACCATCGACTCACCTGGAGACCTTGAATTTGATTTGGCAGGGTCTTCGTTTGACTTTGAGTGGTCTGCTTATAGCTATGCACCGGGTAACTATCTGATCAAGCGTGATAGTGTGATCATTACAAATCAAGTATGGGATGGTCTTATTATTGTAGACGTGTCTGGACTATCAGTTGGAGTCTACGAGTTTGAGTTGATTGTGAGCGACATTTTTGAGTATCACGCAACCGATACGATCAGTGTCACAATCATAGATACCACGCCAACGACTCCCACAACAACGACTGGACCACCGCCTCCACCAGCGGACTTGACAGTGTTGCTTCTGATCATTGCAGGCGTAGGTGTAGTATTGGTTGTCATCCTCCTTATTTTCTTGAAGAAGAAGAAAGGTAGTTAGACGAACACGAGCCCGTCATCTCGACGGGCTTTGTTTTTTCTTTTTGAATTAGCATTTCTGAAGAGTATCACAGAAATTGCCCTTTCGCAACTCTCTTAACTAACTATAGTGAAATATCTAGTAGTTTCATGGAGTTGATTCAATGAAATATATCATGTTCTGGGAATACAGTTCTGGTGACCATAATGTGGTCATGGACAAACTGAATGAGTATCGAGGTCAAGTGAAGAAGAACCCTGATCAACACGCAAAGTTCATCGGAAAGAACTATACACTGGTGGATGGAACTGAAGGCTTTCAGCTTTTAGAGACAGAGAATCCTGAACACCTCGTCAAGATTACTCGTCACTACCTTCCTGAAGTCAGTTTCAGATTCGCACCCATTGTTGAACTGGAGAAAGTCGATGGTAAGGTCAAATAATCAGACCGTGTTCGATTTGTAAAAATAGCAAGGTGAAGCATCCCCCTTAGAAATGCTCCACTTGCGAATCTTAGATAATTCCGACCTGTTTTCCGATCTTCTCGTAAGCTGCAAGAGCAATATCTAGCTGCTCCTTCGAAAGACCGGAGGTCATCATGTTTCGTATCCTTGCCTTGTCACGAGCAACCATTGGGAAGACGATTGGTAGGGCAAGAATGCCCTCCTTGAAGAGACCGTCACTCAGGGCAACTGCCTTTGAACTCTCACCGGTCATCGCTGGAATGATTGGTGTCTGGCTGAAGCCAGTGTCAAAGCCCATCTGTTGGAGACCCTTGACAAAGTACTCTCTGTTCTCCCAGAGATTCTTTACGTGGTGCTCTTCGGTCTCAAGAATATCAATTGCAGCAATGCAAGCTGCTGCAGTTGCTGGGGGATGTGAACCGCTTAAGAGCCATGACCTGCTCTTGTTGAGAGCATAATTCACCATGTCACGGCTTCCTGCTACGTGTCCGCCCATCACGCCGAACGCTTTCGAGAATGTACCCATCTCAAAATGAACATCATGATGAGTGAGGTTGAAGTGTGATACAATACCTCTTCCGCCTTTCCCAAGTACTGCTTCACCGTGTGCATCGTCTACGTATATCATAGCACCGTGTGGTTTCGCAGCCTTCACAATTCCATCAAGTGGGGCTATGTCGCCATCCATTGAAAAGACCCCGTCTGTTATGAGGAGAATCTTTTTTGGATTATCCTTCTCTGCCTCGGTAAGCACTCTTTCCAGATCCGCGACGTCATTGTGTTTGTATACAAATCGCTTGGCCTTGGTCAAACGAACACCGTCGATGATACTGCCGTGGTTTAACTCGTCAGATATGATAGCATCTTCCTTCGTTACGAGCTGTGGAATCAGACCTTCGTTTGTGGCAAAGCCTGCACTGTAAGTAAGAGATGCTTCAGCACCTTTGAAATTAGCCAGTCTGCGTTCAAGCTCCAAGTGAAGATCCATTGTTCCTGCAATTGCTCGAACCGATCCCGACCCAACTCCATGGGACTTAATCGCCTCTAGAGCTGCTTCTTTCATCTTTGGATTGTAAGTCAACTTGAGGTAGTTGTTACTGC
>SOKL01000203.1 GCA_004376265.1 Candidatus Thorarchaeota archaeon
CAAGCAGTTGAACAAGCCGGCATGAGAGCCGCACTATCCAAGATAATCATGGACTCAACAGGTTATGCTGACAGCCCTGATATAATGTATCCTGGAATGGTGGAAGATGCAGAAGCCTGCCTATCAGAAACCGATAAGATGTACACTCGGTGGCATGGCAAGGCTGATGGTCGAATCCAAGTCTGGTATGGGCTACGTTCGCTAGGTGCAGTCACTCCAGCACTCTTCAAAGATGTTGTTCGTAGAACACGCGAGAAGAATACTAGAATGACAATGCATCTTGGTGAGGTTATAGATGATGTTCGTTACGTGAAGGAAAATTTCGGTACTAATTTGACCTCTTTTGCTCGTGAACACAATCTCCTTGGTCCTGACATGGTGTTTGCGCACGGCATTCATTTTGAGGACCAGGAGTTGAAGGTACTCGCAGACAGTAAGTCCAACATTTCCCATTGTCCCTCGAGTAACATGAAACTTGCTTCTGGATTTGCTAAGATACCCCAGATGCTTCAAGCGGGAGTACCAGTTTCCTTGGGATGTGATGGTGGTCCCTCGAACAATACCTATGATATGGTGCGTGAGATGCGACTTGCGGCGCTCATCCATAAATCGTATGTCAGTGATCCTCTTGTTGTGACCGCTGAACAGTCCATTGAGATGGCAACACTCGGTGGTGCTGTTGCAATGGGAATCGATAATAAAGCTGGGTCACTCGAACCAGGAAAATTTGCTGATATAATCCTCATTGATTTAAGAGGTCTGAGCCTTACTCCTGCATCTAATCCCGTGTCCAATCTGGTCTACTCTGGCTCTGGTGATGCAGTTGACACGGTTATTGTGAATGGTCAGATTCTCATGCAGGGCAAACGATTACTCACGTTGGATGAAGAGAAAGTCAAGGCACGAGCAATGGAACATGCTTCTAAACTCATTGACCGCTCTGGAGTTGACATCAGTCCAAAGTGGCCAATATCTTAGGCAATGATTGCCTCTCTCTCAAACATCTTTGCTCCTATTATCAGAAAGACCAACGTGAATCCTATCATATACACAATATTGATGATGAGTAGAATCACATCGGGTGCAGGTGACAATACTCCATTGAGGAACATGACTGCATGACTGAAGGGAATCAACCATACGAAGAGTCCAAACAGTCCACTTACTTGACTTATGCTACCTGCAAATCCCAGCATTCCGATGACCATCGTTGGAACGAGGAGTACGAGATAGTTAATCGACTCTGAAGTTGCTTGGTCTTTGGCCATAGTCGAGATCACTACGCCAATTCCTATTGCACAGAGCAAGATTAGGAACTGACAGAAGAATATCAATGGGATAGACGATACTTCAATACTGAAGAACCCAATCTGACTTGCACTATTCAGACTTCCAACAGATCTAATGGTCACTAGAAAGTTGTATGCAAGTATTCCCACAACTGTAAAGATTGAGTAGATCATAGATAACATGAGACCTGCCACGAGTTTAGCTCCGAGAATTCTCAGTCTACTCATGGGAACAACGAGAAGTGCCTCCAAGGTATGTTGCTCACGTTCTCCAGCGAATGATTTACTGATGTAGGGACCCGGTGCCATCACTGATGTAATCATGACTAGGAAGATTGCCAGTTGATGGCCATAGCTTGCCTCGGCCGCTGGTGGACTTATTTGTTGCACCCATAGGTCTGTGGTTCTCATCCAGAATTGCGCATAAATCTTGATTCTCTCATATGCTGCAGTAGCTCTGAAACTCCCTGAATTCACGTAGATTGTCATCGTGGTCACATTATACTGCTCAAAGAGCTCGGTGAAGTTCGCAGGTATTAGTATCCACACTGCTGCCGTTCTATTATCCCATAACGCCTGTCCATCACTTCTACTGATATTGATAAAATCTTGAAACTTGAGTGTCTGATTGTCTATAGGTAGGTCTTTCTCATTCTGATAAATATAGTCGAAATTGTAATAGATCAAATGGCCCAAAGAGCCCTCATCTTCAACAGTAATGTATACGGTTTCTGGTTCTGCAGATGTAGCGAAAAGGAAATTCAAGAAAACGCCCTGGAAGAGCCAAGCGAATAAAGGTCCGATTATGAAACCAAGTAGCAACCATCGAGATCGAAAAACGGTCTTTATTTCTTTCTTGAGAAGCCATTTTGTCTTCGATCCAGTGTTGGGTGACTTCTTCTTACTCTTCAATCGTCGTACACCGTTGCCTGAAACCTAGACAGTCCTAGACATCAAGGTCCCTGACTGATGTTCAGTTCCTGTTTCACAGAGGTCTGCTCTACAGGTCTAGTAGACCCGCCGAGTCTTACATCTTCTCCACAGGCATTTAGAGTCTCCGACCAACTGGCGGCGACCAGGTTCAGTGCGGCATTGAGGTCCCTGTCAATCCTCACACCGCACTCTTCACAGACATACTCTCTTTCTGATAGTGAGATTTCCTTCTTCTTGTGTCCACACCCTGAACACAGCTTTGAGGACGGAAACCTTCGAGGAGCCATTACAAGTTGAGAACCATACCACCTACACTTGTACTCCAGTTGCCTCCTGAACTCGTAGAACCCTACATCCGCGATGGCTCGTGCCACCCTTCGATTCCTTAGCATTCCTGACACACAAAGGTCCTCGATCACTATCTTACTGTGGCTCTTGGCAAGATAGGTCGTCACCTTGTGGAGGGTGTCCTGTCGGATGTTGAATATCTTCAGGTACATCTTCGCAAGCCGAAGCTTTGCTCTCACATGGTTCTTGCTCCCCTTCTTCTTTCTTGACAGACTCTTTGAGAGCTTCCTAAGCTTCTTCAGTCGTAGTCCCAGAGCTCGTGGATAGCAAATTGAGTACCATCAGAAAATGTGGCCAGGGTTTTGACCCCGAGGTCCACTCCAATAGGAGTTCCTGCGACAGGTGTTGGATCAGGAATCTTCTCCTCAACAGTGACAGACACGAACCATCTGTCAGCCCTCCTCCTCACTGTGGCTGAGAGAATCCTTCCATCATGATATTTATCTTTCTTCTCCTTAATCCGAACTTTTCCAATCCGAGGGAGCTGTATTTTTCGCTCCTCGAACCGGATGGTCCCGGTCAATCTGAAGCTGTCCCTCACTCCTTTTCTCTTGAACTTGGGGAAACCAACACACTTCCCCTTCTTTCTACCACGATGGAAGTTCTGGAACGCTCTGTGGAGGTTTCTGAGAGCCTCTTGAGGAGCACACTTTGAACACTCGTACATCCACGGGAACTGGGACCTCTTCAGGCTGTTTAGCAACTTGTGTTGTTTCATGGCATCAGTGAATCGAGATTCCCCCTGATTTTGCTTGAAGAGAGAGATTCGATGTTCCAGTCCCCAATTGAAAACAAACCTTGCGATTCCTGCATGACGATGAAGAGTAGACCTCTGACTGTTGTTCGGGTCGATCTCATATCTGTAGGCTTTGTGGACCAACATAGTAGTCATAGGTCAGTCCTGACCGGGGCATAAAAGGACATACAAATCTCCTGGGTTCTACATA
>SOKL01000160.1 GCA_004376265.1 Candidatus Thorarchaeota archaeon
GACGCCAACTGGACCATATCTGGTGAGAATTGGATTATATATACAGACTACTCCCTCGCTGTCCATGTAGACTTCCTTAAGATTGATGGGTTCTTAGCACACTACTCAGTTGTAGCAACCAATAGGACTACACAGGAGCTTTCAGGGGAAATCACTTTAGAGCGAATGGGGTTAGAACAAATCGAAGATCAGACTACTCCAATTCTCAACCACCCTTCGGATATTGAGTATGAATTGGGTGAAACTGGTCACAATATCACATGGATTGCGTCAGATGAGTATCCTGCAAGTTATCAGATCTTCAAAGACGGTACAGAGTTGACAGGAGGGGATTGGACTTCGTCTGTTGATGAGTTCAGTATTTCTGTTGATGGTCTTGCAATAGGGACGTACAATTATACAATATCTGTAGTAGATGGCGGAGGAAACACAGCCTCAGATGAAGTGATTGTCACTGTTCAGTTACCTACTAACCTACCCACGGACACTCTGCTATTCATCGGATTGGGAGTTGGTGCAGTTGTTGTTGTACTGGTAGTTGTTGTAGTTCTCAGGAAACGATAAGTGAATGACTCCTTTGAGCGCGTCATTCGATAGTAATCCTATCTCCAACCTCCAGAGCTAAGATATCAACAGCAGGACGATTCTTGGCAGCTATCTCAAGTGTATCATAACTGCTTGTGACTAGAAAAATACTGTTCTCAGGACCGTACTCATATGTTTCTGAGAATGGGAGTTCACGTTCTTCATTTCGAACAGAGATTTTGTAGTTCGTCTTTGCAGTCGGAGGGATGTTTGTAATTATATTTCCAAATTTGTCAATGCGAACAACTTCTCCCTGACGACCTTCATGATAGAAGACCAGAGCTTGATCAAGACCGGGCTTTGTTTCGGTGGACATCACACTGAGTGTACCTGCCTGATGATACGCAGCAGCCTTTGCAAAGATATCTCGACCATGAAATGTCTTTGAAACACTATCATCAATCAGGATTCTATAGACTCGTTCAATTCCATCTTCAGATGCAGCAGGAAATAACAACCCGTTGTCTGGTCCAATGTGGATATAGTTCTTAGTCACAACGACGACTGCATCACGTGCTGTTCCCACTCCAGGATCAATTACGGAAACAAAGACTGTTCCCGGTGAAAAATATTTGTAGCTCTGTAATAGAATCCATGCACCTTCACGAATTGATTGAGCGGGAACGGAGTGTGTTAGATCCACAATTTGAGCCTCCGGATAGATGGAGTATATGACCCCACGCATCACCCCAACGTATTCTGAAGGCCCAAAATCAGTCAATAGTACAATCATGATTCACATCCACCTCTATTCAATTTTTATTAGGCGCATCTCATTATAATCAGTAACGACTCGAATATAGCCTCGTAGCATTTCATCAACCTTAGAGTCACCTGTATCTACACGTAGAACCTCTCCAGCAATACCCTTGAGTTTTGAAGGAGTGCTAATCACCATGATATTGTCTTTTCCAACACGTTTGATGATTCCTGGACTTATCTGTTGATTTCCCCTTCCGAATAACATACCTTGATGTCCGATAGGTGATACGATGATCCAGGCTTTATTGAAATCTTTCACGAGTTCAAGAATCGCACGCTCATTAACATCAGTATGGATCTTGCCGTCATGATAGACATCCACACCAAGCGTTGTCTTCTTTACATCCAACATATCAGTGACTGTTTTCACCGTGGTCCCAGGCCCGAGGATGTATGAACCTGAGTCGGATATTTGTTCAGTCACATACTTTGCTATCGCTTCTTGAGCCTCTTGCTCATCAGTGGTTTCAGGACTGGCTTGCTTCGCACCCTGAAACCTAGCAGGAACGGAGGGCCCAGTCAAGTAACCATATAATCGAATGATGAACTGATCCTTTCTAATCGCCTCTTCGTCGGCATCCATGACTTCAAACTCAGCTGACTGTGCAGTTCCATCAAAGACCAATCGAATAACTTCAGCCGCATCTACCGGATGCACAACAAAGATTCCACTATACATCTTGACACCTGAAGGAACTCCTAGAACTTGTATGTCCTCAAGTTCAAAATCAGTTACAGAATCCAATATGTCCCTTGCAGTGCCGTCACCACCAACGAACACCAGCAGACGAACTCCTTTCTCATAGAGCGCAAGGACACACTCTCTAGTATCTGCTGCATTCGTTGAGTTCTCTATGTCAATATCAACAATCTCGTGTTTCAAACCTGCTTCTTGTACTATATCTTCACCCATCTTTCCCGGACATGTAATGATGCGGATCTCATCTTCATTCTTCATCATAGTCAGAACTGATTCCAGTCTTGTTAGGAATTCTAACGCCCTTCCTGGAGCAATTGGAGTTGCACCTCTCTTGATGGCCTCCTCTACAACCCCATCGGTTCCCTTCAGACCAACGCGGCCACCCATTCCAGCAATAGGGTTCACAAGCAGACCGACAATCATGTATTCGATACAACCTCAGTTTCTAACAGACATGCATACTCTAAAGCAGTTTTGATTGGCGGCAGTTTTACTTCAGCGCTTTAGCTTTGTGAGCAGTCTGTATCCAGAATGCAACACGGACCAGAACTTCTTCGAGAAACACCTCACGATTGTCTGGAGTGGCGTCCTCAGGCCACTTGTTTCGACGATACTCATCAAATTTCTTGAACGTACGACCCCACTTTGTGGTCAATGGCAACTCCACTCGCCGGTCACAAACGGTGTTAAGAGCTCGGATGAATGTCACAAAATCCAGATCAAGACGCTGAATCCATTTACGGACAGCCTTGATGAAAGTCCTTGAATCAGCCTCACCCCAATCAAGTAACTTGACCGCTTCTCTATCCGAGGCATCAAGTCTTTCTGAGTTAAATGAACACTCCTTACTGAAATCACATCGAGCTTTGAGGTGGAGCTTGCGTTTTGACATAAACATGAAAATCTCATGAGTGCCTTTCTTACGCATCATTTCTTTGTGGTCACTCACTGGAAAGATGAGCTCGATGGTCTTTCCGTCCTTGAATTTCCCACCCGCTTTGAAGTACAGGTCGAGGGCCCAGGAAAGTGCAGGAAGTGTGTTTACCGGGTATATTTCATCAAGATCGGTCATTGTAACATGTCACTCAATACAGTTCTCACTGATATTGATTGGGTTTCGAACAAATAGATGTATAATTTGTATTTAGAAACAACCTGATGTGTCGTGCCTTCGAAAATTCAAGATTTGAGAAATTAGTAGGTGCTTTTCTCACGAGTTTTGACTAGATCTTCACCCAATGACTGAAAGATATCTACAACTCCCTCTCCCGTCTTTGCGGAGGATTCGAGGTATGGCATACCGTGTCTATCTGCGAACTCTCTTCCCTCAGATGGTTCAACAACTCGGTCTGGAAGGTCAGTCTTGTTTGCGACAAGTATGATTGGAATCTTCTTGTTGATTGCCTTGAACAACTCGTCAAGCCACTCTTCTAAGACAATGAATGTTCGTCGTCTAGTCACGTCAAAAACCAGTATTCCGCCACTTGAGCCACGATAATACATCGGTCTCAGGATTTGGAAGCGTGACTGGCCTGCAACATCCCAAATCTGAAGCTTAACTGTAAGATCTTCCTCACCGTGCCGATTGATGGCTACATTCTTCACAGCGAATTGGGAGCCGATGGTTGTTTTGTAATCTGTTCTAAAGAAACCGTGAGAGAATCGTGTGACTATGGCGGTCTTCCCTACAGCGCCTTCGCCTAAAACGACGATTTTGAAAAGGTAGTCGTACGATGAGCTCAATGAATAGACCCCCGTTTCGATGAGAATAGCTGTACCCTATACTCTTGCTCAAAAGATGGCAGGAGGTGTATCTCACGGGTCATTCTTATTCCTCTTTACTAATGCCGGATATAGCCAGCGAACTAATAACCGTTACGTTGACGTGTTCATAGCCAGTTAAGACAATGAGTAATATTGAATCAGGGCTATGTATTGTGAGTTATGGGGATTTTAGGATGACAAGTTCGTTCTCCAGAGGGATTGAAACAGACTTACGATGATGTGGACGACAGTTGCATTGTGACAGTCAATGCAATCGAAATGTGATATGTAATGCGAACCGTTAGATCTCCATTGATAGTACTACTAGGTCCAAAGTCAATTGCTCCACCGCCACTTTGCTCAAACACGTATTGAACGGCATTAAACCCTCTGTTTATTGGATATCCCGAAACTACCTGTGTGTTTAGGACTATCTCACCAAATGGCTGATATTCTATATCAACTGTGAAATTTGAAGGTCCGATGTCAACTCCTTGAGATTGAAATTCCAGTACGATGTATCCAATATCTTGTGTATCATCATTGATCCAGTAGGTAAAGACTGATGCAGATACTATTTCCATTGTAGGCGATGTATCGAAACCACCGGTAAGTGATATTGGAGTTACAGCTGGGTCAACATTTGTCGAAATTTGATTAGATATCCATAACAGTACCCCTGATGCAGTACCAATTGTAACAAGTAAGATTACCAAGACCAGGATTGTCTTTCCTTTTGTTTCCTTTGGAGAACTCAGAAAATCTCCTCCTCCACAAACGATTGACAATGCACGTAATAAAACATTTGGATAACTAAATAATACTGTAGCCTGTCAATAGCCATTTTGTAATCTTTCTGGAAAAAGCTATGAATCATGGCTTGCTTAGGATGACAAGTTCGTTCACTTGAGGGATTACGACGGTCGTGTCTGGAAGTTCGTGCTCGACGAAGTGCTTGAACGTTTGACTTTGCTCATCTTCACCATGTACTGCGACCGCAAATGTGGGTCTCATGTCCATGGCCATAGCGAGTGCCACCCCCGGAGCGCAGGTTGGAGAGGGCCAGCCAGTTGGGAGGAACGCTACGTCAACCTCGCCCTTCCCGACGGGCCAGTACCCAGAGTCGGCAGCGTGAAAGATTTTCAGTCGTCCAATCGTTACTCGACACTGAGTGATCTGGCGGGGATGCACACCTCGATGCAACTCAACCTTGATGCCATCGAGCTTGAACTTTGGTCCATCACGTAGGCCTTGAAACACCTCTGGTCCAGAGAGAACTTTTTCAGATGGAATTTTCTTGCGGAGGTCATCCACCATGGAGTACTCGCTGATGATTGTTGCTTCAGTTTTCTTGTAGAGGGCAACAGCATTACTGAGGTTGTAGTGGTCGTAATGACTATGACTGTAGGTGATGAGATCGAGGGATTTGATATGTTTCTTCACCTTGGAGAATAGATCTGCGGGGTCAAGGACGACCACAGCAGTCTTTGTCCGTAGGAGAATACTAGCATATCCCGCGTAGATGAAAACAAACTCCTTGGGACCTAGGTCGGTGTCATATAACCCATCAACACTCTGTGCAAGACTGATTTCTTCTGTCAAATGGCGCTTCTCCTGCTATCCTAATAGGTCGCCGGTTGAAAGAGTATAATGAGGATTTCTGTTTGCGCATTCAAGGGTTACGTATTTTCACAAATCCAAAAAACAAACTTCCTTAGAAGTATATTGAACATCACCGGTTGCTCTTGCATTGGTGCATGGTCCGCGTCTTTTATTACAGCAATATCTGCTCGAGGGAGAGCAACCTCAAGTTTCTTTGCCACTGCTGGAGGAACCACATCATCATTTTCACCCACGATGACAAACGCAGGTATGTCAATCTCTCCCACGCGGTCAGAGATGTCGAATTTATTTGATGCTGCAAGGTCGCGTTGCATAACTGACGGATGAGCCATTCGGAGGCGGTCTTCGGCTTTCTTTACCTTGTAGGTATCAGAATAATTATCGTAAAGCTCGCTCTTGAATAGGAATAATCGATCCTCTATGATGTCCTTCACAAGACCCGTTACCAGATGGGAGAGATCTAAAACTGAAGTTGTATCAACAAGAACTAGACCACGAGGTTTCACTACTGCTTCCTTGAGTGTATATGCCATGGCTACTCCTCCGCCCATTGAATGTGCCACAAGAACGAAGTCGTTCAACCCGAGGTGTTTGACTAATGAAGAGACCTCTTCAGCAAAGTGGTCCTCTATTGACAGGTCACCCTCCATGTCTTCAGACTTGCCGTGCCCTGATAGATCAATGGCGATGAGCCTGAACTCATCAGAGAGATCTCTCAGCTGTAGTGACCAAGCAAGATGGGATGAGCCTGCACCATGTACAAACAGGAGCGAAATACCTGAGGTCTTGTCAACTCTCTTATCGACATCAACATAGTGGAGCTTCAGGCCTTTGTGTTCAAAGAAGGGCATAGATTCACTCTCATTGATTGGAATATAGAACTATGTTGCTCAGAGTCGAGTAGGTATCTTTTTCTCTTAATCTGTAAAGAAAGGTAGCGTGAGACCTATGACTGACAAGCTCTTCGGGACAACAGGCGTGAGAAAGGTCTACGGAAAGGAATTCGACCTTGAGATGGCATTGAATCTAGGCAAGGCTCTAGGGACCTATGTTAAGAGTGGAACAGTCATAATTGCACGAGACGCTCGGACGACAGGGCTCATGGTTGCTGATACTCTTGCCGCTGGAATCATGTCAACAGGGGTCAACGTTGTCAGGGGAGGAATAATCCCGACACCATCACTCGCTTTTGCGACAATGAAGCATGGGTTCAAAACTGGGCTCATGGTAACCGCTTCTCACAATCCACCAGAGTATACTGGCGTGAAATTTTGGTCTGGGAGTAGCATGGGATATACTCCAGCGGAAGAAAAGAAACTCGAAGAAATCTATGAGACCAAGAAATTCAATGTGGCAAGTTGGGATGCGAGTGGAAAAGAAACAGTGCTCGAAAACATTGTTAATGACCACATTGACGAAATTCTTGAGAAGTGTGATACTGAACTCATCCGTACCAAGTCATTCAGAGTTATCGTAGATCCGGGCAATGGTGCAGCTTGTGTGCTCACTCCGTACTTAATGCAGCGTCTAAACTGTGAAGTAGTCACTATAAACGGACAGCTTGATGGACAGTTTCCAGGTAGACCTTCAGAACCCGAAGAAGAAACTCTAGGTGATCTGATTCGAATGACCGAGAAGACTGGAGCTGCTCTCGGAATCGCTCATGACGGAGACGCGGACCGAGTAGTGTTCGTGACGGAGAAAGGCGAAGTAATCAGAGGAGACAGAACTATTGCGCTGTTAGCCCAACAGGCTCTCAAGAACTCAAAGGAGAAGACTGTTGTCACTACAGTAGACAGCTCGTTAGTATTGGATAAAACAGTTGAGAAGTCTGGCGGAAAGATAATTCGAACTCCGGTGGGAGATATTCAAGTTGCAATCAAAGTTGAAGAAACTAGAGGCGTCATTGGTGGAGAAGCATGCGGTGTCTTCATTTTCCCTGAGATCCACCTTGCTCCGGAACCATTCCTAGCAACTTGTAAAATCTTAGAACTCATGGCTCAATCCGGGAAGAGTTTTGGTGAGTTGATCGCACAAATACCACAATATCCGCTCCTCAAGAGCAAATTGAATTGTCCTAACGATAAAAAACAGGCAGTTATGGATTCACTAGCAACAACATTACCCGGCAAGATGAAAGACACAGTAGAAGTTTTGACAGTGGATGGATTAGGCATCTCATTGAAACAGGGGTGGGTGCTTGTAAGACCTTCTGGAACAGAACCAGTCATCAGGATAACATGCGAAAGTCCCGATGAGGATATTACCAAACAGATACTCCAGACGGCAGAAGACGCAGTGAAAACAACCATTGACGCAGTGTAAGAGTTTATCTTCGTCCTAATGCAAACAATGTTTATAGCGAAACCGAATTCCTTCACTGTGTAATACGGGGTCAAACTAATGCCTGATGAAAAGAAAGAACTCGAAGATGCCGTTATGGAATCGTTCGAGTGGGCCCTAGCAGACCCAACTGACACCAAACTCCGCGAGCTAGGTGAAGTGGTCAGTATAATTACAACCAAGCTGACTGAGGCTATTACTCACATTCAGATTTCTATTATGGATATAGAAAGCAAACTGGATGCTATGGATGGCAGAATAACATCCTTGGCAAGCCGTGCTCCTGCTGCAGCCGCAGCTGGAGGAGGTCCAGCCGCAGTTGTAGATCCAGCTGGAGCTGCTAGTGATGAACCAATCCCAACAATGGAAAAAGCTCCTACTCCCAAACCTACCGGAGCTCCTGGTGGTGGCCAGAGCATGATGGGAGAGCTCAAGCAACTTCTTGCCGCAAGAAGAAGAAAAGCAGATGGTTGATTAGCACCTGATTATGCTAGAGTAATAGATCAACGCTGTTTTCTCGATAGAATGGACCAGCATGTTCAGGAAGGGTTATTGAAAAAGCCTCAGCCCTCTCACATTTTGCCTGCACGCCGCGTAAATGAGTCCTTGCGTCGTACAGCTTCTCGTAGAAGAACCCACCCTTTTTGATCTGAGACTTGTGTTTCTTGAGTGCAGCCAGTGCCGCTTGATATGAATCGGTTATGTCCACATGCACGTTCGGTCGTGAAATTAGTGTGTTAATCTCCATGTTATAGATACGCTCAACTCTATGTGCATTCTCAAAAATTGTAGTATGTGAAGCCCATTCTACTGCTTCTTCCACGATTCGTGCACACTGCTGGTGATTACGATTGTAATCATCAGAAAAGTGAGTGATAACAATTTGAGGTCGTGCTTTGAGGATTGCTCCAACTACTTCATTGGTCAAATCCTTTGTTATTGCGAAATCATCCCGTTCACTCAAGTAGAGGTTCTCGACACCAAGAATACTACAGGCTTGCTTCAGCTCGGCGTTTCGTTCTGAATTTCCGGTCATACAGTGGATATCAACCTGTATACCCTGTTCAGTATGCTTCTTTATCGTACCACCTACACCAAGACTCTCGTCATCAGGATGCGCAACAACAACGAGGATAGTTCCCTCACCCGAACCGCTCATACAAGGTCTTGTTTATCACTATCTAATCAAGGTTTGGCAGCTAATCTAATGTACAAACCATTTGCCTTAAAGGGACAGACAGGAAGGAGATGAGAGGATGAAAATCGGAGTCAACCTATATCCCTCAGTTGGAGGTTCAGGGCATCTAGCAACTCGCTTGGGTCAGGAACTTGCACGTAGGAATCACATCATCCATTTCATTACATATCAGAGACCCTTCTCTCTTATGTGGGAGCAGACAAAAGGAGTTCATGTCGATCTAGTTGATAGATTTGAATATCCTTTGTTCAAAGCAACGGGACCCCCTTATGCTATGGCTTTAGCCTCAAAGATAATCAAAAGCACAAAAGAGGCCAAATTGGATCTAATACATTCCCATTACGCTATCCCTCATGCCATGGCAGCCTATATGGCCAGGGAAATCGTGGGTGTGCCTTATGTTGTTACCTTGCACGGTTCTGATGTACACACTCTAGGACTTGACCCAGCTTACAAACCTGTAGTGAAACATACAGTTGAAAACGCGAATGGGGTCACAGCAGTTTCTGAATTCCTGAAGAAGAAAGCTCACGAGGAGTTGGGAATAGAAAGGGAGATTCATGTGATTCCAAACTTTATCGATATACAACGCTTCAAACATCTGAATGGAATCAGACTATTCGTAGAGAGTGGATGTGTTGGTCTGCGAACAGATGATAATTCAGAAGAGCTGAATCCGGAGGAGAAGATACTACTTCATGCTTCAAATTTCCGCAAGGTCAAGCGTGTCGTCGAATTGGTTGAAATAATGAGAATTGTTGTAGACCACTTTCCAGAAGTGAGACTAATCATCGCTGGCGATGGACCCACTCGTATCGAGGTGGAGAGAAAAATCGAAGCGCTGGATCTTTGTAACAATATCCACCTACTTGGTATAAAGAGCAACATGCAGGAGATAATGTGCTCAGCTGATATGCTCCTTCTGAATTCAACTCTCGAAGGAATGCCGCTTGTTCTCCTTGAGGCGATGTCCTGTAGCCTTCCTGTGGTAACAACACCAGCAGGTGGAATTCCAGAACTTGTGCGACCAGGAAAAGATGGTGCAGTCACTAAAGGATTCGAGCAAGAAGAATTTGCTCATACTATTATTGAATTGATAGAGAATGATACAAAAAGAAAAAGTCTGGGAAAAGCTGGGAGAAAACGTGTAGAGGAGTCGTTCTCAGCTAAGAAAATTGTAACGAAATACGAGAAAGTATTCGAAGAAGCAGTTTCATAGTGGAGGATTGTTGTTAATATTGAAGCCGAGTGTATTCAACATCTACCAGGATTTTATCTGGAGTGGAGAAAATTCAGACTTAGCCAAGAGATTATACAACTCCCCACTCATCTCGTTAGATGCCCTTGTTGACAGAGCTCCAGCTCTGTTGGATTCGTACAAAAATACGCTCTGGCATATTCCTGAGAGAACCACTATCCTCAAGAAGTTTCTACACAAAACCAACAAAGAACTCGGAATCTTAACGCCAAAGGTAAGGGAAAGTATTGATGCACTCTCAGAAGGTGCTGTTGAATCCGCTCACCAGACTGTTGTGATGGGAGGTCCAGCATTCATTCTGAATAAAGCAATTACCACTGTCCGAGTCGCATCATTATCCTCCGACAAGGGAGTACCTCTTACACCCTTCTTCTGTGTTGCAGACTATGATATTGTACAACCTGAGCTCACTCACATCAGAACTCCAATCATGGGATCGGGAGGCAATCTAATCAGCATTCCCGTGCCTGAAGGTTATGAACACTCTCCTGTGAGTGTATTACCTCTACCTGGCAATGATTGGCTGAATCAAGTCGAAGAAGATCTACGGTCCAGCTACAGACCAATATTCAAGGTACTAGAAGGAAGTTCTCGGCTATTATTCGAAGAGAGACTTGAACAAGCCCTGTCCACAATCAGGTTGGCATTTCTAAATTCCGATACACTTGGAGAATGGTCTCAGAGGATAATGGGGCACCTCTTCAATGTCATCGGAAATCTTGGAATTCCACTACTCACAGCATCCCAGAAGGAAATTCGAGAACTCCTTGTTGAGGGCATGGAGTTCATGTTGGCTCGCGAAAACAGAGACCGTTTCTTGAGAACACACGAAGAAGTTACTGATTTGATCGCTGAAAGCGGGTATTCTTCAGGGAGTCGTCAGCGCCGTTCGGATTATGTTCCCTTTTTCTACGAGTGTCCAGAAGTAGGTTGTTACAATAGTAGAACCGAGCTTCATTACGAGGACAGAGGGTCAACTGCGCTGTTGAAAGGTAAATGTCCTTCATGTTCTGAAACCATCGAGATAGAAACTGCTGCGGATAGCCCATTCCTGGGTGAGATTGCATTACTTATGTCACCACGAGTGGACACACGGCAGATTGTGATTGACACAATTATTCCTACTGTAGCGCATGTTGGTGGTCCAGGAGAGGCTGCATATTATGCTCAAATAATTCCGTCAGCAAACGCGATGTCAATACCTTTTCCACTCTTCATCAGATATCCTAGAATCTACTTCAATACTCCTTGGAACGAGAATCTGGCAAAAACCCTTGAGGAAGAGGGTTTGGAGGTCCTTCATCGTAAGGACATGTTCAGCACAATGGGAAAAGTCGCGAGGTTCAGGAAGAAACAGAGATTCGATGAGATGAATGAGAAACTGAATGAACTAAGTAAACTGATACTCAACTCTCATTCGAATCTTAATGGAGCCTTAGAAGACATCACAGGAAAGGCTGCAGCTATTTCAGGCAAAGAACTAGAGAAACTTCAGCTTCTCAAACTTGATGTAGAGAGGTATCTAAGCTGGACCTTCGGACAATATACAGAGAACAAACTTGGTCAAGAGTCATCATGGTCTTGGATAGAATGGGCAATCAACTCTGGATTCTCAGATCTGTTTGGTCCGTATGAAAGAGCCTATGTCGGCCCAATGAAGAATGGTGCCACTACGTTTGTCAACTTCGCGATATGAACTAGCCAAGTTCTTTCGTGAGTAGTTTTCCAAGACGGGTGATTCCCTCTGTGATGACATCAGGTGGAGCGTATGAGAAGCCAAGCCTCATTGTTTGATGTTCGGGTAGACTTGGTCTAACATCAGTATTATCTTTAGTTAACCTATGACCAGAAATTGGATAAAATGGAGCTCCTGGAACATATAGGATGTCATTAGGAATCGCTACTTTCTCCAAGAATGTACCAGCATCGAAGTCCTTTTTCTCGCTCTGCCACCAAATGAAGAATCCACCAGTGGGGTCTGTCCTAGTCCCTGGCGGGAATGATTTATCAATTGCCTTTGCCATCGCGTTGTATCGGTCCTCATACTGTGGAATTCCAACCTTCATAGCGTCGTCAATGTGGTTCTTGTAGTACTCGTCAAGGATACGCTGAACAAGTGTGGTTGTACAAAGGTCTAGGTATCCCTTATCCTTGAGAACTTGTTCTTTTACCATAGGTGGAAGAACTGAATATCCAACTCGGAGTACTGCTGCCTCTTTACTACTGGTACCAAGATAGGCAACACGATTGTTCTCCTTGTCAAGGGTCTTGATCGCCCTAAGTTTCTTCTTGAATTGAATCTCTGCATAAGCCGAGTCCTCAATAAGGAGGATGTCATCGGCCTCTGCAATGTCAAAGAGTGCCTGACGTCTCTTCATTGGAAGAGTAGTCCCCTTGGGATTATCAGAGTCAGGTACAACGTAGAT
>SOKL01000316.1 GCA_004376265.1 Candidatus Thorarchaeota archaeon
ATATGCCATTTCTTGATCTCTACTGATAACTACCAAGTCATCCTGAAAATCAACATTGAAGTCGCCAGTTTCTATGAATCTGGTATTATTACCCAACGGATCAACCGACTCATTATAGATGGCTCCTAATGTCAATCCATTGTAGACGGTAAGATATCCATTTGTTTGG
The DNA here is from genome assembly GCA_004376265.1 of Candidatus Thorarchaeota archaeon. Lineage (GTDB taxonomy): Archaea > Asgardarchaeota > Thorarchaeia > Thorarchaeales > Thorarchaeaceae > SMTZ1-45. The sequence continues at coordinate 170 of SOKL01000316.1, forward strand.
ATAGCAGCAATCTCATCTAATCCGCCCCCGTAGTTGAAGGTCACCAGGTCTTGGACCGGTGAAGTAAGTATATTATTGACTACTTGTGTCCCGTCACCCTCTACAACAGTGATATTCCTTTGAGTGAAAGGAAAGGTTTCCATTTTATCGATCAGAGCAATTGAATCTTCAGATGCACTGGTAAAGCGACCTACTGTGACACCAGCGCTGTTCACAGATTGAAATGTCCCAATTGTTGTGTTTGTATTCACATCTAATGTTAGGAAGTTGTTCCAATTATCGACATTCTGTATCAACAGATCTGGGTACCCATCACCGTTGAAATCACCAAAACCTTGTACAGCAGGATAACCGAAAGGCATCGTAAACTCTGAAACTTTTCCATCATTGATGTCTACCATCAGGACGTAGAACGTGCTATTGACATAATTACGCAGGAAGAATTCAGTGTCACCATCTCGGTCAACATCATAACCCCTAAGATACGCTCCGTTAGCTTTGACACCAACAGGTAAATCGATATCCATTGTAATATCGTTTATCAAATCGACGAAGTACAACCTACTTTCTGCCTCAATGATATATGCAAAACCACTATATCCTGAAATCTCTCCCACCTCAATTCGGATGTTTGAAGCAGGTAGATTATAATTATAGATTGGCTGAACCTGCGCTGGATCTGTCAGATTTGCTGGATTGTCATTTTGAGAAATGACTTGTGAAGGTTCAAAGTTCGTTATAATCGGTGCAATGAACATGATAAGCAGTACTGAAACGACAAGTACCTGAACTATACTCATTTTGTCAGCATCCATTCTCTTAGCATTCGGTCGGAATGGACTTGTTCTCCTATCTGATGATGACATATCTGCTACACTCCCTAGAAAATTGCAAACGATAATCCTCTTACATCGGAAGAGAACTCTCAGCGTTGCAGTCATAATTGGTTGACACCGGCCCTTTTATCGGTTCTGGGGGAGCTATCTACCGGTACTCTAAAGATGAGGATTTACTACCGGAAATAATAGCATATAGGAGATTTTGAATATGGTCAACAATATTGCAATTATTGGAGTTGGCGCAGCTGGAGCGACTGCTGCATTGCAAGCTAGGAAGTTCAATAGAGAAGTGGCGATTACGATTTTCAACACTGAACCCTATTCGCAATATTCAAGGTGCGGTCTTCCATATACGATATCAGGGAAAGTCAGAGAGTTCGATGATCTAGTGCTCATGCCACCCTCGAATTGGGACAGTGTTAAGATTGACGCTAAGCTAAACACTACAGTCACAGAAATTGATCATAAGAATCGCACATTGAAATACAACGGCGCTGAAGAAGGTGAGTTGAAGTATGATGCTCTTATCTTTGCGACTGGTGCTCGAAATGCCAATCCCCCAATCAAGGATCTGGATAAGGAACGAGTCTATGGCTTGAGGACTCTTGATGATGCTAAGGTATTAGCAAAGGAAGCAGAGAACGCGAAGAAAGCTGTCATTATTGGTGGTGGTTTAGTTGGTATGGAAGCAGCTGAAGCTTTCTATGAGCGAGGTCTCGATGTGACTGTTGTAGAATTCCTTCCTCACTGCTTGCTTGCTATGGTCGATCCTGATATGGCCAAAATTGTGGAAGACCACTGTAGAGAACATGGGCTGAAGATTCTCACAAACACTGCAGCTCAAGAAATTACAGGCGACAAAACGCCGAAGGCAGTCATTGTTAAGAATAGGGAGAACGAGGAAGTCACAGAGATTCCTGCTGATTTTGTAGTCGTAGCTACAGGTGTAAGAGCAATCACGGACCTTGCTGATTATATTGGAGTCGAGATTGGTCCGAGTCACGGAATTAAAACCGATGAACGAATGATGACAAATCTTGAAAATGTCTATGCTTGTGGAGATTGTGCTGAGAATGTTGAGTTCATCACGCGCAAGCCAATGGCTGGGGGCTTAGGCACAATAGCTGTACGACAAGCTCGAGTGGCTGGAATCAATGCTGCTGGTGGTGAAGCTACATTCCCTGGAATTGTTGGGGCAAAAGTGACGAAGCTCTTTGATATGGAGATTGCCAGCACTGGGTTCACAGCGGATATGGCCAAACGATTTGAGATTCCTGTGGTGAAAGGCTCCATTAAAGGTAGTACAAAACCACCGTACTATGTAGGTGGAAAAGATATCAAAGTGAAGACCTACTACAATAAGGAAACGGGCAAACTCGTGGGAGGACAATTAGTTGGACTGGAGGACGCAGCGATGCGTTTGAATGTACTTACTATTGGAATCCAACATGGCATAGATGCAGCAGCTTTGTTCGACTTTGAGAACTGCTACGCTCCTGCCATATGCGATACTTGGGACCCTCTAGTAACGTCTGCTGATGCGGCTCGAAGGAGACTCAAGATGTAGAATCTTTCACATAATACTCTCTTCAGGAAGAATAGTAGCAATATTGTCCAATGCATATTGAAATGAACTTACTTGAGTTGGAGAGCTTGCAATAAACAATACTTTGTTTAATTTGCTTTCATTTTTAGAATGGAAATAGACCGCCTTGACAATCTCCTCCGCCACTTCCCAACTAGGAACACGAGCGACTTCTAGTCCAGTTGTGAAGAATCCTATCTGCTTTGCCTCTATCTTTTCAGCTCGTTCTAGAGCACTCTTAGTCATATCATAGATTGTTTGTCTACGCTCTGAATCTTTTATTGAGATTCCAGGCCAATGCAAAACTTCGTCTGCATTACTGCCTTCCTTAACTGTAATTCCTGACTTGTTGAGTCCAAGAGGAATATGGTTTGACTTCACAACCAAGTCCAGATCAGAGTCATCGTCGTGTCCCAGTTGGACACAAATGCTGATGTTTCCCAGCGACCATCCATCCAAGGTTTTTACTCCTTACCTTCTTCTACTGCCTTCCAGAAGCAATCACACACATACTTGTTTTGTCCAACTAGTGTTATTTCCTTTACTGAACCAGGTGCTCTTGCATAATGGTTGATTCCATCAGCGATTGCTTTTGCAGACTGTTCTTCACCTAGCCCTCCCACCCCTGCTCCAATTGCTGGGAATGCAATTGTTTTCAGATTGTGATCTGACGCGATGTTTAGTGCGGCTTGAACAGAAGCCAAAACCTTCCAGTATGTTGCTTTTCCACCCGGTGGCATTCCAGCACAGTGCATGACGTACTTTGACGGAAGAGATCCTGCAGTTGTCATGACAGCTTCACCAGGTCGAATTGGACCCATCGAAAGAGCTTCTCTTTCAATCTCAACACCGCCTTTTTCCTTGATAGCACCCGCAACTCCTGACCCCATCCACAGGTCCGAATTTGCCGCGTTGACTATGACATCTACTACCAATTCAGTGATGTCACCCATGTAGGTCTTGACTACAACCTCCCCTAGTCGTTTTTCCATACCAATTCCTCTTAACACTCCACTAGGAAACTATTCGTAAAAGGTTGTCGTCACACAATGTTTATGCAGTAGAATCAGATGGTATGAGTGGCGAGTACTCTGAACGACATAAATGAAAACGAACTTGCAGCTCTCATTGACACATATGGTACTCCGAAAGAATTCCATTTCGAGGCTTTCTTTCTCGATTATGAATGCAACCTAGTGAAACAAACTGAGGCGAAAGGTCGATTACATGATATCACATGCTTCATTCAACAAGACAATGGGTTTGTCGTTATTCAGAAACCTAATTACGCAAAATCTGGAATATATCGAGCTCCATCTGGTGGAGCCCATCTTGGAGAATCACTACAGCAGGCTGCGGTTCGTGAGATGTACGAGGAGACCGGGCTGACAATTCAACTTGACCGCTTTGTTCTTGATATGCACCTTACCGTGGTCTGTACAGACCGAACAATCTATTGGCGTTCACTTGTCTTCCTTGCAACACCAATAGGGGGAGAGATAAAACCTATTGACACACGAGAGATCTTCGATGCGAAAGTGATGACTCGTGATCATCTCCTCGGTCCCGTAAATCAACTCATGGAAGAATCTGGATGGGGCGGTTTCAAGTATCGTGCTTTTCTGACACGCGAGTTTTTCCGTAGGGTTGATGAATTGAATATCTGAGCCTCTTCCATATTCAGAAAGAGTATTATCTTACCAACTCAAGAACTACTTTCGGTGAGACCCTGTGAAAGATATTGCTGAACTCGCATTGGACACCTGCAGAGAGCTTGGTGGTTCATATGCTGACATTCGGATTGTTACCGTCAAAGATGAAGACATCTCTGTCAAACTCGGTAACATTTCTGTTTTGGAAATTCGAGAAAAAATTGGGTTTGGAATCAGATGCCTTGCAAATGGTGGTTTTGGTTTTGCTGGTTCATATGACCCCACAAAAGATGAAGTGCGAAGGGTAGCAGAACTTGCAGTGAGGATTGCTAAAGCATCTGGAGCGACAAGAAAGAATCCCGTTGAACTTGTTGATGAAAAAGTAGCGACAGATAGCTATTCAACTCCGATCAAAAAAGATCCATTCAAAGTTCCAATTGAAGAGAAAGTTGGCGAACTTATAGAAGTTGATAAACGACTTAGGGAACACAATCCTGAGATCATAAAATTCACCAAAGCTGATTATCGTGGACACTCTGAAGATAAGGTATTCAGTAGTACAGAGGGCGCATACATAACTCAGAAGATTGTCTTCTGCGGGGGTGGGTTCTCATGCATGGCAATATCACAAGGTTCTCCACCACAAAGAAGGTCATACCCTGGTTCATTCCGAGGTGATTTCTCAACAAGCGGGTACGAATTCTTCGAATCGCGCAACCTGCTTGAGAATGTTGAACGAATTGCGGATGAAGCGATAGCTCTAACGACTGCAAAGCAATGTCCGACTGAGAAAGTTTCGGTCTTACTTGATGGCCATCAACTTATGCTTCAGATTCATGAGAGTACCGGCCATCCAACTGAGCTTGATAGAGTACTTGGTACAGAGGCTGCTTATGCAGGAACCAGCTTCATGACAGTTGACAAGTTGAAAAATCTGAGATACGGAAGTGAACATGTCACTTTAGTTTCAGAATCAATAACACCTGGAGGACTCGGAACATACGGCTATGACGATGAAGGTGTGAAAGCAAAACGGATTGAGCTTGTGAAGGATGGTCTATTCGTCGGCTACCAGAGCTCAAGAGAAACAGCTGCACAAATTGGGCTTGTTGAGAGTTCAGGAGGAATGCGAGCTGATAGTCCTCAAAAACTTCCACTCATCAGAATGGCGAATATCAATCTAGAACCAACAGGTTGGCTCCGCGATGAGATCATTGAAGATACCAAACGTGGAATACTCATGTCAACCAACAAGAGTTGGAGTATTGATGACAAGAGGCTTAACTTCCAGTTTGGAACAGAGATTGCTTGGGAGATTATTGACGGAGAAGTCAGTCAAATCCTCAAGAATCCAACGTACACTGGAATCACTCCTGAGTTCTGGGGTAGTATGGATGCCCACTCCAAGGATGATTGGCGCTTGTTCGGAACTCCGAACTGTGGCAAGGGTCAGCCGCCCCAAGTTATGTATGTTGGACATGGTTGTGGAACGGCTAGATTCCATAATGTAAGAGTAGGAATAATGGAGGGGAAATGATTGAAAGACAATAAACAGCTACTTCTAAGCAAAGCAGAATTTATGCTCAAAGAGGCTGAAAAATTAGGAGCATCGCAGGCACAAGCAACCATTGCACTAGTAAATAGGAACCTGACTAGACTCGCAAACAGCATCATTGATCAGAATGTATCTGAGCGTCATGCAACGATAAGAATAATCCTTTACTTTGGTCAGAAGACTGGGACTGTTGAGTCTGAGATCTTTGAAGATAGCGATATCAAGAAAGCAGTAGAACAGGCTGCTTCACTTGCTCAAATATCTCCCGAGAACACGGATTTCAAATCCTTACCCACACCAAAGGAATACTCTAGCACCTTTGATAGAGATAGCATTGTATCTGAGGATACATACAATACCACACCAGAAAAGAGATCAGAATTTGCTAAACTTGCAATAGATATTGCTCATGAAAAAGATAATCGAATCGCAGCAGTTGCAGGATACGTACAAAACATTTCGAGTGAACGAGCAATTGCCAATTCCTTAGGTATTGAAGGATATCAGATTAGAACCTTTGGCGATGTTCAATTGACCATTATTGCTAGAGATGGAAAGGAAGAAACCGCAGGTTCAGCTAGCGATGCAAGAAGGGATATTGGAGACCTAAAGGTAGAAGATGTAGCGATAATTGCAGCTGAGAAGGCTGTAAACGGTTTTGGGATGAAAGACCTTAAACCCGGTGAGTATGAAGTAGTCCTAGAACCCGAAGCTGCTGCAGGACTTTTATTCTTCTCAACGTTGCTTGGATTTGGAGCTCGACGCCACCAGGAGTTTCTCAGCTTTTTACGTGACCGAATTGGTGAGCAAGTTTTTGCAGAAAATCTTTTAGTTTGGGATAATCCACTAGACAAACGACTTGTAGGTGCATCTTTGTTCGATGATGAGGGTGTTCCTCACCAGAAGGTCGAACTGATTGATAATGGGGTTGTCAAGAACTTAGTTTACGATACATTCACTGCAACAAAGGATGGTGTTGAAAGCACTGGAAATCATGCGAAATGGTGGGGTCCTGCAGAACCAATTGCACGACACATCATTGTGAAAGAGGGAAATGCGTCAGTTGATGAGATGGTATCTGAGACCAAGAAAGGTATTCTAGTCACTCACTTTCATTACATGAATCCCGTCAATCCAACCGAGGGAGTACTTACTGCGCTAACTCGAGATGGAACTTGGTTCGTTGAGAATGGCGAAGTGAAACATCCATTGCATACGCTAAGGTTCACCGATGCTGTTCCGAGATTCTTGAAGGAGATTGACATGATTGGCAAGTATCCCGAATTCTTGACTACACCACCAATCGGTCTCGTGCCTGCAATGAAATTACCATCGTTCAGGTTCTCAGGTTCAAGTAAGGAATAGGCTTTGGACAATTGCATCATTCTATCGCATGTCCCATCGAAGTCATCGGTGATGTTAAGATCACTTCGGTGTTCTCTCCGAATGTGACAAGCACTCTGATAAAGACCAACGAGGCATTAAATAGTTCAGCGGGTATTGCAAGCATGTCTCTGTCATTTTCGTACTCTAGATTTAAGGTGGAATTTGCAGGTATTGTGAAGTTACCTTCGGGTGCAGTACCAAATGTGTACACAGGTGTGCCATTCTCATAGAATAGCGTTACCTTTACAGCTCGAAAATCATAGACAGCGGATAAGCCGGTATTATTAATATCCACAATCAAGACTAGACTGAGGGTTGCCGGTCCCTGATGTGGCATCATTGTATAGAAAAAACCAGTAATACTGAGCGAGAGGTTTCCAATTACCACTGGATTGACTTCCTCACCTGGAATCTGCCCAGGTGCAGGGAGATGAGGTAAGCTTTCTCCTGGATTGTACCATGGATTCGGACTTTGAGACCAAGGTCCTACAACACCAACAACGACGATCAAAATGATGACCCCAATAGCTATGATTCCACCTTGTTCCCTTTTCAAGTCGTCACCGCCATGAATTTTACTGGGTTTCACTGAAATACCTGCTTGTGTTTCCTCAGATACTCAGATACGTATGAGATAGCATCCCTTTGGATCTTCTCGCTTCTTTGCGCCTATGCCTTGGAAAGCTTGGTGACCAGATCCTCACAAATATTTTCGAAAATCAGCTTGACTCTATCTTGAGTTTCTTCTGTGCCATATAGAGATGTTAGCAAATTCAGTAGAGCCAGATTGTGAAGTATTGAAACAGTGAAATCATTCCTGGAATAGAAATCTGAGATGCGTTCATCAACCACGACTTTCGCATCATCTGTTCCCATTCGATGTACTGCTTTATTCCTTATCTCATACATGCAAGCTTCAAACTCGTGAGTCTGAAGAGCAGACCTAATTGGTCCAATCAGAAAGTTTGCTGATAACTCATCAGTGAGATTGTGGCTACCTATTTCACGGATACTATCGTTGAATTTAAGAAGAACAGATTCAACATCATAAGGAATTTTTCGTGCGACCTCATCAAGAAATGCTCGAAATTCCTTTCTTCGAATGAGATGAATATTGCTTTTGAACTCCTCCTCAAATGCCGTAATAACTGGTCCAATCCCCTCAATAGAAAGACGGTGTTTTTTGTCCCTGCTGAATAAAACATCTTCTTCTTCAGAATAGAACTGAAGATGTACAAGATATTTCACCATGAGCTCAAGCTGGTCCGGCATTTCTGAACATCAACATAGAATTCTCTATTTCCTTATTTATCACTACTTAGTAGGTTCCTCATAAGTCGAAAAAAGAGTGAAGGGGTGGGGTATGTCCCCATCCCGGTTCAAAACTATCTCATAGTCAATGCCATGACTGCTTTCTGGCCATGTAGTCTGTTCTCTGCCTGGTCAAAAGCGATGGATTGCGGACCGTCAAGGACAGAGTTACTCACCTCAAAGCCTCTGTCTGCAGGAAGACAGTGCATGTAGTGTGCCTTTGGTCCAGCAATCGCCATCTTCTCATCATCGCAGATCCAATGCTTGTTTTTATCAAATACAGCTTTTGCCTTTTCAAGTTCTGGCTTGTCGTTGAACGGTGGAATGAATTCCTTACATGTCCAAGCCTTTGGATAGACAACCTGTGCACCTTCGAAGGCTTCATCCATATCGTTAACAATTTCGAAACTGGAATCATTCTCTTCGGACAGGATCTTGCACTGTTTGATGATTTCGTCATCTAGCTCCATGCCCTTTGGATGAGCTAGTACCGTATCCAATCCTACTTTTGTCGAAGCGATAATTGCACTCTGTGGAACTGCTAATGGCTTATGAACGGATGGTGAGTACGCCCAAGACATGACATACTTAACGTCTTTGAATGTACCATATTTCTCTTTCACCGTCATGATGTCTGCTAGTCCCTGACATGGATGGTAGATATCGTCCTCCATGTTGATAATTGGAATATGACTCCAATGAGCAAAGTTTCGCAGGATCTCGTTGGCACGACCATACTGCCAGCCAACCGGATCTCCATAACATCGAATCGCGATAGCATGACCCATTCTCGCGAGAACACGTGCAACATCAGATACGCGTTCGGTAGCATATGCCTCTTCGTCGCCTTCAAGGGCTGGAGCGTATATCTTACTGGGATCCAAGAAGTGTGCGTGGCCTCCCATTTGGGTCATTCCAGCCTCGAATGAGTTTCGAGTTCTCAGGCTCTGATTATAGAAAATCATGAAGAGCGTCTTTGCATCGAGAAGTTTGTGTGGCTCGCCAATAGCGAATTTTCGCTTCAGGTCGAGTGCGACATCAAGGATGGTTTCGATTTCCTCCTTGGTGTAGTCAAGTAAGGTGATAAAGTCCTTACCCTTGAAAGTTTCTGTCTTAACCATGATTGGTCACAACCTTGTAGTTCGCGACCTCTCTTCCAGAAAAAGGTTGCCACTTGACCACTTTTTGGGGAAAGTTCAAAATGCTCGGCGTCCTTGATTATGATGATGTGCTGATTTAGCAGATTTCTATACTTCTCCGAACTCTTAAGAGGAACCGTGTTCATAACAGCTGATTCCTGCTTATAGAGTTGAGAACAATGAACAAGAGGAAGATTGTGAACCTTGCCCTCTCCTTGATAGGACCTATTGCATTGATTGTTATTCTGACAATGCCAATTGGACCTTTAACGGGAGGACTAGGGATAATTCAACCCTTTGGCGGTATCTTTGACAACGGTGCTCCTGATCCAGGGTCTCAGAACATTGCACTCCCTGGTCTCGATGCTGAAGTCGAAGTGATTATCGACCATTTGGGTGTGCCACATATCTACGCGGAGTCTACATACGATGCTTTCATGGCATTGGGGTATATGCATGCGAGAGACCGACTGTTTCAAGTCACGATGCAGAATTACTTGGCATCCGGACGGGTCAGCGAAATTGTTGGTGGTTATGCTGCAAGTTCTGATAAATTCTATCGAACGATTGGACTGGCGCGGTCTGCGCAGGACTCTCTAGATTGGCTTGAAGCAAATGCTGCTTCAGATCCAAGTATAGCTGAAGCTTTGGATTCGATTAATGCAGAAGTTGAGGGTGCAAATGCCTTCATCAGGTCGCTGACTAGCGCAAATATGCCCATCGAGTTCAAGGTGCTTGGATTTACTCCCGAACTCTGGACACCCGTGGATTGTTTAATCAATGCCAAAATGCTCGCATGGGGTCTTGCGGGTTCAATCATGGATTTTCAACGCCAGTGGATTCGTGTAACACTTGACAATGACACATTATACAATGACCTTCTACCTGATGTTTTGCCCAACGTAATTCCTATCATTCAGGAACAAGTCAACCTCAGTCTTGCACAATACCCACTTGGTCCAGGAAAGGTTCCAGCTTCAGTGATTCCCGACCTTTCCAGCATTTCTATTGCAGGCGAGGTGCAAATTTCAGATGACAAATTAGATGCATTAATCATTATGATGAATGATGTCATCAGACCACTTGGTGACCTTGAATTCGTTGGTAGTAATAACTGGGCGATCAACGGCTCGAAGTCATCAACAGGTATGCCAATTGTAGCTGGAGACCCTCACTTGGGATTCCAAGCACCATCTGTCTGGTATGAGGCACACATAGTCGTGCCAGGAGAACTTGATGTGACTGGAACGACCTTCCCGGGGATTCCTGCAGTACTCATTGGTCATAATGACCACTTAGCTTATAGCTTCACAAATGTTGGTGCTGATGTCAACGATATCTTCGTAGAGCAGCTAAATCCTGCAAATCCTGATCAATACATGTACAATGGTGAATACAGAGACTTCACTATCCATCAGGAAGATATTCACACCAAGGAAGGTGAAATCATTCCATTCACCGTGAAGGAGTCAGTTCATGGACCGTTACTTGATTCTGTACAAAACACTTACAGCTTGGATGGTGAAACTCATCCGAACTTAGCTATGAACTGGACGATATCAGGTGCAACACATGAGTTAGTAGCAATGTCCGAACTAATGAAGGCTGATGATGTCTATCAGGCTATAGATGCTTTCTACTGGTGGGACACTGCAGGTCAAAACTGTGTAATAGGAGATGATTCTGGTAATATCGCCATGCTCGTTGTTGGCCGCCTCCCAATACGAGCTGGATACACTGGCGAGTACCCTGTGACTGCACTTAATGATTCAGTAGGAATGGTGAGCTGGATTCCATATGCCCATAACCCACGAGAAGTCAATCCATCTCGAGGATTTGTACAGTCTGCAAATCAACGTACAATTGCTCCAGGAAACTACGCGTACAACATTCTTGGTCCCCAAGCCAATGGATATCGTGCAAGGCGTATCTTCTATCTCTTGGACAACAATGATGATATCACAGTGGATGACATGAAACGATTCCAGGCTGATGTTGTCGAGGTTCGAGCAGAAGTAATTGTTCCATATGTCATTGATGCCTGGGATGCTGTGGGTGATGGAAATACCACAATATCAGACGCAGTTGACATATTACGAACATGGACTTTTGACATGGAACCTGATTTGGTAGCACCAACAATCTGGATGTATATCCTAGATGCTATCCACGAAGAAACATTCGACGAGATCAGTTCTATCGATACTGCAATTCCCCTCTCAAGAACGCCTATCTTGGAGGAGTTCATCGTGACCAACAATGCATACTACTTCGATGATCACTCCACAGGACCGGTAGAAACCCGGGATGACATTCTAGTAGAAGCTTTGTTCACTGCATTGGATAACCTAGCTGCAGAATGGGTCGATGAACCGGACTGGGAATACGGCAATCGTCACACAATCTACATTGAACATTTGGCCGGATTCACATCCATTGGAGGTGGTCCACACCGCGGTCAAAACACAATCAATGTTGCTGGAGGTTGGATCGCATCAAGTGGTCCATCAACCAGATTGATTGCTGACCTGAATTCTATTGATCTGTCGTACATGGCTTACCCCGGTGGGCAGAGTGGAAACATATTCAGTCCACACTGGGATGACATGTTTGCTATCTGGTATTCCTTCAACGAGATTACTGAACAGCACGGATACCATGTGATGTACTTCTATTCTACTGCAGCAGCCTTTAGGATAGCAGACACAGATGGAACTTTGATAGAGAGGACTATCACATTTGTACCATAGGAGGTTATGTTATGGGAAAAATAGATGATACAATTCCTGATATTGGATTCTTACCAGCATTAGTGATTACAATAGTCTTTGGCATTGTTTTTCAATTGGCTGGAAACTGGATGTTGATGCTATTTGCAGGAGCATTTGGAGCACTCTTTGTCAGGAGAATCAGGAAAGCCTTCTTGGTAGGATTTCTAGGTATAGGACTTGCTTGGACTCTCCTCTTTGTCTACCTCTCATTGACTGCTC
>SOKL01000254.1 GCA_004376265.1 Candidatus Thorarchaeota archaeon
GTTGATGTCAAGGTCACTGATGCCTGTAATGGTTGCGGGACTTGTACTCAGGATGTCTGCTTTGTTGACGCAATTCATCTTTTTGATGAACGGGCAGTCATCAATACGCAGTGCAGAGGATGTGGGCGTTGTGTTGAGGTGTGCCCAGAAAATGCCATTGAATTGACGATTGATAACAGTCAGTTCGTGGAGGTTTCCATTGAGAGAGTTTCATCCGTTGTCGATGTAGAGTAGTTTGTGAATCAAAAGACATAATGGTTAACTCTAGAATGAAAAAAGTATGATGCAATATACTCGTGTATATACTGATGAGAAGGGCGAAACTCACTTTGAAGATGTTGAGAGTGAATTATTGCCTACTGATTTCGCGCCACCAGCACCACCTTTTAACATCTCAGCATTCACAGACGCGAAGAGATTTTGTTTTGGAAATGCGCCCATTGGGTGGTATGGAGATTGGCATCCTACTCCAAAGCGACAGGTGTTTGTTTACATTTCGGGGAAGATAGAAGCTAAAGTCAGTGATGGTGAGGTGCGTGTGTTTGGCCCAGGTAGCATCACTCTATTGGAGGATACAACAGGAAAAGGACACACGTCTCGAGTTGTTGGAGATCAGGAAGTTTTCGGTGTAATTATTCAACTTGAGGATTAATGACTAATTATACAACTTCGTCCAAGTCCTCTGCACCTGTTACATACTCTTTTTATGACGACATCGTAGATTTTTGATTATCACTTGAAGAGTGTGCAGTCATATGACTACTAGAATAACAGTGATAGGAATGGGCTATGTTGGGATTCCCTGCGCTGCCCTTTTGGCAGATGTGGATGGTTTCAAAGTAACAGGACTGCAACGACGGTCAAAACGTTCAGGTTGGAAGATTGAACATCTTAACTCTGGAAAATCTCCATTTGAAGGAGATGAACCTGGACTCGATGAACTGGTAGCCAAAGTTGTAGCTAAGGGAACCTTCAATGTAACAGATGATATTGAGGTTCTCTCAGATTCTGACATCATATTGATTGACGTTCAAACACCTACAGATGAGAATCATGTTCCGCAATATCACTCACTAAAGGAAGTCAGCGAGCAGATCGGAAAACGGCTTAGAAAAGGAACGCTCGTTGTTGTAGAATCCACGGTTGCACCAGGCACCACTCAAAATATAGTCCAGAAGATCATCGAAGAGCACTCTGGTATGAAGAGTGGTGAAGACTTTGACCTAGCATTCGCTTATGAGCGAGTGATGCCTGGAAAATTGATCAGGAATATTGTGCACCTTCCAAGGATTGTAGGGGGAATGACCCCGAAGAGTGCAGAACGCGCTGTAGAGATGTACTCGAAGATTGTAAAGGCAAATGTCCACAAAACGGACATTCTCACTGCAGAGATTTCCAAGACAATTGAGAATGCATATCGAGATGTGAATATAGCATTCGCAAATGAGATGGCGTTGGTGTGTGAGAGTCTAGGTGTTAATATCTATGATATAATTGAGTTTGTAAATGAGTTGCCCAGTAGGATGATGCACATTCCTGGCGCAGGTGTAGGCGGTCATTGTCTGCCAAAGGATACGTGGTTGCTGCGTCACGGACTTAACAAGTATGGTTCTCAAAAAATAGAACCTAGATTCATAGAACTGGCCCGAGAGATTAACAATCACATGCCAATCCACATGACTCTCCTCATTGAAGATGCTCTTGAGAAGAAGGGCGTCAAGATTCAGGATGCTACTGTGACAATACTCGGAATTGCATATCTGGAAAATGCTGATGATACAAGAAACACTCCTGCTGCAGCATTGATCCAAAAACTAGAGGAAAAGGGAGCCAAGGTCATTCTTCATGACCCATATGTTCAGGATTGGGACCTCGGTCCACATGAGATAGAAAGAGACCTCGATATTGCCACAAAGGACTCGGACTGTATTGCACTTGTGACTAGACACCGAGATTACAATGATCTAGACTTTGGAAAATTGGGAGAAATCATGAGAACTCGTACTCTTGTAGATGGTCGAAATGTCTTCGATGAAGAGAATGTCATTTCTCATGACTTCGAGTACAGAGCAATTGGAAAGGTTGGTCTTAGCCGATAGTTTCTCTATTACGCACCAAACTTCTCAATATAGCCAGCATATCCAAGAAGGATGGGCATGACATCGATTCCTTTGATTGTGTGAAGAGCTCCTTTTGCTGCGTCTTTTTCAGAGAATCGCTTCACAGAGTCAGGACGAATAAAATTTGACCAGAACATAATAGGTACAGGATCACATGCGTGCTCTCTGACCGATACAGGTGTAGTGTGGTCTCCAGCTATTGCAATGACAACATCATCGCCCACCTCATCCAGAATTGTTCCAACCATTGTGTCAGTCCGTTCGATTGCAAGAATCTTTTCTTTTGCATTACCATCGTGACTGGCATTATCTGGTGCCTTGATGTGAACGAAGACATAATTGTAGTCAGCCTTGATGGTTTCGATAGTCTTCATTGCGATATTGTCAAAGTTTGTATCAATGGTGCCGGTCTGTCCTTCAACTGGAATGTGTTCCATGCCAACATATTTGGCACATCCTAGGTATAGTGCCCCACCAGCAATCACTGCAGCCTTGATTCCGTAGCGCTCCGGTAGTGGAGGAACATCACTGTGTCTGCCGGGACCTCGGAGAAGAATCGCATTGGCAAGAGGTAATCCCTTCTTTGCTCGTTCTTTGTTGGTCTCAAGACCTCTCATTCGCTCATGTGCAACGCGTATTAATTCATTGACAATCTTGGCAGTCTTCTCCGCTTCAGGTTTGAGTGCACGAACAGTCAGTATCTTCTTTCCGGTCTCATGCGGATCTACATCACTGATTTCAGCATAGAGACCCTCGCCCTTCAGAATAAGTGCCCCTCTGTGCTCTACGGTTGCAATGAATTGAACCTTGACATCATCAATCTCAATTCCATCAAGAGCCGCCTGCAATTCAGCATGCTCTTCAGGAGTGAAGGTTCTACCTGCTCTTCTATCTAGGACAACCATATTGTCATCAACAGTGGCAAAGTTAGACCTGAAGGCAACATCTCCTGGTTTTGTTTCAAGTCCCGCTCCGAATGCCTCCAAAGGACCTCTACCAGGATATTCGGCAATAGGATCATACCCAAAGAGTGCAAGATGTGCTGTGTCGGAACCAGGTGTTATTCCAGGTCCAATCACATTCATTAGAGCACTCTGTCCCTCAGTAGCCAATTTATCAAAAGTGGGAGTTTTCGCTGCATCAAGAGGTGGCTTACCGCCCAGTTCCTTGAGAGGTCTATCACCCAAACCATCCAGCACCACAAAGACTGCAGTTCTCTTGTCACTCATTGCTCAATAGTTCCTCCAGGCAGTTTTGAATTCAGAACCTGGATATCCACAATTTCCGTCAAGAACATCTTAGATCTCAAGAAGGCGATTGTATTTCGCGACACGATCGCTTCGCGCAGGAC
>SOKL01000141.1 GCA_004376265.1 Candidatus Thorarchaeota archaeon
ATTCTATCCTTGAATACAGTTCTCACCAGTATAATGTTCACAACCAGTGTAGCTAATTCAAGGAGTCCAACGACAACAAAAGCATTGCTCATCCCCATTATTGGCATCAACACTCCAAAGATAATCGGACCTACTGTTATTCCCAGATTTCCCAGGAAATTGAAGAAGCCCATTCCCATTGCGGAGTCTTCCTGTCCTACTATGTCTCCTACTAGTGCCATAGATGGAGGTGATGTGATACCTGCAAAGACACCAAGGATTGCTAGCAATACGAGAAGTAGATTGAATCCCAGTATTCCGACAATTCCGACCACAGATAGCACCACTCCGTATCCTATACTCCCAGCTACTAACTGACGGAATCGTCCGTGTTTGTCTGATAGTTTACCCATTGGATATTGCAGTATAATGAAGGGTATTGCAAAGATAGCGAGTGACATCCCCCTAAGTGATACATCCAATCCAAGCATTACAGAGAGGAAGAATGGAAGTGCTGTCAGGATGAACCCAATGTGGAGTCTATCAATTAGATTGAATATCCCGGGCACAACCAGTTCTGGATTTTTCCTTGCAAGCATGAAACTCTGCCCTAAGGTAGGACGTGTCTTGGTCATAGGGGGGTCTCTCAATCCGACAAACGCTATCACAAGGACAACTGCATTGAGACCTACAGCAGTATAGTATGGTGCAAATACATCAACTGAGGCAATAAACCCTCCAATTGCTGGTCCTAGCCCCATTGCGAGGGCTAGAAAGGCTCCAAAGATACCCATATTCCTTCCACGATTATGACTCTCTGAGAAATCAATTGCGAGGGTCATGAATGTCTGCCAGGCCATGACTGTGAATGAACCCTGGAGAAATCTGTAGAGCAGAAGTATTGGGTATGAGAGTGTGGTGGTCATCAACCAATAGAAGACCATAGATCCCGTGGCTCCAACTAATACAAATGCACGACGTTTCGCCCAGCGATCAGACAGCAATCCAGTCGTAATTCCGATGATGAGGTACGAGAGGTACAGGGTGGTATCAAAGAGTGAATACTCAAACTCAGTTATTCCCACAAATCGATCGAGAATAAATTCGGGTTGATTCACATGTAGAATCGCAGCCGCTGTAATCGCAAATAGTGTAAGTATCCCCAGGAAGACCACTCGATTAGTGCTTGATGTGGTTTCGATTTCAACTGCTATAGTTTCGTCATTCATGAGATTTCACCAAGGAAACCCTCGACTTCAGTGGTGGGTAGTTGACTAAACTTCAAGGAAGCCAACAACCAGGATCAGCTGCCAGCATATTGCCTGTTTCCTCATAAGCCCTGCCTCGACAGCCGGCGCATATATCCCTGTGGGCACATCTGCCGCACTCACCCTCTAAGAGACTCCTCTCCCTGAGTCTGGCAAGGATTGAAGATGATTCCCAGATCTTGATTATGTCTTCTTCCCTTATGTTTCCGAGCCTGACCTGCAGGAGCATACATGGGATCACATCGCCGTTTGGGAGGACTGTGACATAGCCATTAGGCATCCCGGCGGCGCAGCCCCTGAGATAGTATGGGATTCTTCTCAACAGGTGGGCGGGAAAATGCCTCGGCTGTATGTCTCTCTCTTTGAGGATGAGGGGGTACATGGGGCAACCCGGCAACCTGATTACGATTGGGCATTCTCTCTGGGCTTCAGCCAGCCACTCCATAACGTTCCTCCTCTCATTTACACTCAGAGTTTCTTCAGGACATTCCCGCTTAAGCCTTGGAACTTGTACTAGGTCAAAGAACTCCGTAGCATTAGCCCCCTTATCAACTGCTAATCTGAGCATATCTGGAATTTCGGGGAGGGACTGCCTTCTAATGACCATGCCGAACTGGAATGGCAACCCTGCCTCCTTACAAGCCTTGACCCCAAGCATTGCCTTATGGAAGGCTCCCTCCTCGCCTCGAAACGAGTCGTGAGTTTCAGGCTTCGCTCCGTCGATGGAGATTTGAACCATTTGGATACCAACATCCTTCATCCTCTCAGCCGTATCCACGTCGATGAGGATTCCATTGCTCCCCACCACGGTCCTAATACCCCTCCGTGAGGCATGTTTGGCAATTTCAAAAAAGTCCTCTCTGCAAAGAGGCTCACCACCATCAAAAATCAGAAGTCCTATACCCCAGGTTGCGAGGTCGTCCAAGAGGTGTTTCGCCTCCGTTGTTGAAAGTTCATCGTGATCATGTACATCCGTTGCATCAATGTAGCAGTGCTTACACTTTAGATTACATTTCCTAGTGATGGCGTACGAGACAAGAAAAGGCGGTAGTTGAGAACTCAATACGATCACATCCAGTTCTCGCGCGCGCTATGTCCTTTAAAGCCTTTATGTTCGCGTTTCGTTGCCAGACTCTGCCACGCCACTCATCCTGTAGTTCGTTCTTGCTCTCTTGATATTCATGAATGCGCTCTAGTCTCCTGACGTTGATTCTGTCATTATCTTTAGGCATCAAGTTCTCAATTCCTAAGTGTCTGTCATGACTTTAATTACAACCATGAGCCACTTTAACTACATCCTCGACTCTCTCTCTGATCTTGGCCAGCTGTTCTTCTGGAATAACAGGGAAGAGAAGAAAACCAAGTCGGTGGAGAATGACCTGATTGGAGAACTAAGAGATATTCTAAAAGGGAGTCGGCGAGAGTCCTTTAATGAAATCCCCTCACCAACTTGGACTGTAATAAGAGCAAGAGGCATCCCTGATAGATTCGAACCCAAACTCCGGAAAGCATTATCTGAAGCTTTCGTGTTTTTCGATGACTACAATTACAAAGTCCGTCAGTACAATGAATACCGCTTAGCAGATTCAGGTGATCCGAAGTTGGGTGACCTTGAATATCATGTTAGGGTTGCGAACAAGAAGTTGGGTGATTCAGCTGAGAGAGTCATAGATATGGTCGATTCATGATCCATACTTCAAGTTTGCGCGCGCGAACTCAGGGACGTCCCAATGTGTTTTACTAGGGCTGACTTTCCACGTGGAATCTTTAGCTCTGAATGTGGCTGGTTGACCATCGGTCATGTAGGACAGACCGTTATTCTATTCCGGAGGGAGAGTAAAGTAGCCACATTTGGGACATTTGTATACTTTCTTCCCACTGCCAACCTCACCCGGGTAATACATGAAGGGTGAATCTGTACCACATTCAGGACATTTCTCTCTGGGTTCTACAGACATGATGTTGCTTCCAGAAGCCGTTCCTATTAATCATTGCGTGCCAGTCGCCTATATTGAGATGACAGAGAAGAATTTGGGAATGCAGGTCACCGGAAATAACAACCACAGAGACGCGCCACCACCATTGAATATCCTTTTCTGCGCTCATGCGAATGAGTACCTATGAAGGTCAAATCACCGGAGTATTCAGCACGAGAGCGTCACAAGAAAGCTCTGAGTGTGTTCTTGGAAAATCCCAGGTTGAATATTAACTGGATCGTC
>SOKL01000361.1 GCA_004376265.1 Candidatus Thorarchaeota archaeon
TTCCAATTTCACGAGTGTGCATTCGTGAACGAATTGGTCTACCATACTTGATGGCATCAGTTGATTTGAGAGAACAAGCTGCTCTCGAACTCACTCTCTTCTTAACCCAACCTCCAGATGAAACTCTCGATCGAATCATAGCTCTCTTTCGTAGCTTCTCCAGATCAAACAGCTCCTCACCTGTATCAATATCAGGTACTTTCACGAAGAACTCGTCTTCAAGACCAAAGGGTGATTCTCGAATCTCTGATTTTGATCCAGAAACTTTGGTTTCCTTCTGAGCTGAATAAGGACGAGTAGCGAGTCCCCACTCGTCGCCTGGTTCTGGTTTGCCTTCTCCTGGCTCTACAGTATCAATTCCAGCTGCGGGACCCTTACTTCTGCGGGTCATAACTTCTAACCATTTTCGAACGAAACGCCAAATCAGTGGAACAAAGACAATAGTATCAATAATCAAAGGTAAGGGTGAAGGAAATTGAAGGGGGCGTAAACCAAATACCCAATTGATGGGACTCACGAATATCCATGCAAAATACATGAAAACGACGACCATCATTATCGCCACGATGGTTCCTTTGATAGGATCACCCTGAGGTTTCCTTACTCCTTCGGGCGTTTTTTTTTGCCTTCCTGTTTTCCGTATTGACCAAACCGACCGCCCCTACCAAATCGTCCGCCGCTTACTCTTGGACCAGATTTATCATCATCAGGTGGGACTTCTGTGGGAGATTTTCGTTGCCCTGATTTCTTTGCTACTTCCGCAGCTTTTGTGATTGCCTGATCCACATCATCAGGTAACGGAGGTTCAAGGAGACCTCCTCTACGGGTACGATGACTTAGAGCAAGCTGAGATGCCATTTTCATGTCTTCAAGAGAGACTTCAGTTCGTCCCTCCAATGCGGCATTTGTGATTGCAGCCTTGGAAATAATTATGTCAGGCCTCACACCATCGACTTCGAGTGCATCACAGGCCATGGCAATTGCTCGGAGGTTTGATTCTGGCAGGATAACTTGTGGGAGTAATTCTTTCGCACTAGATATCTTTTCTCTGAGTTGAATTTGCTCGTTTTCCCAGACTTTGCGAAACTCATCTGGGTCATCTTCGAACTCCAGATTCCTCCGGACTAACTCCATTCGATCGTCAATTGTATGATTGGAGCCTACGGCAACATGTAATGGGAATCGGTCCAATAGTTGAGGTCTAATCTCTCCTTCTTCCGGATTCATTGTCCCAATGAGGACAAAGTCAGCTGGGTGTGCGATTGAAATTCCTTCACGCTCAATCACGTTAATCTTAGTAGCTGCAGCATCCAAAAGGTCATCGACCAAATGATCTGGAAGCAGATTTACCTCATCAACATAAAGGACATTTTGATGTGCTTCTGCGAGAATTCCAGGTCTAAGTGCCTGTATTCCCTCTTGCAGAACACGCTCAATGTCCAGAGCGCCAATCAGTCTGTCCTCAGTTGTTGACAGCGGGAGGTTAATCACACGCATCTTTCGGGTCCTAGCTTTGAGTTTCTTTCCAGCTTCTACACTGGCACTGCACTCTTCACAAAGAAGATCATGATGATTTGGATTGCATCCGAAACGACAACCATCTACTACTTCCACTTCAGGAAGCAGATCTGCTAAGGCTCTAACCACTGTAGTTTTTCCCGTGCCTTTTGGTCCGGATACTAAAACTCCTCCAATAAGAGGATTGATGCCATTTAGAATTAGAGCTAGCTTCAACCTCTCAAGACCTACCAGCGAGGTAAATGGCAGAGTTTTTCGTTTTAGCTCGCCCATGGGCATCTCAATTCCATCAAATAATAGTGACAGGTACAAATAAGGCTAAGTGTTTGTGTAACAGATATGGGTCTTTTTGATATCTCATATCTCACACCTGGAATGTCCGCAGTGTAGAAGAAAGCATACAGCCGACGGACCAGCAACTTATTGCGTGTGTGGATCACCTCTCTTTGCAACTTATGACCTCGCAGGGGTGAGAGAGGATATAGAAAAGAATGAATTCCCCACAGGAGTGAATAGCCAATGGAGATACGCACAACTCTTACCAGTGAAATCTCCCTCATGCATAATCAGTTTGGGTGAAGGTTGGACTCCCCTAATTCTCTCAAGACGCCTTGGAAAACATCTAGGTCTTCGCATGCTTCGAATAAAGGATGAATCTCAAAATCCAACAACAAGTTTCAAAGATCGAGGTCTATGTGTAGCGGTTTCTAAACACTACGAGCTGGGTTCCAAAGCCTTTGCCTTGCCATCAGCCGGAAATGCAGCTGTCTCAGCAAGTGCTTATGCAGCTGCAGCAGGTCTCAAATCGTACATCTTTATGCCTCATGACACACCGTTTGGTTTCTTTTCACAATGCGAGCTTTTTGGAGCAGTAACAACGCGTGTAGAGGGTACAATTTCAGATGCTGGAGCTGAAATGAACACACAGAACGGTGACTGGACAGATTTGTCAACAACAAAGGAACCGTATCGAATTGAGGGTAAAAAGACCCTGGGGTTTGAGATATCCGAGCAAACGGGATGGTCTGTGCCTGATGCCATTGTATGTCCAACAGGAGGCGGCACTGCAATCATTGGAATTTGGAAGGCCTTTGACGAGTTAGAGGGAATCGGTCTGATTGGGAGTGAACGTCCGAAGATGTTCGCTGCACAGAGTGGAGGATGTGCACCTATTGTTCGAGCGATAGAGAAAGGTACTGATAATATCGAGCATTGGATGAATGGAGAAACTGAAGCCTTAGGGCTCAGGGTGCCAAACCCATTTGCAGGTAGGTTGATCCTCCAAGCTATTAGACAATCTGGTGGAGATGCAGTTGCAGTGGCAGAACAGGATATTCAACCAACAAGGAGGATGGCTTCAAAACTCGAGGGGCTCGATATCGGCCCTGAGGCAGCTGTCGGGATATGTGGTCTGAGTAACCTAGTGGATTTAGGCAAGATTGACTATGACGAAGATGTGGTAATGTTGAACACTGGAAGCGGCGCAAGATATATCGACATACGGTGATTAGTGCTTAGAAAACCACCATTATTAATAGTCAGGAAGAGAACTACACAAAACTGTCAAGATAACCCAATGGGGAAAATTCAAATCGAACAGTCTACGGACAAACATGACCAGTATCATGGAGTACGAGACTCCTTGGTTGCTGGTAAGAAGGAATTCGGATTCTTCTTTGGACTATTGATATTCTACTTCTACCTGAGATTCGCAGGAATAGAACCTACTATTGTAATTATTCTTGGACTCATCGGGGGTATTTGGTTAGCTTTCAGACCCTCTGAATGGGCTATGGAAGGTATGGAGAGTGCAGCAGGACATCTTGGCTATCCTGTATATGTTGCGGGTATGCTCTCCAGTCTCGCAAGCAACTTACCAGAGGCGGTTATCAGCGGAATAGCTGCATTTGACGGGTGGACTA
>SOKL01000301.1 GCA_004376265.1 Candidatus Thorarchaeota archaeon
TGCTAATTTTTGTAATTCACTAGAATTACGAAGAGGTGGTGACACTGGCAGGAGAGGGGTGGAACACAGAAATATCTTGCAGTTGAGGTTCACTCACTAGAATGTAAGATTTAGGTTATCTAGAAGTATGAACTAGGGATATGAGAAAGTAGTCTTTTGGGGACCGTACATCTTTTTGATGTTAGCAACTCCAAAAACTCCTCCAAGAATGAACATTGGAGACCAGGAAGCTAATTCGGTGAACTCTGGCCAGATAATTGGAGAGAGTCCCTGACTCAGCGCCAATCCATTGACGACAAGGATAATGAAAAACGTGATTGAGTACCCAAGGTTGATCACTGCAGCTTTCCTGGCAAAAGATAATTCATACGTCTTCACAATATTAATCGTGTCGCGAATAAGAATAATGACAAACAACATTGTGAATGCGATAAGTGCAGGATAGTGAAACAACCAGAAAAGAATGTACCCTACTAACACAAGAGCAGTATAGATCACATATGTTGCTAAGGGATTGAATGGACGCCCTTGAGGTATCACTGGTTTGCTTGATTCTGGTTCAGGTCCGTCCTCAGTCATCACAATACACACTTTGGTATTGTCAGAATTTCATATAACTGAGTCTTTAGGAGCAAACGAGAGATTTCTCAATAGAAATCATCCGCGGACTTTGCCATGTCAATGTTTAAAACCTATGAGAACTCTATCCATCCTAGAACTCGATTCAACATACAGAGTCGATTAATGGAGTCGATTGTTACGGCGAAAAGTATCGAATGGACCAACGCCAGTCCGGACCACATTGTCTGGCGTTATCCGGATAATAGAATTGATTGGGGCTCACAGCTAATTGTTATGGAGAACCAAGCAGCTATCTTTTACAGAGATGGTAAAGCCTTGGACACATTTCTTGCTGGCCGCCACAAGCTAACAACAAGTAGCATGCCAGGTCTTGTGGGTTGGTTGCAGAAAAAGGTCAAGGGCGATGTCTTTGAAGCCACTTGCATCTTCATTTCACGATCACAATTTCAGGGCAAATTTGGAGGCAGGGGGCAGACAAGTGATTTGGCACCCTTAATGTTCCACGGCAACTTTTGGTTCCGCGTAAAGGAGCATAAGATCTTCGTGAACGAGGTCGTTTCTAACCAAAACGCTTTCAGCACAAAGAAAGTCAATGACTTCCTACGTTCATTCATGAACGAGAGGATTATTGACGAATTCGCTCATTATGACCTCCAAGCAGTGTTCACACAGCTTGATGAAACTTCCCTCAAGGTGAAGACCAAGGTTCGAATGAACTTCGAGAGAATTGGTCTTGAACTTGTAGACGTTAAGTTTTCAGGTTTGGATACCACAGAAAAGTATCGTGAGAGACTGTTCTGGTTAAAGACTGGTGGCGTCAGCGGACAAGCAGTCATGGGTTCAGAAACCATCAAATCCTCAGCTGAATCTCTGGGCAAAAGTCCAGGTGCTGGATTTGGTGCAGGAATGGGTTTCATGGGAGCAGCAGCAGGAATGATGCAAGGCGGACAGGGGCAAGGCGGAGCAGGTGGAACACCAGCAGGTGCCAAGTTCTGTGCCCAATGTGGCACTGCTCTTAGTGGAGCCAAGTTCTGTCCAAACTGTGGATCCAAAGTAGGATAATTAAATCCCGCGTGGGCGGATAACTCCGTCCACACGATTCTCTTTTTGTGAACTAAAACACCCAGACTTATCATCCTATAAAGACCTAAAGGATAAAGTTAGCATTGTATGTAAGTGGTCTATGTGTCAAAGGCCGTTCGTGTTATATGGACTCTTATCTTGAAAAGGACAGTTCGAAAACGAGTTGCATTATTATGCGTCAAGCAACGAGCTATGATTTACGGCAACCTGATAGAACTGTCAAAAAGAGCACAGGATCATTCTATACTCCTGATTATCTTGCTGATTTGATTGTGCAGGATGTGCTTTTTGCTTGGCTCTCCACAAGAGGAGATACTACCATTCGCAATTCAAAAGATCTTGATCGTCTTGGATCTGTAGAGCGTAAATCACTATTAGATGAGCTCACAAAAATAACAATTCTTGATCCATCAGTAGGGGAAGGAGCATTTCTACTTGCAGCTGCAGAACTCATCACAAAAATCCGGAGTATCTTAGGAGACAAAGAGGGAGAGAAACATCGACGACTGAAGATTGTTACAAATAATCTCTATGGAGTTGATTTGGATTATGACGCAGTTGAATCATGCAAGACTCGACTTCAAAAATGGGGGAAGACCTCATCAAAAAGAGAGGACTTGAACATCAGATATGGTAACAGTCTTGTTGGTGAGTTGAAAGCTCAATCATCGGGAAAACGAGAATATGATTCCCATTCATTTCATTGGAAGAAGGAATTCGCTCAAGTTTTTTATGAAAAGTCTCAGGGATTTAGTATTGTTGTTGGGAATCCACCCTATGGAAGCATTCTCAGTATGAATGATAGAAGATTCATATCAAATTACTACAGCTTCAATGTTGGTGATAATAGAACAGGAACGTGGAACAGCGCTTCACATTTCATTGTTCGTTCCATGGATCTCTTGGAGGATACAGGACATCTTGGATTTCTTATTCCGAATAGCATCTTAAGAGTGAAGCAATTTACAAAGACTCGAGAGTTTCTCCTTAACTCAACCAATCTCTGGAAAATTGTTGATGAAGGAAGTCCATTTAGTGATGTAACTTTAGAGATGGTGAGTATATTCTGCAGTAAAGACTCGGCTAACTCAAATCAAGAAATTCGGGTGGAATCGCGCAGACCAGAGCTGGTTCAACTTAACCGAGTTCCATTATCCGTATTGAAATCAAACGGAATCTTTCCGATATATCATGACCACATCTTTAGTAAGATTCTTGAAAGGGGTAGGAAACATCTTCTTGTAGCCGTAAGGGGTCGTGACATTCCTAAAGAGCACACAAGGAAAGAAGCTGGATCGCAGTTCATCACCCCGTATATCACGAGTGGTAGGAGTGTTCGACGATACCATATAGACCAACGATATTTGGTTTATACTGATAACTGGTTACATCAGGACTCTGCACTCAAAGAATCCTTCGAGAACGAATTTCTCGTCGCTACAAAGAATTACAGATATCCGAGATGTGTCTTGAAGCCAAAAGGTGTTGTGCATGGCGGAGGAATCGTAAGAATCATTCCTCAAGATGCCAATGCAAACTTACGAGTACTGGGACTAATACTAAACTCAAAACTTGTGAGGCAGGTCTGTATCAAATATCTTACCAACTACTCTCAATTGACATGTTGCTTGAACACAGGAATCATGGAAGAGCTCCCAATCGTCTTACCAAATAGATCACTATCATATTCAATCCTGTTTGACAATCTGACTTCTCTCTATTCAGAACAAGAGGAGCATCACTATCAAACTAGAACACTGCTCGAACGTC
>SOKL01000117.1 GCA_004376265.1 Candidatus Thorarchaeota archaeon
GTGTAGGGATCATCTTTTCTCGTCACAATCTTCTTGATGGCGTCCTCATACTCGGGCTGAGCTTCTAGCTTCTGGTACAATTCTTGTGTGAGTTTGTACTTCATGAGTTCGCGGAGTTCATCACGACTACGCTTCAGACCTTTCTGTTCGTACTGTCCACTTTCTTTCAAGAATTTCAAATGGTCAATAGTCATATCAGCAAGTTCCTTGACACCGTCACCATTTCGAGAATTGGTCAACATGACCGGTGGTCGCCATTCCTTCTCTCGAGGATCAAGATCTAACATTGCATTAATCTCGGTGACTTTCTTGTCTGCTCCCGATATGTCCATCTTATTGACTGCAAATATATCTGCAATCTCCATGATACCAGCCTTGATAGCTTGAATATCGTCTCCGCTACCAGGAACGTCAATGACTATCACAGTATGTGCAATACCGATGACTTCAACCTCAGACTGTCCTGCACCAACAGTCTCTACGAAAATGATGTCTTTTCCAAATGCATCAATAGCCCTCACCGCATCAGAAGTAGCTCTTGCTAAACCTCCGAGATGTCCTCGTGTGCCCATACTACGAACGTACACCTCTTTGTCAAGACTATGTTCCTGCATACGGATTCGATCACCGAGAAGTGCGCCTCCAGTGAAGGGGCTAGAGGGGTCAACACATACAATTCCGATGGATTTTGCTCGACTCCGGAACTCTGTTGTTAGCTTAGTCACGAGAGAACTTTTTCCGGATCCAGGAGGACCAGTCACACCAATTATGTGAGCATTGCCAGTGTGACGATAAAGTTGACTGAGAGCCTCAGCAGCATCCTTGTCCTCATTCTCAATGAGGGAAATCAGCCGAGCCAGGTCTCTGCGTTTTCCACTCAATACCCCGTTGACAAGTTCGGTCACCGGCAAAGCATGTTCCTCTCATTTCAAGAACTAGAGTTTGACATTGTTCTGGATGTACTCAACAATCTCATCCAGAGGTGTTCCAGGACCAAATATTGCGGATAATCCAGCTTTTTTCAAATCTGGAATATCATCCTCAGGAATGATTCCTCCACCAACTACTAAGACATCATCCACGCCTTCCTCTTTCAGGAGATCCATGATTCTCGGAAAAAGAGCATTATGAGCTCCACTCAGTATGCTAAGACCGATACAATGTACGCCTTCGTCCACTGCTGCGCTAACAACCATCTCAGGGGTCTGCCTGAGACCGGTGTAGATGACTTCCATCCCCGCATCTCTCAATGCACGGGCAACAATTTTGGCACCCCGATCATGGCCATCCAGACCAGGTTTTGCTACTAATACACGAATCTTCTTTGAAGAACTCAAGAACCCACCTCAAGTTGATGATTCGTTTGGTGAAGACTCTGGCGGTGATATAAAGCCTTTCGATTATGGGGGATTCACTCTTCCATTAGGTGAACAACGTTTTCTCGCCCTTCTCGGAATCTCTTAACAAGTCCTCGTTCTTCCAAATTATTGAGAATCAAGCTTACTTTGGCCTGCGACATGTCAAATTCCGAATACAGGTCCTTCTGTGGACAAGAACCGCCTTTCGCTCGAATCACTTCCAAAACCTCTTCCTCATCAGAAGTCACTCCAACAAATCTAACTGTCCCAATCCTTCGAATACGATGGTATAGTTTTGGACCACCCAATGTGACTACAATTCCAGAAACGATACCCAGAAGTGCGATTACTATTGACTCGACGAGGAATGATTGCGGTGTACCTGACTCATCAGTAGGGATTTGGTACTTGATGATGAAAACACGTTCTTGTCCTGGTTGCAGAGATTGAGTGAACCAGACGAAAGCAAGTGTTGCGCCATCAGTGAAATTCGAATAAGGTTCGGGAAAGAGAGGAACGACAGATTCTCTAGAGAGCATTGCATCTTGGGGAAGTACCGCAGTGAAAGTAAAGTTTGCAAACTCTATTAGTGGACGAATGTAGAAGATGAAGTCACTTCGAACTCTTGTTAGATCTAGTCCAGTACCAGCAACGGGGTCTGATTGGAAGTCTGTAGATTCAAGTGTCAGGTCAATCCAGACGGATTCATTCTCTTCGAGTGGCTGTGGAAGAGATACGATAACTTCTGTGTAACGGTCAAGAACGATTGCACTTGAACTAGAAACTGTGCTATTAACAAATGCATCAATTATAGTGACTTCAAGAGAGTCAATTCGAAATGATAACGATGTGACAGTTCCTGAACCCTGATTTACGGTTCGAGCTCTTAGATCAAGTGTTGTTGTTCCATCTTGAGACATCCAAGCTATGATTTCAATTGGGTCTAGAATGATGTCACTCGTCTGAGCGAGTTGCATATCACCCTGTACTGGAAGAAACAACAGGGAAATGAGAACTAGTGCAGCCATTGTTAGTATCTTTCGTTGCACTCTACCACATCACTTCAGGAACTACTTGTTTTGTTTTATGTAGTTTCATAAGCCTTATCGTGTGGTCACAAAATGGGGGTAGTGGATAAGACCACTACCCGAGTGTATAACGATATGTCTTGAGAGAGGCTATCTTTTTCGGACCAACACGACAAGTATAGCCACTAACGCAATACCTCCGATGCCAGCAACAAGCACAACATCAACTGGACTATCAATCAGTGGTACACCGGCCTCATACAGACCTATTGAAGGATCATGTAGAATGGTGCCATTATCGAAGTAGGGATATGCCAAGTAAACGGCTAGTCCATGACCTATCGGGGCGTATGATGCGGTCACGTTGACCACCTCTGGATCACTATTGGGCAAAGTAATAGTAGCTTTATCCACCCAGCTGAAGAATCCTTTAGCAATTCCAGTTGCATCATCAACGAAGTCAATTTTCTGAATTGCAGTTTGTCGCATATGCTCAAACCGTGATTCGTTTCCACCCTCTGTGGTCCAGTTCATATGTGAATCGCAGGTGACGTTTCGGAATCGTTCCCTTGTTGTGAATCTGTGGTGGTGTGTATTGGGACCAAGAGCTTCATTTTCTCGATGGAGTGTTTGAAGGGCTATGCTTGAGTTTTCACTACTGAATGGAAAATTACCAATTTCAATGTCCATTTTTAGTTCTGAACCGCCAGCAACAGTGAAGTTGATATGCACTCCATGATCATCTGTCACATTCCCGGTATAATCCTCTAGATAGATATGTGCCCATATCTGAATTGTCACATCGGAGAACCTCTCGACTGAACCGGGTCCCTCCAATGACGCGGGAGTTGCTAAATGCATTGGTTCGCTTCGAACGCCGGACTTGGTGTATTTCAACCATACCTCGGTAGTCACATCACCGTCTACTACTGACCCAGTTGTAAGAGTCCACTCATATGCGGCGAGTGGAGCAAAGTAGAGTTGTTCACCAGTCTGATAAGCATCATCATCATTCAAATCTTCAAATTCAACCAACATGA
>SOKL01000287.1 GCA_004376265.1 Candidatus Thorarchaeota archaeon
ACGAGTCTGCACTATTTAAAAAGCATTCTATATCACAAGAGGTGCTACGCGAAAGCATGACAATCTTCCTTGGCGACTCATGAATGAGGGAGCAAATTCAGGACCTCTGAAAGGAGCTACAAACTCCCAAGAGGAACTCGATGAAGCTCTAGATAACTACTATACACTGCACGAGTGGGATCTGAAGACCAGCTGGCCTTATAGGAAGACCCTGGAAAAGCTTGGTCTTAAGGATGTAGCAGATCATCTTGAGAAGCATAGTATGCTTCCAAAGGAGTAGAGGGGACAACCCCTCTTCTTTTCTTTTTACTGAGAGTGAAAATGATGAAAGGATTCAAAGAATTAGGAGTAGCGATGACAGGAGTGTTTCCTGTCAGTGAAGCAGTTGAATTAGCTAAAGTCGCTGAAAAATCAGGTCTAGGTTCAGCTTGGTTCGCTGAGGATTACTTCTTCCGAGGAGGTATTCCGTACATGGCTGCTGCAGCTATGGCTACAGAGAAAATCAGGTTAGGATTAGGAGTTGTAAATCCCTACTCTCGACATCCTGCACTGATAGCAATGGAGTTTGCGACTCTGGACGAGATGTCCAACATGAGGACTGTTTTTGGATTGGGTTCAGGAGTGCCTTTCTGGATGGACCAAATGGGAATCTATGACAAGAAGCCACTATCTAGGACTCGGGCTTGTGTTAACCTTGTGCGGAAAATAATGACTGGGGAGAATATCAATCACGAAGACAAGTTCTTCACGGCGAAAGATATCAAGCTAGTCTTCAAACCAGTTCGAAAGAGTGCACCAATCTATCTGGCTTTCGAAGGACCTATGGGCTTGGCTCTATCAGGCGAGATTGGTGATGGAGTCATTCTGTCTATCTTCTCTACACCATCCTATGTCAAGAATGCGTGGGAGCGAGTTGCAGAAGGAGCAAAGAAAGTAGGAAAATCTTTGGATAACTACGAAATGGTTGTATACATGCCAATGGTTATTGATGACGATCTAGACAAAGCAATCAATACTGCTCGAGAATTCTCGAAACTGTATCTACCGCACTCTCAGCCTGGAGGTCCATTAATGGCTCATGCGGGTGTCACACCAGAGGATACGAAAGCAATGTTCGAAGCAGCAGAGAAAAAAGACGACAAACTACTATCTGAACTCATCACGGATGATTTTGTAAAAAAGCTCTGTCTCGTTGGAGACAAAGAAGCTTGCATCAAGAGACTGCAACAGATGATTGATGCAGGGGCAAATACCATTGTTGCATTTCCAGTACCTGGCGCAGAGCCAATTAAAAATGCAAAGATATTGGGCGAAGAGTTTACACATCAGCTTAAGTAGAAGGATTTGAGTGAATGCAGGAGTCGGAACCATTCTGTCTGGATGTGGATGGTGAACCAGACCTCACACCGGATATCAAGAAACGAAACAGAATGATAGGGTATGTCGCTGCATTTCTCACTGTTTTCACTTTGGGAACTACAGAGATCTTTGCATCTTGGTACTCTACACAAATGGGTGGGACTCCGCTCGAGGCAGGATTAGCCTTTGGTGTATTTGGACTGGTCTATATGTTCTCTCCTGCAATTGGAGGGCGCTTGTCGGACCGTAAAGGACGTAAGAAGACCCTCCTCCTCTCCACAGGGGGGTACATTATTGTAATTATCCTGTTCCTTCTACCGTATGTAAGCCCGTGGCAACTTATTGGAATTCGGGCTTTAGAGGGATTTGTGTTTGGATTTGTTGCTCCCACAATAGAGGGAATGGTTAGCGAACTAGAAACTGAGTCAGAAGTTGCGACACTTGGAAATTTCTCAACTTCATGGAGCGCTTCCATGATTCTACCACCAATGGTGATTGCATATCTGTCAGGCGCTTATGGTGATACATCGGGGATTTTTGTTGTACTTGGAGTAGAGATTCTCGCCCTGATGATTGTTGCAGGATTTCTCCAAGGATACAAACGAAAACCCGTCACATCATCATCAAATGTCGGGATTCTACCTTCTCCAACCCCTGCTCAAGTAGAAAAAGTAAGTAAGACTTCCCCATTATTCATCGCATCTTATTTGTCTGTAATGCTATGGGGTGTTGTTTCAACCATAGTTTTAGGACTATTTCCATCCTATATCCTATTATTGAGTGATTTAGGATATCCTTTCGCAGCGGAGGATTTTGGGAACCTCCTATTAGTATGGAATCTGGCTCGAACTTTGACCTTCATCGTAATCGCAAGATTATCCGGAGAACGAATGAAACAGGCTATAATTGCAGGAGCAATACTTTCGGCACTATCTGGATTCATGCTATTCCTCTTCATTGATATCGGTGTTTTCACCATCGCCATGATCCTTTCTGGAATAGCTGTAGGCTTCAACTATTTAGGCGCTCTATATCTAGTAGTTTCAGCTACTGATATTGAGAAAGGTGGGCATGCAGGGTTGGTTGAGAGCATGGGAGGAGTAGGGCTCTTTCTCGGTCCCATTGCGGGTGGCTGGCTGATGCAGATTGGATTGACACTTCCGTATCTCATGTGGTCGTTACTTGGTGTTGTGATTCTGGTTCTGATAGTGTTCTTCTTGAGAAGAGATGGCAAACAGAACTAAGTTTCTACTCCTGCTTTAATACATCATCAAATGCGCCTTTCAAACATGGAGCTTCATTGATTTTTTTCTTTGGAGGTGGAGGGTAGGCTATTTTGCTATGAGATAAACCAGATTCAACAAGCATGAATGCAGTCTTGATTGCAACTACCCATGGATCAATAATTGGAACATTGAGCTCATCCATAATCGGTTGGAGGTTGACTTCATGGGATAATGCAGTACAGCCGAGGACAATAACATCAGCACCATGATTCTGAATGAGGTCCCTACACTCTTGAAGAATGTGTTTCTGAACCGTTTCTGGTTTTATTGCGATATCCAGCACTGGTATCGTCAAATAACGAACTCCAGCACAATAGAACTCTAAACCAGATTTTCTAACACGATGTTCAATACATTTCTTCAAGGATTCACCTTGAACGGTTATAACTCCAAATCGTGTTCCTAATGTGAGCGCAAGATGATAGGCAGTATTTCCTGGTACAACAACAGGTATTGTGGAAACTTCTCGTGCTGCCTCAAGAATTGGATCACATGCGCAGTCTATCACGATTACATCATATCCCTCGTCATTAGCCCGAACTATCTGTTCGAGAATGAAGGGAGCATTATAGGCTTCATCAGTAAGTGATTCAATACTATGAGTGCCATGCCTAGGAGTAAAATTAGTAATCTCACATCCAGGTGGAGTATGTAGGTCCACGAAAGATTTTTTCTTGGGGTCAATCCACCAGTCAATACCAGTTGCGCCGATGAGAGCTAGTCTTGTCATATGGTTCCTACTCCTACCTGAGTTTCGGGAACAATGAAATATGTGACTCGGGTTTCTAGTGAAGCCGTCCTATTATCTCTTCCATGGGTCTATACTCAAGCTCGGGATGACCATATCTCTCAGGAGAGAATGCCTTCTTTCCGATTTCAGTACTTCCAGCATAACGTAGTCGTTCATGTGCTGGCACAGCTGTAACAACTACTTCCAATCCCTCTTTGAGGTCAGAACTCATTACACCATGACCTGTATCTGGATAGTGAAGACAGATGAGATCGGGAAACATTACTACTGGTTCGCCGTCGTACATGGCCATCATATACTCGTTCTTCACTATTACCTCAAATCGACCCTCAAGGTTCTCAGGTTTTATTCTAACCAAAACGTGCCAATGCCCTGCACGGTCTTCCCCTTTGACCTCTTCAATTCTTCCTCGAGCTATGACTTGGCCACCTATTATGTCTAGAAATTCATCAATCGGGTTCCGTTTATTCTCGTTAGCATCACGAACCGCTGCTCCGAGTTCGATTGACTTGGAAATGCTATTGGGAATAACAGCTTTCTTGAGTTGAGCTCCTGTTTGATGATAATGGTTGTTTGCTCCTGCACCTCCATCCTGCACGACAGCGAATCGACCAATTTCATCTGCAAGCGCGGGGGAAGTAGTCTTGTCAACAATTAGAATGCTTCCATTCTTGGAAACAACGGGCATTGGGCATAGCTCGATACCATAACCAACAAATGTAATCATCTGGCTCTCAGGAGCAGATCTCCCGAGCCCATCCCCATCAACACTTGTTATCCCAACTCTAGCAGCCAAGGAGAGCATAACTGTTGTGTTCGTACCACCTAACTCAAACGGAACTAGATGGTCCACTTTCTTCCCGGCTATCCGTTCAGAAATCTTCATGGCTTCATGAAGTTCATATCTAGTTTCCCAAGCTTCCAACATATCACCTATTGATGTGAAGGCTTTGACAGACCCCATATATCCGCCACAGACGATGAATGCATCATCTTTGATATCTTCGGGGGATGTTATCTCGTAGACGCGATCTCGTTGATAGTCCCAGTCAACCATCGGTTTCCCAAAAGAAACCGGATCGCCACCACCACCCGTACCTAATATCCCCACACCTGTAAGCATGTCGTAAGCGTTCTCTTTTGACAACTTCATACCAACCAACCTCTACGAGTATCAATAATTATCTAATCGGCGTTTCGTGTCCCTTCCATTGAATGAACAATCTTGTACCAACGTTTCTTTGAACCGACCTTTGCTCGTCTATTCCAACCGCGGGACTTTGGAGCATCTTCAATCATTTGATGGAGTTTCTTAGCTTGCCCAATCACGCGATCTTTCTGTTCTTGTGTTATCTCAGTGACTGTAGGTACAAAATTATAGAACTTCCTTAGGTTCTCTGTTACGGTGTAATAGAAGCCCCAATCATCAGCAAGTATGTTTGCAATGTACGGACCATTTACCGTAGTGTCATCTTCTTCTTCACTGACATCGTGTGCTAGAAAAGTGATGATTAGGTCTTTCAAATCCTTTGCGTTTATTTCCACAATTTGTGTCTTCTCAAGAAACAACTCAGCCAATGGTATAGTTGGCTCATCAACTTCTAATCGTTTTCTTTTCTTGAAATCAATCTTGTGACAAAATTCCAAATGATCGTAGAAGACATCGATTTTTCTACCTGTGGCTTTGTCAATGAACAGGTCTCGAAGAGTGCTTGCTCTAGCAAAACTTGGCGGTACCCAATGATATCCCAAATCATCTCTAAACAGATTGACGATTTTCTGCTGATGTTTGTAATAAGACATATAGTCAATATCAGTAACTTCTCGGCCCATTTCGATGTGCAAATCGCTATATTCGGGACTCTTTAGTCTAAATGCTAAGCAACCAATGATTCTAAGAGGAATATCTAATCCAGCTGCTGCCTTCTCAATCCTGAGAGCCTCGTCCATGAAATCTTCAAGAATCGGGCCGTATTTTTCTGTCATTCGTTGTTTCACCTTTGTGTCCAAACGCCTGAGTAATTCTAAGTGTTGAAGCTAATCGCCATTAATATCTTGTGGACTGCAGGCATTGACAATAGATTTTCTATATCATTATTAAAGTGCTCGGATACCGTTGAACCATTAAACTTTAAACCAGCCACGAACGTCAAATCTACAATCTGTGTTTAGCATAAGCACAGAATCTGAGGTAATGAAATGAGAATATTCCTAGCAGCAGACCCGCACGGAAGTCAACAGACTTGGGAAAAGATGTGCAGGGCTCCCAAAGTCTTCAAGGCAGATGTAGCCATGATGTGCGGAGACCTTACAGGTAAGGCAATTACGCCGATAATCCAAGAGAAAGAAGATAGATGGTATGCACAACCACATGGAAAAAAGAAGGAATTCAAGAAACAGAAGGACCTTGATAAATTTGTCAAGTTTACAGAGGATGAAGGTTACTATCCGAAGATCCTAACGCCTGAAGATCTAGCCAAACTAAGAGAAACTCCAGGAGCCATCACAAAACTCTTCCAAGAATTGATGGTAAATAGAATGCAATTGTGGATGGATATGGCCAATGAGAGGATTCCGGAAGATGTTATGGTGGTTGTAAACCCTGGTAACGATGATGACTATTCAATTGATGAAGTCATCAAGAATGATCCCCGGGTCGTCTACCCACTAGAGAGAGTGATTGATGTACGGGGTTATCCTATGATTAGCCTCGAATGGGTCAATAATACACCTTGGGATACTCATCGGGAATGCTCAGAAGAAGAAATGTTAGAAAAGCTCGAAGCTGAATTTGCACGACTCGAAACAGATGATTACAGCAATCTGTTGTGCAATTTTCATGACCCCCCACATAATTCTGGACTGGATATAGCTCCGACACTAGATGAAGATTTCAAATAAAGAAATCCGGTGCTATGGAGGTTCTAGGTCCGGTAGGCAGTCACTCAGTTAGAGCAGTGATTGAAAAGTATGAACCACTTCTTGGAATGCACGGACACATTCATGAGTCTGTGGGATACCGCGAAATTGGCAGAACACTTTGTGTCAATCCTGGTTCAGAGTATAGAGAGGGAATCCTCAAAGGTTTCATTATCAACATTGACGACGGCAAGGTTACAGCTGGCCGCGTAGAACTCTGATTTACACTTCAATTTTGGAGAGTGCACTTGCACTTTCCTTCTCTCTTTTTCTTTGGTTATTTCACTATTCCATTGCAAATATATAGCAGCAAGCTTAAAGCAGATTTAACAATTTAAATCGGGAATGGCATTTCATGACTCTTTTATTAAAGACCAGAACTGACGTTGAAGACCTTACAACCGGCTGTACATTCTTCGGAACTGGCGGCGGTGGGGATAAACAACTTGGCCTCAATATGCTGTATCCACATGTTGATGCAGGAAAAACCATTGAAATAGTAGACGTCAGCAAAGTCAAAGATAATGACTGGGTTGCCTGTGCATACTATTCCGGCACAATAGCACCTCCTACACCTGAGATAGAGGCACTTCGAACTCGTTTTCCGTGGGACTATTTTGAGAAGGAGCTTGCTTTGGGTTTGGCCACACTTGAAGACCATATGGGAGTTAAGTTCGCTGCTGTTGCTCCATTCGAGTTAGGAGGAGTGAACACACCTGCACCAATCGATGCTGCTGTTAAGCATGGTATTCCATGTGTGGATGGTGACTACGCAGCACGTGCTGTTCCCGAAATATGTCAGAACACAGTCTGTGTCAAAGGATACTCTATGGTTCCCATGGCTCTTATTGACTGGTTTGGGAACAAGAGTATTGTTGAACATGTCATCAACTACGAAATGGGCGAAAGGATATCAAAAGGACTCAGTGAAGTTGCATGGGGCAGATTAGGTAATGTTGCGTTCCCTGTTCAAGGAAAGGATTTTCATAATGCAATCATTCCAGATACTCTGACAAAGAGCTACAATGTTGGAAAAATGATTCGTGAGTGTAGAGAGTCTGGAGATGACCCTGCTGACATGATAGTTGAGAATGTTGGTGGATGGGTCCTGTTCAGAGGAGAAGTTGTTGGACGAACTTGGGAGAATCGAGATGGGTACATGTATGGTGAAACAGAGATCAAAGGCTCAGGAATAAAACCGGGCGAGAAGTTTAGAGTCTGGTTTAAGAATGAGAACCATGTGACTTGGTTGGATGATGAACCATGGATCATGAGTCCAGACATCATCGAAATAATCGATGCTAAAAGTGGGGAGCCTATCACGAACACTGACATCAAGAAAGGGGACAAAGTTAGCGTGATAGGAATGAAGGGCGAGTCAATCTTCAGAGGTTCTGAAGGCCTTAAGGTGTTAGGACCGCGTCATTTTGGATTTGATCTTGACTATAAACCAATCGAAGATTTAGTCTAGAATATGAGAGTTTGCTACTCAACAAATAGACCTTCATACAACATTGGATTAGAATCACAAATAGACTACCTAATTATGACAACGTAATGTTTTCTAAATGTTGAAGGTTCTTTCTGAACGTCTATTCCAGCATAATCAACATTGAAGAACTTTATGAGATTCCTCTCACGATCAACGCCATCCTTTCGCATCATTCTCGCAACATAACCGATGAGAGCCTGAACCCATTTCTGGAGGATTACATTTTCTCTCTGTGTAAGGCCAGGATTAGATTCTAAGTAGTTGAAAATAGCCCAAGCCACTTTGCGATTGAACCACGCACTTACAAGGTAGTTAATCATAACTAAAGCAACAGCTAATAATGCAAGCGGAATAGCGTATGGTGTTAGGAACGCTACTTGAAATACCCATGTTATCATTAGAATAGGAACAACAATTGTTAACATAGCTATTGACAAGAAAGACATGTATTGCTTCTTATTCAGGGCAGATTCCACCCCTGGGACTTTGGGACCGATTGCAGCTAGCCTGTGGAGAACACCCCTTATTGTTCCCCATTGTTTGGTGAAACTCTGTGGTAAATCACCCTTATTCATGGCTTTGTCGACAAAGCGGAGGTCATAGGTCCTGTTGATGCGATAACCATCAAGCACAGATATCAGACTCTTACTAAATTTCAGGCTTAATCCCGTCGGATCAAATTTGAAGTCCTGCAAAGAGGTTGGTTTTCCTTTCGTAGTTTTTGACCGATGACTCATCGTCCTTTGTCCTCTTCGAAGCGACATTGGAACAGCTAATTAATACTATCGATTATTGGAGCCCATCTCTATATGTCTTTCAAGAACGTTTAAGAACTGGTCAACATGACAAAGCAAGAAGCCCCTTCAAGGTGATTTTGATAAAATGACAGAAGACGAAACGTTGCCTGATATTGAGTACCTGGGAGTTTGTCC
Organism: Candidatus Thorarchaeota archaeon; assembly: GCA_004376265.1. Classification (GTDB taxonomy): domain Archaea; phylum Asgardarchaeota; class Thorarchaeia; order Thorarchaeales; family Thorarchaeaceae; genus SMTZ1-45. The sequence continues at coordinate 8,740 of SOKL01000287.1, forward strand.
TTATAGTGAGAAGAGACACGAATTCCAGATCAATCCAACTCATGCAAGATTCATTCTTCCTCGTGAGAAGAAGAAGATAGGGTATCGAGCAGGATACGATACCGAATGGAAAGACATCGTTTCATTCGAGGTGTGTGATGTTCATTATGCGAAGGGGGGTGATACCTGGCCAATTGGGGAAGAACTAGTAGATAGGAAATTCAAACCAATTGACTCAGCAGGAATGGTATTTCTGTACATCATGCCATCTGGAACAGCTGTCTTTCCAATATGGACAACGATACCAATCGATGATGTCCCCACTGTAAGAGAACTGATAGAAAAACGTCTTGACAGACCGTCTCTCCCAGGTCTGGCTCATCATGGAACATCTGCCGCAGTAAGATACATGCTAGATAATTGTGAAGTCTATACTCGTATCAGAGCGGAGTGGAATGATTGGGTAAAGAAAGGACGTATAGCAAAGCCCATTGCAAAATTCAGAGAAAGAGGTCCAGATTATGTCTATTGCAAGGAAGGAATGGCAATAGATTTCTATGGTGCTGGGGAGCGACTGGAGCAGATGTCTACTTTCTGGCCTTGGAGGAGAGTTAAACGAGTTTTCGCAGATAATGAGGAGCTTGGTGTTCGCTATCAATGGAAAGATGATGCTTACATATTTAATCAACAGGTGTTGGATGATGACCAGCGTCTTGAGTTCAGTCAAGCAGCTGAGAGCGCTTTTGATGCTTACAATGCTTCAGATAATGTTAATGAGATGCTTATGATCAGACCTTGGTCGTTTCCATCCCGATTTCACAGAACTTGGGACAAACTGGAGGCATTCTCTAGTAAAGCCAGTAGAAACAGGTTCCCACCCATCTATGATTTCAAAGAAGAATACTAAAACCAGATTCCAATCAGTTGTCTAAGTTCTTCTTGCTATTTGCTGGATTGAGTTGAAAAAAGAAAGGGAAGAAGAGAGCTTGCTGCTCTCTTCAACTAATATTGTGTCTATTCTGGTGGTAGTTGACCAAAGATAGCGGACATCTCGATACCCTTAGCCTTGTTCTTAGCACCATAGTACATGTAGGCCAGTTGGCCGATCAAGTACACAAGAACTGTGAACAGGACTTCGTAGGGTAGTCCAGGCACATAAGCGATTATGGCCCAGAAGAATACCGCTCCTGATACGAGTCCACCTATAGAAATCAATGGGACGCCTAGGACCTTCCAGGCTCCACTTCTCTCCCACAACGTTGGTCGATAGTACGGTAAGGATACCGCAGCTAACGCCATCTGCCATCGGATGAAGACGTAGGTATAAGCTACGCCGATCAGCGATGCCAGTGCGGTGCCGAAGACGGCCTGTAGGAATGTTGCATATGCGACAGTACCAACTGAAAGAATCAGCCAGAACCACAGGGTAATGTGTGGTACGTGATACTTCGGATGGACTTTCGCAAACGCTTCTGGACAGAATCTATCCATAGCCATCGAGTGCATTGGTCGCGTCACCCACAGAGCATTACTCGGTGAATCTAATACGCTTGCAAAGATCGGACATAATATCACGAACCAGGCAAGTGGATTAGTACCAAGAATGACTGCTGCGTAGTTGCCGTAACCTGGGAATACACCACCGTAAAAGTTGATGCCGTATAGGTTTGCACCCATGCTGCTCTCAACTGCGTATGCTGACAACAGGAAGAAGCCGGCAATGCCAGCCCAACCACCCACGTTGCTCAGTGGTATGTTCCTACTTGGTTGCGAAACCTCACCCGCTACAGGCATAATCAGGTATGGCCACATACCTCCTACAGCTAGTAGAAGGGCAGGTCCCACCGCACCAGGATTGAAGTCGACAAAGTTACCGGGATGTAGTACATCCCCAACCGAGGGGTCAAATGCAGCAATCGGAGCCCATGTTCCGGAACCCATTGTACCCTCCCAGACTGTTTGATTAATCGGTGTTGATATCATAACAAGATCTGCTATAAGCAACGCTGCGATACTGATGAGACCTAGGACTATCGTAAACATTCCCAGCCATTTTACGCTGAGATAGCTAAAGACGAATCCTACGAGAATCATCAATACAGCTGCAGTGAATAGCAGAATAATGTCTGAACCTAAGGCTGTTGCAAAGGTTACTAAACCTGCATTTGCTGTAGCAGTTCCTACTACGGTCAAACCGCCTGCGAAAATCTGTACGGCGAAAAAGCTTCCAGTCCCTCTAAAGACGGGGTTGGTGATTACGCTTCTCCAACCTTCCATTACACCAAAAATTGGGCTCAGACCTCTTCCAGTGAAGTGGTAAGATGCACCAGATCTTGGCATAGCTAGCATCAAACACATGAGAGCGAGTGCTTCAAAGAAGACTGCTGCTGAACCCAGTGCGTACATCGGTAATAGATGTGCACCAGGATTCCATGTTGAGAGCTGTGGTCCGAAATATTGGAACCACGGCCCAAGTGTTAGTGCTATTGGAAGGAGAAGAGCAAAACCAGTACCGACTTCTTTTACAAGGCCGGAGCTCTCTCGCACGAAGAGGAGCTTTTCTTCCTCACTCAATTTGCGTTGTTCTCCTTAATTTTTTTCTCTCTCACGACATGATACAATCGTATCGTGATAGTTCTCTGTTTGGCATTTCCCGATATTTAAAGAATCAGGTTATTATTATTAGTTGAGTATTTGATGATAAATCACAATAACCCGAGTTTTCTTAGTAATTACGTCAATTGACGGATAAAACACCTCACTTTGAAGAATTGTATTTAACTTCCGCTTTAAGAAAATAAATCAATTAAAGATAGAAGATTATGCATTAATAATCGATTTCGACAAAAGAGAATTGCATTATTGTTACGTAGAGAGATTTCGACCTAGCTCATGATGGATTTGAGATCTCTGCAAGCCTGACGAATTACTATATTGAATGTCGTAAACGTTTGAAAAAGTCGGTGTCGAGTAAAAGGACTTCAACACCCTTTGTTCGAACTCCAGTTCGACTCTCAATAAGGATATTGAGCAAGATATTGATATCTAATAAGTGAACGGGTGGTACGAGAGCCTTCACGTTTTTCGTTCGATAGCCTAGTGCTTCCTGTATTCCTTCGCTTGTGACGGTACCATTTGTAATGAGGACTCCTTGATTTGCCTGATATTTAGGAAGAGAACCTCGAATTTCGCTGATAAGGTCAACACCAATCTTCTCATCAAATCCACATTTCTTCACAAATACAACGACAGGCGAACGTCCACCATCATCGCGCCATGATGTGACAAGTACAACAATCCCATTGTATCTATGAACAACTTCAGCTTCTTCTATTCGAGCTCTAATATTAAGGAGTGCAATTTTCGCCAAGTCTTCGAATCCGTCTAGACTGAGCTTGGCTATTTCAATACGCATTTCACGTCTTGTTGCGCGATTGAAATCTGCAGCTCGAGCACGAACCTCTGAAATAAGCTCCTCATCAACAGCCCCCTCGCAAAGATCATTGTACTGGTACAATCCCGGACCAGTCCTTACAAAGTAAGCAGGTCGATTATCTTCCTGGGCTTGCTTCCATTCAATAGAGAGCGAGGCTGAAACAGATGCCGGGTCACGTGCCAAGGCTTCTGCAATCTCCTTGTAATGGATCGACTCA
>SOKL01000018.1 GCA_004376265.1 Candidatus Thorarchaeota archaeon
TCTCGCTTCTCTCGAGTTTTGGGGCTAATGGGACATCTAGCTTCAGGTCATTCGAATGACCGCATACATAACAGTAGTATCGCAATGGAAGCTCTGGCATTTTGCATCCTCTCTTCTTAATTGGCTGATGATGCACACCAGTCGCTAAAAGTATACTGTGTATCTGATTGATTACTCTGCAAGTGAAATCAGCTTTGCCGTGAGAACGACCATGTTACCCACGTTTTCAGCTACAACCTGCACTCTGCTGCCAAGTTCAAGTGTTTCATATTGTGTGAATGCAGCGATCTTGATCTTCAGATGTTCTTTATCGTCAGTTTCGATACCGATGAATCCGTAAGACTTTGTACCAATGGTTCCCAATTGGGTTGAAATAATTGAACCTGTGATTGTCTTTTCTGCCATTATTATTCTCCAGTCGCTATTCTAATCCGATTCATGTATAACCTCATCTATCAGTGCAACCGTTACCCCTCGAATTCAGAAGTGATTATGCAGAAACTTGGGTTTCGCTTGGGTCTTCAGATTCCATATCTAAACTGGATTTCAATCGGATTGTTCTTGCAACTAGAATGTCTGTGTTAGCTAGGGTGTGCGTTTCTAGAACAACTTCATCTCCAACTGCGAGACTCTCATACCAAGTATAACTATCAATCTTGACCTTGATATGCGTCTTATCGGAGAGTTCAATACCAATGTATCCGTAAATGATTTGTTTTGTTGAGAATTCACCTAGTTGTGTAGAAATTATCTTTCCTTGCATTGTTTCTATCATATATTAACTATTGTTAAATATGTACAAAAGAATATGGGTTGCGTCATTTATTTCTATTCTTTAGGTCATTTTTGTACGTGCGTGTGTTCTCGATATAGGAATCAATGTAGATGTCAATCGCTTTCCTAGCTGCTCCCTCTGGGTCAAGATCTCTCATGTACTTGGCTGGAACTCCCGCGTAGATCTTGTTTGGTTCAGTTTCCGTCTTGATATGAAGGAGAGCAGAGTTGGCTATCATTGCACCTTCTGACACCTTACTTCCCAGCATGAGTACTGCACCCATTCCAATCGCAGCATTGTCCCCGACTGATTCAGCATGGATAGTCGCATTGTGCCCAATGTTGACGCGAGAGCCTATTCTGGTGGTGAACCTGGGGTCGGAATGGATTACTGCACCATCCTGGACATTCGTTTCATCTCCAATCTCAATTCTTCCACGGTCTCCTCGAATGGATGCCATTGGAGCGATGAATACCCTCTCCCCGATCTTTACGTCACCAATGACTGACGCCTGAGGATGAACATATGCTGTTTCTGCTATCTCTGGTATTTTATCCCCTAGGTCGTAGATTGTCATGATACTCAACTCTTTGAAAGAACGCCAACATATGGACCATTGATCTGGTATTTCTTTTTCATCTTCAAATCACATCAAAAACAATTGCCCAAAACTCACGTTCTGAAACACCAGTCCTGAGTGCTCTGAGGTCTCCCTTTATCTGATCGAAGGCAACTTTGGATTGGGTCTTTTTTCTCTCCTCATGAGTACGCTTAATTCGTTCAGTAATTTTGCGAGTCTGCTCAGGGGTTGACCTTACTCCTCCCATCTTCAGAAGGTATTCAACAAAGTGTCTACCCACAAATTTCCCGAGATGGAATTCTCGACGCCTACCAACCAAAGTCGGGCTGATTGGCTCATAAGTCATGGAGTGTGTTAGCTGTCCATGCGAGTGGATTCCACTTGAATGTGTAAATGCATTATCGCCACTGATTGCCCTATGGAGTGGTAGAGGAACAACAAAATGACGTTCTACAAGTTTCGAGAGACCGTAGAGTTTCTCAGTTTCAACACCTGTGTCGATTCCATAGAGCTCCTCTAGAGCCATAACGATTTGCTCAAACGCTGCGTTTCCAGCTCGTTCTCCGTATGCATTGACACATACTTGAGGATAAGTTACTCCTTCCTCAATAGCTGCTAATGTGTTCGCAGTAGCTAGACCGAAGTCATCATGACAATGTGCGGACATAGGGACCTTGTACTTTGACTTGGTCCATAGACGTTTCTTGATTTCTCTAGTGATATGTTTCATGACCTCTGGACGCACAAATCCAACGGTATCAGCTATACAGATCTTGTCCGCGCCAGCATCAATTGCAATCTTGTACGCTTTACATAGAAACTCCATGTCACTACGTGTGGCATCCTCCGCGATATAGTCAATAATAAGACCGTGTTCTTTCCCGAACTCTATACATTCTGTGAGTCGTTCAAGCATCTCTTCTCGGGTCATTCTGAGCTGATACTTCAATCTGAAGTCAGATGTAGCGATGAATATCGGGACTTCGTCCACACCCGCCTCAATGCACGCTTCAATATCCGGAATTACTGCACGTGCTGGTGCAGCAACTGATGCATTGCTAAGACCTTCCTTCGCTATCGCAGCGACAGCCTTCTTCTCTTCCTCACTGACTGCAGGGAATCCAACTGCAACAATCGCTGTACCGACCTCATCGAGTTTCTTGGCGATTTCTATCTTCTCATCTATTGTAAGGGCGACACCTGGAGTCTGTTCTCCATCTCTCAGAGTTTCATCCCAAATGAAGACTCGTTTGGGTAGCGACTTTGATTTAGTATCAGGTACTTTGTTGTAGTTGACGGCAAGTCCTGCTTTCTCTAGATTTTCCATTTGTTCTTTCCTGCCTGGGTTTCATCTATTTGAATCGGTAAAGACCAAACTTTGGTGCATTCTCTATACGCTGTTCCAGCATAACTATTTCCTTATCATACTCTTCATTAGTTATCTGACCTTTGTCTAGAGCCGCTTTTGTCTTGCCCTTCTTATATTACGCACTTGTTTTCGCATTATGTACAAGCCGTAGGGCTGAATCCATCTCTGGTTTTGCACCAGTCTTCGTTCCAATACCTTCAAGCATGGGCATCCAACAGATTTCCTCTATATGGAATGCATATTCAAGACCTTTTTCAAGAATTCTGTCCAATAAAGGACACTTCTTCACAGTTATTTTCGTTTCATCCACTATTACATCGAGGCCAATTGCATCGAAGAGCTGACCTGCGATCTTTGATGCAGCTAATGCTCCTTTTCCTCCAATTTTCTCAGCAACTTCGAGACCCATCTGATTGAATCCTCGGGCATATCCCTCGTACATTGACAGTGGTCCTGTGTTATCTCTAAGCCCCCACCAGAACCCATCTAGAAGTGCGATAAAACTTGTGCGGAGTGTTTCTAGGCCGCTCATTATTTTCTCCCCTTGAATGGTATACCCCATTTGTTCAAGAATGCTATTTCCTCAGGTGCTTGCCTTGGGGGACCAAGTGTTCTCTCGTTCAATGCATATCCTAAGGTCAGACAAAGAATCGGAATCCAATGAGGAAGTGGAATACCTAATTTTTCTGAGA
>SOKL01000089.1 GCA_004376265.1 Candidatus Thorarchaeota archaeon
ATCCGTTGGGTAATAATACCAGATTCATTGAAACTGGCGACTTCAATGTTGATTCTCAGGATGACATTGTAGTTATCAGTAGAGATCAAGAGAAGGCATATTTCAGAGATGGCAATGACGGTTCTCCGATTCGAGAGGTTGACAACGTCTTTACTCATAGTTCAAAGACTGTCGCAGTCGGATACATGGATGCTGATGCTATTCAGGACGTGGCTCTTGGAACAACTGTGGGAGCACTCGGTATCATCCGTGGTTCAGATGGCAATTATGCAAATCTAGAATATCTGATAGATATTCAAATTTTTTCAGCATCTCAAATAATCGTTTTTGATGCAAATCAAGATAATAGAGATGATGTCTTTTGCAGGGTATTTAGTGATGTGTTTCTGATATTGAGTGATAGAACGAACCCATCAATCGAACTACTGCCATTAGACCCTGTTCATCCAACTACTCTTGACGATTATATCACAGTTGAAGTTCAGGTCAATGAAACCTCTAGTCTTGAATATGCAGATATTTGGATGAAACCTCCAGGAGGTAGTCTATGGTATCAACCTCAGGATGAGATGTTCGCTTCATCAACAGAAGGGTTGTATTATGCAATCATTGGCGATTTGGTTCCTGGAGATTATGAATACTATATTGAGATTCAAGACAGTTATCTAAATACAGGGGAAATAGGAAACGCAACTCATCCACAGGTGTTTTCCGTGTCTGGTGATTTCGTCTGGCAGATCGACAAGACTGAAACTGATCATCTGGATAAGAGAATCCACCAGTCGGACATTGGTAATCTCTCTGATGGTCGACCTGCAATCTACACTATTGAGAGGGCAGGAGGAGACTTGGACCTTACTCTCGTCAAATATTCCCAAGGTGGAGCAATATATGATTCTCTTACAATTGTGAATCCTAGTGGAATAGGTTTCGATAATTTTGCCGTCTTCACGGCGATGTTAGATGGCGACAATATTCAAGATATCATAGTCTTAGACTACCATTGGAATGTAAGCGGAATCCTAAGGTACACTGTATTTCATGGTAGTAATTTCTCTCTCATGGGAAATGGTACAGTACCATATTCATACAAGAGCTTCAACTACCTAGGTGTATTCGACGATGACGGAGACGGTAATCAAGAGTTATTCCTAGTTTCTGACACTCAACCCTACAATGTCATCAAGATGGACTCTGATCTCAGTTGGACAAGTGTAGACCTTCCACAAAGTGGCAACAACAGATATCGAGTCTTTGGTTTTGCTGTTGCAAGTGGCGCTCCATCTGGGTATATTGGCATCATCAGAGGGTTTAAACAAATTGACATCTTGTCAACCAACTTGGTCTATTCACACTCATTGGCAATTAACATGAGTGCGTTACCCAATATGGAAGTTGCAGGTATTAGCACCATGTACAACGCTACCACAGGAGAGAATCAATTTGTGGCAGGTTTCACTTACTGGAATGCTTCTGATCCAACAGGACGTGTCTATATTTTTGACAGCTCAACGACAAATGTAAACGACACACCTGTCTACCAGACACCTCATCAGCCCATCTCATTACTTCATCCAGTTGATGTTTCTGGAGATGAATCGGATGAGTTGTTCCTAAAGTTGGCGGGAGAATTATTACTTACTGACCCAGGTTCAACTCTCTCACCAATATGGTCAGTACCTGTGACCGGGGCAGAGCCCCTTAGTGCAATAATCACTGACTTTGATGGTGACACTCAGGATGAGTTCATCTTGTTCACTGATCAGGACGAGCTTCTAACCCAAGTATCATTCACTGGAGAGGTGGAGTGGACAGTTAGAGTGGGAGAGGTCTACAATCCATTACTTCTTGGTAATATCGATTCGATTCCTGGCGAAGAGATCTTTGCTTATCCCATCTCCACTGTTACAAACTTCACACTTGGTGCAATAAGAAATCTTGATACTCACTATGTCTTGGATGTAACTGTAGAATTACAAGTACCAGAGGTTGAACAGAGACAACAGTTCGATGCAAATGTCAAAGTTTTGAATATCTATGGTGAAAATATCACGGATGCCTCAGTCTATCTGAACATACACTATATGACCTCAGGAGGACCTGAATTCAACACATTCGCTCTCTATTATGGATGGCTCACACAACAATATTGGGGAGTTACTGATGCAGGTTGGCCTATGGGTTATGCTAATCTGAGCGTCTCCATCGATCATGAATACTACCACCAATATGAGGAATTGTTCATTGATGCGGTGACGGTGAGAAGTGTGCTCCGTGTTGAAATCGAAACTCCTCCATTAGTAATCCAAGGAGAAAACATGAGCATACGTGTCAGAGTTTTCAACAATCTTGATCAATTTGTTGAGGATGCAACAGTGGCAGTCAGTCTTGGAGGTGTGGATAAAATAGCAACACAATCTGGTTTAGATTATGTGGTTGATTATCCAGAAGTACGACTTGAAGCAGGAATTCATATTGCTGAAGCTTCAGCAACTCACCCATTTTCTGTAATCACTAGTTACGAAGCAAGAGAAATCACAGTTCGAATCGAAGCAACCTCGTTGATTGTCAATACAGATTTTCCTGCAGCAGTCCGTCAAGATGAGGTTGTCTCAGCATGGTTCGATATTGTTGATCAATATGGCGCACCAGTACAGGGAGCAAATGTGCACCTAGATAGCGGACCCAGAGGATTTGGACTTGTCGAAAGTGCTATCCCTGGCCGCTATAACTTTGATCACACCGTCAACCTAGGATTAGGAAATCACACTTTCTACCTGCGAGTTGAATCAACTAGTATTGTTGGAGATCTAATCACAGAAGTTGAATTTGAAGTGTTTGGGAATCTGACGTTCTTTGTATCATTCAGTCCAGAGGAACCAATCCAAGGTCAACCTCTCTTAGTATCTGTGGAGGTCTATGACATCTATGGCAATCCCGTTCCAGATCTTGATGTGATCATTTCAATGATGAACATGCCGCCCATGGTGGCGATGCCAACTGGTCAGATCGGCGAGTACGACATTTTGATCCCACAAGTCCCACTAACAGAGGGCTATGGATTAATCAATGTGACAGTGGAAGCTTTTGGAGAGTTCGTTATACCATCAAATATGATAGCACAAGTCTACATAGATCCAGCAACTCCAGATTTCAGTCAGATTTCTCTTGAAGTAATCGGACTAGGAATAGGAGCATCCTTCTTTTTGAGCTTGATTGGAATGGTGATATACTTCAGAATATCGTCATCAATGCGTGTCGATGACAAGTCCAAGGAAGGACTCAAGAAATCTGTTAGGAATTTAGATAGACTGTATCTAGTAATTGCGTTAGCAAGTGGCATAGGAATTGTATCATCATATGGCATGTACCAATCCGGTGAGTATGGGCTCGCCCTCGTACTTACTGTTGCTCTTCTTGGTGGTTCTGTACTTCTATACGGTCTATGGTTGTACCGAGATGCAATGTCGGCCGTTCTTGTAAGAGGGGCACTAAGTAGGAAGAGGATGGTCCTAGGTCTCTGGCATCTAGTGTTTGTGCCTGTCGTAATCTTAATGATACTAATCTACGGAGTAGAAATTAATTGGTTCGAAGCAAAAATCATTGACCAATCTATTGCAATTGGAGACCTATCAATTCCGACCATCATGACAACAATCTTCGCAGCGTACTTATCTTCGATCCTAGTGGTTGTCGTGAACCTTTACAGAGAAGTGAGTAAGGGTCTCAAGAAGATTGTTATGATGGAAGACGCTGGTACTCCCACTGGAGTTGTGGAGGATGAAAAGACAACAATGGTCGGGAGGTTTAGCTCTTCAATCAGAATCAAGTTTTTGATGTTCCTTGTCGTCGTTGGGGCAACCACCGTAATGAGCATGGATTTCTTGGCAAGCTGGGAACTTGGAATAATCATACTCCTTCCAGTAGCATTCTTGGTTGTGATACCTTTCATATCATCTAAGATTATTCAGATATTTAGCAGGATTTCAAGAGGAAAAGTTCCAGTAGCACCTATGGAAACCTGATTAAGCAATAGGACTAAAAGAAATCGTAAGGCGGCCTTATCCTGGGCCGCCAATCGCTCCAACACTATTGGAAACTATCTACTCATCTTCAGAGGTGTCTTCCTCAGACTCCTCTTCGGAATTCTCTTTAACTTCGTCTTCAGAAACCTCTACATCTTCTTCATCATGAGTTTCATCCAAAGGTTCAGCTGGTGTAGTTTCATCCTCATCAGCTACTTCCTTTAAATCTGTAATTTCCTCCTCGCGTTCAGGTTCTAGCTCAGATTCTGGTTCAGGTACAGCCTCAGGTTCTGCATCACCCTCTGCATCTACTTCAGTCTCTTCCGTGGCTTCATCTTCTTTTTCAGCAGCTGTTTCTTCTTCAGTAGGCAACATCTTTTTGCCAGCATCCTGATCGGCAACGAATTTCGCAATCTGGGTCCTTCTGCTGATATAGAGAGCAATGATAATCGCCAAAGACATAGCAGCACCCACAATAGTGATTGTGGTTTGCCATTGACTTGAACTGTCACCAAGTAACTGCTGCCAGGTGACCATCAAAAATGCAAGACCAGCAATGTTCATCACAAAGCTTCGTAGCGGTGTTCCAACCTTTGTGATCTCTGTCAATTCAGTATCAACCATTGCCGCAGCAATCACTCCAGCATTGTACTGGGTTGATTTTGTCTTCTTTGCCAAGCTCTTAACATCAGACGATTTCTTCTTGCCTAACCACCTGATGGCAACGGGCACCTTTGAGGCAAGGAGATCTGCATACTCGACTCGAGCATCGTCCTGAGTGAATTCACATTTCTTGCACATGTCTAGCTTCGTGTTCCATTTCCGTTTGCATTTTGGACACTTGTCGACTTGCCAAGCATCTGGAGCTACTTCTCTCAGTCTTTGTCGGACTATGTATTCACTGACTCCACTATCTTCCCTTCCCTCTTTCTTCTTTTTCTTCATACTGTCAAGCATCGTGAATAATAGAGGCAAAGAACTAAGAACAGTGAGATTTGGTAATGAACGAAGTTCTGATGCTTTCTTCTGAATTCCTCTCAGTTTGTATGCAGTCTTCAGACCATCCCATAGAGCCATGAAACCTTGGCTCATTCCAAATACGGCACCAACAGTAGCAACAGTAGCAGAGATACCAGTCACAGATGTTATCACACTAATGAAATCTGCAGGTATCAGAAATGCAAACCTGTGCTGAACTAGATTAAGAGTTGTATTCCCCTCAACATAATAATGGAAATCGACAGTTGCCTCAAACTTACCTGTTGCTAAAGTGATCGGTCCAAGTGACATCATTTGTGAGAAGTCAATAGGAGCAGAAATCGGATCAATTGGAAAACCAGGGTCGACCGAGATCCAAGTGTTATTTGTCACTGGTTCCACTATCTGGATGGGGAATAATGCTATCCCCTGATACCAAAAAGTGATAGATCCGCTGATATTCAAATTCTGTGAACCTGTTACATTGATCTGCAAATAGAGATCCATTGGTGCCTCCATATTCAGCAGGATCGGAGTGTCCTCATCGTGATGTTTGACATTCTGACCATCAAGAGAAAATAACACGTGTAATCTATCAGTTGGATCTTCAATCCAATCTGCGTCTGGAAATTGCGCATCAACCGATACAACATTTCCTCCGACTATCATGACAAGAAACATCGTCATGAATCCAATTAACAGTAGGCGTGAGGGTGACCGTTTCATATAGCATCCATCTCCGACAAATGCACTTAGAAACAACGAGTGTCTTCACCGTCTTAAAGGGTTTTGTTAGATGAATTTAAGCCACTGAGCTACTCTACTCTCTCGTTCCCCTTATCGACAGTGTGAACTCTTGTTCTTTGGCACTTTATCAATAGTGTGTTCAAGATAGAGTCCCAATTGTCAATTCACGAATCTATTTATCATGGGAAGCCTGTGTATCTCATTGAGGATGGCCAATGACGTTTGAAAGGATGCCACTTGAAGTGTGGTTTGATGAATACCAGTTTGAAGTAGACTACGATATTGGCGAGTCTGGAATGAAATTCTTCTCAATCAAGGAATTAGACATCGACTTGAATGATGTTGACCTTAGATATGGATACCACTTGGGACATCCAGGATTAAGAGCTGAGATTGTGAAGCAATATTCGGGACAGACAATTGACAATGTTGCTGTCACCACAGGAGCAAGTGAGGCAAACTTCTCCGTAATTGCACATTTAGTTGGACCAAAGGACCACATCATTGTGGAGCATCCAACATATCCTTCTCTCTTTCAGGTACCAAGGTCTCTTGGTAGAGACATGTCTCTTTTCCATTTGAAATGGGAGGATGATTTCAGACCTGATATGGATGCCTTGAGAAAACTTGTCAAACCGAATACCAAGCTGATAACACTTACCCATCCAGGAAATCCTGCTGGTAATGTAATCACCACGGAAGAATTGAAGGAAGCAATAGAAATTGCAGAAACCGCTGGAGCCTATCTGATGGTTGATGAAACATATAGAGACCTCATGTTTGAGAATCTACCTCCCCTTGCTGCAACCATGAGCCCAATAGCTATCAGTCTTACAAGCATGTCTAAGACATGGGGAGTGCCAGGTATTAGAATCGGTTGGGCTGTTGCTGATGAATCAATCATACAAGCCATCAGAGCTATTCGGGAGCAGATTACAATCTGCAACTCCTCACTCGGAGAAGCTATTGCAAAAGAGATTCTATTGAAGAAAGATAAAATCCTCTCAATGTTACGGAAATCAATGTTCTCAAATTACAAGATATTGAAAGAGTGGATGGACTCTCAGGATTGGCTAGAGTGGGTTGAACCTAAGAGTGGTGTGGTCTGTGCTCCGAAACTCAAGCGTGGTGGAAGTACTGACGAACTCTGTAAATTGCTAGTGACAAAGTATCGGACATTCACAGTTCCAGGTTCTGCAATGGAATTAGATGGTCACTTTCGACTTGGTTTTGGAGGAGAACAAGAAGAACTTGTGAAGGGTCTGGAACAACTTGGTCATGCTCTAAAAGAAATCCATTCCTAATCTATAGTGTGTAGTTCTTTAGTTGAAAGGAGGACGCAACTTTGGATGCGTGCATCGATTTTGCAAGAGAGTAGTAGGTTTCCAAATGAACAAGAAATGAAGTGGACGACGATAGCAGAACTAAAAGTGGAGTCGCGAGCTGTCAATGTGAGATTTAGAGTTCTTGAGAAAGAAAAGACTCGACAAGTGATTGCTCGAGGTACAGGTCGGTTTCATCGGGTTTCCAACTGTGTTGTTGGTGATCCTACTGCTGTTGTTACATTGACACTCTGGAATGACGACATTAGTGAAGTTGAGGTTGGCAATACCTACGAGCTTGTAAATGGATACATCAAAATCTACGATGAATGTATGAATCTCGGAAGAGGACGCTTGGGAGTGTTCAAACAATCTCAAAGGGATATTTTGAAGATCAATCAGGAAATGGACATGAGTAGACCGTTCATGGGAAGACCAAAGATGCGAAGAAGGAACAGGTCTCCAACTGGACGAACATTCAGCGGTACAGCTGGAAGAGAATCTAGGGGATACCCAGCACGGAAGTCCTTTTGAGGCGGTGCGAACATGGTATTGCTAGATGGAAGCAGTTCCCATGAGGTTGCGATTTCGAGGTGTAGATAGTCCATTTCCACTCTCTGTAATCAGAGGTAGATTAAGACTAAGTGGACTTCCTGATATTCAAGTATCGGATATCGTGCAAGATGTAGTAAGCAAACTCAGTTCTACTGTAAATCCAACTGAAGAAACTCTTCTGAATCTTGTTCGCAATTCGTTAGAGTCGTGTAATAATTCTATTCGGGATACCTTTGAAACTCTCACCAAGTATGAGGAAATGAGGCGGGTGTCTCATGAGATGCCCCCAATCATAGTCGTACTCGAGGGAGCTTCAGCTAATGGAAAGTCAATCATTGCATTGGAACTTGTGCATGATCTTGTTGCGACGAGATTCATAAGCTCGGACACTGTTCGTCAAGTTTTGCGCAGTACTTTGAATGAAGAGGAATATCCTGAGTTATATTGTCACACATACCAAGCACATCTTCATCGACAGACAGGACCTGAAGATCTAGACCCGGTTGTTAGAGGGTATCTAGCCCAATGTGAAATCATTACACCTCAAATCACAAACATGACTGAGAGAATTCTTTCAGAGGGTGCATCAGGAGTAGTTGAAGGAGTTCACATTATTCCTGGAGAATTGCAGAAGTTGAGCCCTGGTGTGATCGAGGTACTAATCCATCCCAATGATGAAACTCACAAGACAATGTTCTTGAACAAGCACATTACAGGTAAACTGAGAACTGTATCAGAGGATATCGAAACGCGAGAACGAGAATATGAGGGAACTAGAGCAATTCAAAGGTATATGATGAAACTATCTCAAGATGCGAATCTCTCCATTGTTGAAATGAATAACTTCGATGAAGCAACAACAGCTATCTCAAAAATAATAGTTGCAACCATCAGAAAACTTGTTGCAGAGTATGAAGGAGCATCTAAGTAATGAGCTGGAAAAATGAATCTCTGGATAAACTGTTCAACCCAGAGTCAATTGCAGTTGTTGGAGCTTCGGATAAGCCAGATAAGCTTGGTGCTCTCGCTCTCATGGCATTACAGGATTTCAAAGGTGATGTATTTCCAGTAAATCCACGTCTCAAATCAATCAATGGAATGAGATGTTACTCTAGTATTGGAGAGATAGATGCACATGTTGACTTAGCGATGATTGCTCTTGGACCAAATTACATCCTGAACACAATGAATGAATGCGCAGAAAAAGGAGTGAATGGTGCAATCATCTTCTCTGCTGGATTTAAGGAACTTGGGGGAATAGGGGAAGAGCACCAGCTAAAAGTAAGAGAAGTGGCAGAAGCTGGAAAAATCGCAGTCATTGGACCGAACTGTCTAGGAGCTGGAAATTGCAATATTGATTTGAATGCAACCTTCTTCCCTCATCCGACTCCCCTGAAGGGAGGAACAGTTGCCATCGTCAGGCAGAGTGGTGGAGTCACAGGATTAATGGTATATAGTGCTGCAGATGCAGATTTAGGGATCTCAAAGTTCGCAAGTGTGGGGAACAGAGTCAATATTGACTTTCATGATATAATCCAATATTTGAAACAAGATTCTGAAACCGAAGTAATCTGCTTGTTCGTTGAGGGAACGGAATACGCGAGAGAAATGGTGAATGAGATAAAGAAAACAACAGCGGAAAAACCTGTAATTGTATTCAAAGTCGGAAAGACTCCAGCGTCACGCGATGCTGCATTAAGTCACACAGGTAGTTTAGCTGGAAATGCTGAACTCTATTCAGCAGCACTCAAGCAATCAGGAGCAATTGAGGTTTCAGGTGTTGGTGAAATGATGGATACAGCCCGATTGCTGAGTGTTTGGAAGCACAGACCACCTAACAATCGTGTTGCAATAGTCACACACACACTTGGTATAGCACTTATAGCTGCTCAGACACTTGAGCTGAATGGAGTCAGGCTTCCTCAACCTTCCGAGAATACGGCAAGATCTATAGAAAACATGCTGAACATGCCAGTAAAGATTCCTATCAAGAATCCAATAGACCTTCTCGCTCAGGGATGGGCGAATCCAGAAATCTTTGCAGATGCGTTCAGGCTTATTCTAGCAGAGGATCAATATGACGCAGTGATGATAGTATTCTCACCAAACTATAAAGAAGGAATTGGGGGAGGAGTTCCTGTCGACGCTATTGTTGAATCTGTAATGAAGATACCCAAACCTGTTGTGAGTGTGTTAGCTTCCCCGGTAACTCGAAAACCACCTGGTCATGAAGTTCTTGAATCTGCAGGAATACCCTTCTTCTCAAGTCCACAAAGAGCAGCACGAGCTCTTGCGAATATTCTTCCGAGTTCATAATATAAAGGCAATAAAAAAGAAGGTTGCCGCTGCTCGGAGCAGCGGCTTTTGAAAACACTTACACAAATTGTGAGGAGATTATTAGGCTTCTATAGTGGCCCCTCAAACATCACCATTCAAGGTGCCATCCATTAAATCACCATATGCAGTCATATCGAAGTGTCCATGTCCAGACAGATTGAATACAATCACACGAGATTTGTTTTCTTTCTTCGCTTCCAACGCAATATCAATCGCAGCCTTGATTGCATGTGCAGATTCGGGTGCAGGTATAATCCCTTCAGACTTGGCAAATTGTACTCCAGCATTTAGTGCGTCAATTTGATTGAAGGCTCGAGGTTTGATTCGACCCTCCAGGACAAGAGCACTGATTGTTGGAGCAACTCCGTGATACCTCAGACCACCTGCATGAATCTTAGGTGGTACGAAGTCTGCTCCGAGTGAGTACATCTTCAGTTGAGGTGTCATTCCTGCAGTGTCTCCAGAATCGTACTTGTATTCACCCTTTGTGAGAGAGGGACAAGCTGTGGGTTCAGCTGCAATGAATTCAACCTTTTTGAATCGATCTTCAGCCAAGAATGGATATGCCATACCTGCAAAATTGCTACCTCCTCCAACACATCCGATGACATAGTCAGGAGTCTCTTCGATGCTATCAAGTTGGGCAATCGTTTCCTGGCCAATCACGCTCTGGTGGAGCATCACGAAATTGAGTACTGAACCAAGTGTGTACTTTGTGTTGTCGTTCTTCGCGGTGTCTTCTATGGCTTCACTGATTGCGATTCCTAGGGTTCCAGGATGCTCTGGGTTCTCAGCATTGACCTTTCGTCCGTATTCAGTCCTGTCGGAGGGACTCGGAACAATCTCAGCACCATAAGTTTTCATGAGTGTACCGCGATACTGTTTCTGTTGATAGCTTATTCTTACCATATAGATCATGGCTTCGAGTCCAAAGTAAGCACAAGCCAAGGCGACAGCACTTCCCCACTGCCCTGCGCCGGTCTCAGTAGCCATCCGTTCGATACCTTCCTTCTGGGCGTAATAGACTTGAGCCGCGGCTGTATTCAACTTGTGGCTACCTGTAGGTGAGATATCTTCTCGTTTGAAATAGATACGAGCAGGTGTCTTCAAGGCACGTTCTAGACCTATCGCTCTCTGGAGGGGTGTAGGACGTCCGGATCTAATTAGGATTTCTCTAACCTCTTCTGGAATTGGGATGGTCTTCTCCGACGAAACCTCCTGCTTGACACATTCAACTGGGAACAGTGCCATCAGCATATCGGGACTTACAGGCTCTCCAGTCTCTGGATTAAGCGGCGGCGGAAGAGGGTTTTTCAAATGTGGTAGAATATTAAGATAGTTTTTGGGAGTTTCCTCACTATCCAATTGTATTCTAATTGTTTCATGTTTCATTGTATTTTCTCCGTGTTATTGTTCGTTTCTGGGAAGTGGCGTCTCATCTGAGCAGTCATCATACAATCTACATGGAGAGAAATTTCAATGAGGGAATTTGCATGGATCATACTCAGAGAAGAAGAATTCACAGAAACACAGGACGCGTAAATTGGCGAACTGACTAAACGGGCCGCGAAGGACCCTGAAGCCATTGGCCAAGGCACGCTCGTGTCATGTTTTCACACCTAGAAACGATTATAGTCGTCGTCGCGGATTCTCTTATAAGGATTGTGCACATATGTACCATGATGTACAATAATGTACAATGAGTGTATCGGTGCTAATATCTTGATATTTCAAAGGATTGCCCCATCCCCAGAACGGTTAAATTCAGGTTTAGTAATCGTAGCCTGACGATAGGAAGGGTGCAATGTGGAAGAAGAAGGTCCCAAATATGTGCTAAAGATGGTTGCATTGGGGGACGGGGCTGTCGGTAAGACAAGTTGTATCATGCGGTACACTGAGGACAGTTTTGGTGAAAAGTACAAAGCTACGATTGGTACGAACATTGCATTGAAGAACATCGATGTTGAAGTGAGAAAAGGCGAAGTTGTTAAAGCCCAGATTGTCCTTTGGGATCTGGCAGGTCAACCAACATACAAGGACCTTCGGTCAAGATACATGGTTGGTTCATCAATTGCATTCCTTGTATATGATGTCACAAGACCATCTACTTTTCTCAATGTTGCAGAATGGTATAGAAATTTCACAACTGTGTGTCCACATGCAGTAATAATTCTAGTAGCCAATAAGGTTGATCGGGATGACCAAGCTGTTCCCCGTGAAGCTGGCGAAATGGTGAGTCGCTGGTTAGATATCGAATGGATTGAAACATCAGCTAAGACAGGTGCGAACGTCGAGAAGATGTTTACTAAATCAGTCCTTATGACCATTCATAAAGAGGATGAACGTCTAGCCCGCAAGTTTTAGCTTGTTTGTTGTTTCTGTCACCGTTCATTGTTAATTGTACAA